>DASYSE010000020.1:0-13338 GCA_036003705.1 Actinomycetes bacterium | reverse complement strand
CGCGGCGGAGGTGGTCGTGCGCGCGCTGGCGGCGGGCGCTCCCTACCGGGTCGACTTCCGCGCCTTCTCCCTCTCCCAGGTCCACCTGCAGGAGGGCGACCCGGCGGTCTGGCAGCCGGGCCAGGAGCCGAGACCGGGGGTGCTCGCCCTCCGTTGGGGCCTGGCCGTCCGTGACGAGCTTCCCGAGCGGTTCCCCGCCGTCCACCTGGCCCTGTTCGCCGCCCGCCACGACCACGGCCAGGACCTCAACGACCCCGAGGTGCTGCGGGCGGCGGTGGCCGCGGCCGGCCTTGACCCTGACGAGGTCGAGAAGCTGGTGGCCACCGGCCGGTCAGCCAGCGCCCTTGCCGCCGACCACACCTGGGCGGTCGACCGTCACCGGGTGTTCGGCGTGCCCACCTTCGTCACCGACCGGCGGGCGGTGTTCGCCCGCCTGATGCAGCGCCCGGCCGCTCCCGAAAGCGCCCGGGCCACCCTCGATCGGGTGCTGGCCCTGGTCGACGACTGGCCGGAGCTCAACGAGTTCAAGACCACCACCATCCCCCGCTGAGGCGGCGCGGTCAGGACCGGATGGCGCCGGTCAGGACCGGGCGGCGCCGGTCAGGACCGGGCGGCGCGCTCCACCGGGGCACCCCTGGCCGCCCGGAAGGCCGCCGCCACCTGGCCGGCCTGCTCCTCGGAACCCCAGGACATCACGTGCAGGGCGTGGACCCGGTCCAGCCCGGCCAAGGTCATGGCCGTCTCGATGGCCAGGTCGATGCCACCTCCGGCGGCGATCTGGCCGGCGGCCCGCTCGGGGATCTGGCAGGGCAGGGTCTGGTTGAGGACGTCCACCATCCGGGCGGTGCGGATCACCGGGACGCTGGCGTGGACCCGGCAGTCGCCCAGCTTGCCGCCCTCTGCCGCCTGCTCGAGGAAGGCGGCGAGGGAAGCCGGCTCGAACACCATCTGGGTCTGGACGAAGTCGGCCCCGGCGGCCACCTTGCGGCCGAGCAGGGCCAGCTCGCCCTCGTCGTCGGGCCCGAACGGGTCGGCGACGCAGCCCAGGGCCAGCTCGTTGGGCGCGGCCCAGCCCTTGGCCTCGGCCAGCAGCCGGGTGGTGGTGTAGTCGCGCACCCTTGGCACGTCGGGCACCGGGTCGCCGTACAGGCACAGGATCCCCTCGGAGCCCAGCGCCGCCGCGCCGATGACCTGGGACCGCAGGGCCAGCCGGTTGCGGTCCCGGCAAGAGACGTGGACCACCGTCGCCACCCCCTGCTCGCGGGCGAGGGCGACCGCGGCCAGCGGCGACATGCGCGGCTTGCCGGCATGGTTGTCGGTCAGCCCGACCAGGTCGACGTGGCGGGAGAGGATGGCGATGCGCTCACGGACCTGGGTCGCATCGGGCGTCGCCGGGAGCGAGATCTCCGCTGAGGTGAGGGCATCCAGAGACATGCCGGAAGGCTAGCAGCAGCCGATCATCGCCGCTCGGCGGCGCTGACCACGCCCCTGGCGACTTCGGAGAGGGGTCGACGCTGGTCCCTGGCCTGGCGGCGCAGCCGTTCGAACGCCTGCCTGGTGGTGAGCCCGTGCTGGCCGACCAGCACGCCCTTGGCCTGCTCGATCGCCACCCGCGAGTCGAGCGCGACCTGCAGCTCGCCGGCCAGCCGGCCACGGTCCCTCGCCTCCATGGCGTTCATGATCAGCAGGGCGGCCAGCTCGGTGAAGGCGACGATCGCCTCCCGCTCGGCCTCGGTCCACTCGTGCTGCCCGAACGCGAACACCGTCACCACCCCGACCGCCTGGTCGCTGTAGGGGATGGGGCTGGCCAGCACCGCCAGCAGGCCCCGCCCGGCGGCCGCGGGGGAGAACTCCGGCCAGCGGTCCTCCCGGCCCAGGTGGTCGCTCCCCACCGGTTGCTTGTCGTCGAAGGCGTCCACGCACGGGCCCTCGCCGTGCTCGGCCTGCAGACTCTCCAGCAGGGCCGCCCGCCGGTCGGAGACGGCCAGGTTGCGCAGGACCTGGTCGCGGTCGACCAGCATCAGCGCGGTGCCGTCGACCTGGAACAGCGCGTCAGCCGACTCCACCACCCGCTCCAGCGCTTCCTCCACCGTGGCCGGCGAGGTCCTGAGGTCGGCGAGCTGATCGAGGGCCCGCTGCAGCCCTGCCGCTGACACCGTCATGGCCCTAGCATCCTCCGCTTCGACGGCGCGGGCCAGCGCCGCGCCCCATCACTCCCCGCTGACGCCCTCGTCCGACCGGCGGCGGATGACGCCCTGGTCGTCCGGGTCCCTCGCCGCCCGGTCCTCGACCCGCTCCTCGGACTCCTCGAGCAGGGCCCTGGCCTGCGCCTGCGGGTCCTGGGTCGAGTAGCCCGGCTCGGCGGCCAGCGACCCGGCCCGGCTGTCGACCTGCTCGGCGCTCGGCTCTGGGTCGGACATCGGGTCGGCCCCCCTCCTGGCTTGGCTCGCATGACGCCGGACAGCCTACTCCCGACCTTCGTCGCCGGCCGGTCAGGAGCGGGCAGGGCCCGGCTCGCGGCCGGACTCCCGCAGCTCCTCGGCCTCGGCCCGCTCGGCCGGGGCGCCGAATCGGAGCAGGCTGCCGCCGAAGGCGACCGAGCAGACCACGAACCAGCCGAAGCCGAGCGCGGCCCCGCCGATCACGTCGGTCAGCCAGTGCACCCCGAGCAGGACCCGCGATGCGGCAACGGCCACCACCACGGCGGCCGCGGCCGCGCCCAGCCAGGCCTTGGCCCGCAGGGGGCGGCCGCGGCCGAGGACCAGCGCGACCGCCGCCCAGGTGGCGGCCGCGGCGGCGGTGTGCCCCGACGGGAAGGAGAACCCGCTGGAGGAGGCCAGGTGCGGCACCGGCGGGCGTTCCCGCTCGACCAGCGCCTTGACCGTGTTGGCGATGAGGTTCTGGCCGACCACGACCGTGACCATGAAGGCGAGCACCGCCAGGCGGCGCCGGCGCAGCCACTCCAGTCCCCCGAGCAGCGCGGTGACGGCGAGCACGGTGACGGTGGCGCCGAGCCAGGTGATCAGGCCGAGCACCCGGGTCGAGGCCGGGGTGGCGTTGTCGGCTCCCCAGCTGGCCGCGCTCGCGTCGAGGCGGTACAGGCCAGTCTGGGAGGTGACCATGTCGGAGACCATCCCGAAGCCGAGCGCGGCCGCGAAGACCAGGCCGAGGGCGACGGTCAGGGCCAGCCCGGTGGCCGCCTCCGGGTCCAGCCGGCGGCGCAGGAAGACAAGCAGGCGGCCCCTGAACAGCTCCTCGGCGGCGTGCTCGGCCGGCCCGTGACCGCGGCGGGCCCGGCCGCCGAGGAGCCGCGCGAGCACGCCGATGACCGCGGCCAGGACACCGGCGAGCAGGACCATGCTGGTGACGGTGCCGAGCAAGGTTACAGCTCCCGGCGCACCGCTGCGCTGGCCAGCTCGCGGGCGCGCATGGCCAGGGGCCGGGCGCGCCAGGCGGCCAGGTCCAGCTCGCGGGCGTCCTGGAGGTCAGCCAGGAAATGCTGTTCGAGTTCGGCGACCACCCCGGGGTCGCGGAAGGAGATGTTGAGCTCGTCGTTGAGCGCGAACGAGCGGTTGTCAAAGTTGACCGACCCGACCGTGACCCAATGGGAGTCCACCACCAAGACCTTGGCATGGAGCATGGTCCGCTGGTACTCCAAGATCCGCCCGCCGCAGGCCAGCAGCTGCTCATAGCAGCGCCGCCCGGCCTGGCGGACGACCTGCTTGTCGGTGTGGGGGCCGTTGGTCAGCACCCGCACGTCGACCCCGCGCCCGACCGCCTCGCACAGCGTGTCCACGAACGCGGTTCGTGGGGCGAAGTAGGCGGTGGTCAGCCAGATCCGCTCCCGGGCACACGCGATCGCGGTGTAGAACAGCTGCTCGGCGTCGGTGCTGCCCTTCTGCGCGGTGGAGCGGGTGACCTGGGCCTGGATGCCGTCGTCGAAGCCACCCACGTCCGGGAGGTGCTGGCGGCCGGACAGGATGCAGCCGGTCGCCTCGGCCCAGTTGTCGACAAAGCCGCTGAGCAGGTCGCGCACCACCGGCCCCTCGACGCGCACGTGGGTGTCGCGCCAGTGCTCGGCGTCCTGGCAGTTGCCGGTCCACTCCTGGGCGATCCCGACCCCGCCGGTGAAGCCGACCCGGCCGTCGACCACCAGGATCTTGCGGTGGGTACGGTTGTTCAGCTTGTGCAGCGTGTACCACTTGGGCGGCCGGAACCAGGCCACCGTGGCCCCGGCGTCCTTCAGCTGGTCGATCAGGGAGTGGTCCATCTTGGCCGCCCCGACCGCGTCCAGCAGGACGTTGACCTCGACCCCGGCGGCGGCGCGTTCACCGAGCGCCTCGGCGAACTGCGGCGCGATGGAGCCGGTCCAGTAGACGTAGGTGGCGAAGTTGACCGTCTCCTTGGCCTGCTGGATCGCTTCCAGCATGGCCGGGAAGATCTCGCAGCCGTTGCGGAGCACCGTGACCCGGGTGCCCTGGCGTAGGGGGGCGATGGTGAGCGCCTCAACCAGGCGGGCGAAGTCAGGCGTGCCCGGCGCCGGCGGGTCTTGCAGCTGATAGCCCTTGGCGGCGGTACGCCGGTACTGGGCCGCCTCGAACGCGTAGACGCCGGCAAGCCCCAGACCACCGAGGATCGCGGCGTTGCGGATGGACCGGGCGCTTGGCACGGTCGCTCCCTCCCATCGCTCGATTGCTGGACCCGTCGGGGCTGCCTGCGACTTCCCGCCGAACCGGGAGAGCAAGCATGGCCGTGGCGGGCACGGGCACCGAGAGGATAGTTTGCCCGCCTTCTTGCATGAGAATGCGCGGGGTGCAGAGGTGTTCTTCGGAAGGAGACCGATGGCCAGCCCGCCGACCCGTGGACCGCTCGACCCGGCTTCCGACGACCGGGAGGCCGCCCTGGCCGCCCGCTGGCGACGGCTCCAGGACGGCGTGCCCTCGGCCCTGTACCTGCTCGGCTGCGCCGTGGTCCTGGTGGTGGTGCTGGCCGGCGCCGGCTGGCTGCTCAGCAAGGTCGTCCACGACGACAGCATCGGCCGGGCCGACTCGGGCGTCAGCCGCTGGCTGGCCGGCCGCCGCGGCGGCGACCTCAACGACGTCACCGCCGTGACCTCTGAGGTCGGCGGCACCCTCACCGTCACCGTCCTGGCCGTGCTCGCGGTCGCGGTCGCGGCCGTGGTGTGGCGGCGCTGGCGGGAGCCGATGCTGGTCGCGGTGGCGGTGGCCGGCGAGGTCGGGATCTTCCTGCTGGTCACCCTGCTGGTGGATCGCAAGCGGCCCCCGGTCACGCACCTGGACGAGGCGCCTCCCACCTCGAGCTTCCCGTCGGGCCACACGGCGGCGACCATCGTCCTGTGGGGGGCGCTCGCCGTCCTCGCCTCCGAGCGGGCCCGCTCGGCGCTGGTCCGGGGCCTGTTCCTGACCCTGGCGGTGGTGCTCCCGCTGCTGGTGGCCTCGTCCCGCCTGTACCGTGGCATGCACTACCTGACCGACGTGCTCGGTGGGTTCCTGCTCGGCGGCGTCTGGCTGTTGGCCGCCGTCCGTGGCATCCGCCTCGGCGTGCTGCACCGCCAGCTGCGCCACGGCACGGCGGCTGGACCGCGACGATCGGCGGCGCGTCATGGCTGATCGGGTCGGCCAGCGCCGGGCCGTCCGGGCCGCGGAGGCTGGGCGTCCGCGACGGGTGGCGGTGATCTTCAACCCGGCCACCGGCGGCGGCGAGACGGCCGACCGCAGGCGCGACACCCAGCAGGCCCTGCAGGGCGCCGGCCTCGACGTGCTCTGGCTGGAGACGACCCCCGAGGACCCCGGCCAGGGGCTGGCCCGCAGCGCCGTCGACGAGGGCGTCGACCTGGTCATCGCCCAGGGCGGCGACGGGACCGTGATGGCCTGCGTGACCGGCCTGGCCGGAACCGACGTGCCCCTGGCCGTGCTGCCTGGCGGCACCGGCAACCTGCTGGCCACCAACTTCGACATCCCCAGCGACCTCCAGGACGCGGTCGAGATCGCCCTCGAGGGCGACCGGGTCCGCCTGGACGTCGCCGCCATGGACGACGACCGCTTCGTGGTCATGGGCGGGATCGGCTTCGACGCGGCCATGCTGCGCGACGCCGACCCCGACCTCAAGGAGCATCTGGGGGCCGTCGCCTACGTGCTCAGCGGGTTCCGGCACCTGCGCCGCCGGGCCACCCGGTACCGGCTGCGCCTGGACGACCGGCCACCGATCGACCGGGTCGGCCAGGGGGTGCTGATCGGCAACCTGGGGCGGCTGCAGGGCGGGCTGCCGATCATGCCCGACGCCCGGCCCGACGACGGGTTGCTGGACGTTGCCGTGCTCGAGACCCGCACGGTGCTGGACTGGCTGACCCTGGCCGTCCGGGTGCTGCTCCGCCGACGCAAGGACCCGCAGCTGGAGCTGTTCCAGGCCCGCCGGGTGGAGGTCAGCTGCGACCGGCCACAGCCGGTCGAGCGCGACGGCGACCTGGCCGACGCCCGCGACCACCTGGTGGTCGAGGTAGTTCCCGCCGCCCTCTCATTGTGTGTCCCAGCCGGGAAAGGACGTGCCTCATGAGCACCGCGACCTCCGTGCCCGAGACCTACGAGCTGGAGGGCGACGACGCCCTCCGGACCCTGCGCGACACCGGCTGGGGGAAGCTGCTCAAGGATTCGTTCCTGCGCTTCCGGGCCGCCGACGGCTTCAGCCACTCGCGCGCCCTCGCCTACCAGGTCATGCTCACCTTGCTGCCGTTCGTGATCGCCGTCGTCGGGCTGGCCACCGCCTTGGAGGTGAGCGAGATCCGGCAGCTGCTCACCCAGACCGTCGACCGCCTCGCCCCCGGCCCGGCCGGCCAGCTCTTCACCCAGGCGATCAAACAGGGGACCAAGAGCGCAGCCGGCGGCGGCGTCGCCGCCCTGTTCGCCGGTGCGCTGGCCGCCGTGGGGTCGGCCACGCTGGCCATGGGCCAGATCGAACGCGGCGCCAACCGCCTGTACGGCGTCGAGCAGGACCGCCCCACCACCCAGAAGTACGGCAACGGCTTCAAGCTCGCCTGCACGGCCGGGTTCCTGACGGTGCTCGCGTTCGTGCTGATTGTGGCCGGTGCCGACGTGGCCGAGGCGACCGGCCTGTCCGGTGTGGTCAAGGGGCTCTGGACGGTGGTGCGCTGGCCGCTCAGCATCGGGTTCGTGGTGGTTGCCTTCGCACTGCTGTTCCGGGCCGCGCCCCGCCGCCGCCAGCCGTCATGGTCGTGGCTGGCCGTCGGCTCCGGCGTCTCGGTGCTGCTGTGGTTTGTGTTCACCGGCCTGCTGGCCCTCTACCTGAACCTCTCCTCGGACACCTTCGGGCAGACCTACGGGCCGCTCACCGGCATCATCGCCATCCTGATCTGGACCCTCCTGACCTCGCTGGCCATCTACCTCGGGCTTGCCTTCGCGGCCCAGCTGGAGGCGGTCAGGGCGGGGGTGCCCGGACCGAGGACCGGCGAACAGGCCAACCCGTCGGGGCGTCGGGAGGCCAAGGGGGGGACACGGCCGGCCTGGCGGTGACAGAAATTCCCTCAACCGTCGCCCTCCCGACGTCGAACATCTGAAAGGGCGCCAGCGGCGCGACGTACCAGTCGCGATTTTGGGTACCTTTCCGATTACCTTCGGTGGTTACTACGGAGCCGGCTCGGGAGCGGACGAGGATGCAGCACGACCCACTTTGGTACAAGACCGCGGTCTTCTACGAGCTGTACGTCCGCGGCTTCCAGGACGGCAACGGCGACGGCCAGGGTGACTTCCGCGGCCTGACCCAGCGGCTGGACTATCTGCAGTGGCTGGGGATCGACTGTGCCTGGCTGCTGCCGATCAACCCCTCGCCGCTGCGCGACGGCGGCTACGACGTCAGCGACTACCTCTCGATCCTGCCCGACTACGGCACGCTCGGGGACTTCTACGAGTTCCTGGAGGCGGCTCACGCCCGCGGCATCCGGGTGATTGCCGACATGGTGATGAACCACACCTCCGACCAGCACCCCTGGTTCCAGGAGTCGCGCAAGCCCGGCTCGGCCAAGCGCGACTGGTACGTGTGGTCCGACTCCGACCAGCGGTACGCCGACGCCCGCATCATCTTCGTCGACACCGAGACCTCCAACTGGACCTGGGACCCCCAGGCGCAGGCCTTCTACTGGCACCGCTTCTTCTCCCACCAGCCCGACCTCAACTACGACAACCCCGAGGTCCAGGAGGTCATGCTCGAGGTCATCCGCTTCTGGCTCGACATGGGCCTTGACGGGTTTCGGCTCGACGCCGTCCCCTACCTGTTCGAGCGGGAGCAGACCAACTGCGAGAACCTGCCGGAGACTCACGAGTTCCTGAAGCGGGTCCGCAAGGAGGTCGACGACAAGTACCCGGGCCGGCTGCTGCTGGCCGAGGCCAACCAATGGCCACCGGACGTGGTGCCGTACTTCGGCGACGGCGACGAGTGCCACATGGCGTTCAACTTCCCGGTGATGCCGCGGATGTTCATGGCCCTGCGCCGCGAGGACCGCACACCGATCGTCGAGATCATGAACCGCACCCCCAAGATCCCCGACTCCGCCCAGTGGGGGCTGTTCCTGCGCAACCACGACGAGCTGACCCTCGAGATGGTGACCGACGAGGAACGCGACTACATGTACGCCGAGTACGCCAAAGATCCCCGCATGCGCCGCAACATCGGCATCTCCCGGCGCCTGGCACCCCTGCTGGACAACGGCCGCCGCCAGATCGAGCTGCTGTACAGCCTGCTGTACAGCCTGCCGGGCAGCCCGGTCATGTACTACGGCGACGAGATCGGCATGGGCGACAACATCTACCTCGGCGACCGCGACGGGGTGCGCACCCCGATGCAGTGGACCGGCGACCGCAACGCGGGCTTCTCCAGGGCCGACCCGGCCGCCCTGTACCTCCCCTTCCTGATGGACCCGGTCTTCGGCTACCAGGCCTGCAGCGTCGAGGCCCAGGAGCGAGTGTCGACCTCGCTGCTGCAATGGGTGCGGCGGATGCTCCAGGTCCGCAAGCAGCACCCGGTGTTCGGCCTGGGCGACTACGAGCCGCTGTACCCCGACAACCGCCGGGTGCTCGCCTTCTACCGGCAGCTGGGAGCCGACGTGGTGCTGGTCGTGGCCAACCTGTCGAGGTTCGCCCAGCCGGTGGAGCTGGACCTGTCCCGCTTCCACGGCCTGGTGCCGGAGGAGATGTTCGGCCGGACCCCGTTCCCGGTGATCGACGACGAGCCCTACCGGCTGGGCCTGGGGCCGCACGGCTTCTACTGGTTCCACCTGGTCGAGCCGCCGACCGAGACCGAGGACACGGCCATGTTCCGGGCGATCCGCACGCGGCCGTGACGGTCCTGCGCGGCGAGCTCGTCACAGCAGACTCAGCCCGAGGGTGACGGCGCCGAGCGCCAGCAGCAGAGGCGCAGGGCGCAACCGCCCCGAAGCCTTCCAGATGGCAAGATGGCGCGCGACCGCCGACGTCGAGGGAGGCTGCGTGGCCGAGGACCGCCTGGCTGAGCTGGTGGAGCTCGGGGAACCGGCCGCCCTGCTGCACGCGGTGGACGGGCTGTGCGCCAGCCGCGACTGGGCCGGCCTGGTCGACCTGCGCCGCCGGCTGGAGGAGGCGGTCGAGCGTGGACGGCCGCTGTGGCCCGTGACCACCTACGTCGAGTACCGGATGGCCCTTGACGGGCCGGCGCCCGAGGCGGCCAGCGTGCTCCGGCCGGGGGCCGGCCGGTTCGCCCTCGGGCCGCTCACCGAGGTCGCGGCCACCACCCACACCTTCGCCGAGCTGGCCCCGCACCTGGCCGTGCCCGCGGTGGCGGGAGCGGTCGCCCAGGAGCGGGTCCTGCGCGGGGAGGACCTCCGCGACGTCCCCGGCGCCCACGCCGAGGTGCTGGAGCTGCCGCTGGTGCTGGCGCCGTGGGAGCCGGCGTATGCGCTGGCCACCTACCGGTCCGATGAGCGCGAGGTGCCGGACCCGGGAGCCGAGCCGGTGACCATGGTCGCCGGTCGGACCGATCCCGGCCCGGTGATCGATCGTCCCGACGCCACCCGTGCCCTCACCGACCTGGTCGAGGTCTGGACCTCCGAGTCCGGGGGCGAGGCAAGAGCGGTGGTGGTCGAGGGCGGCCCGGCCGAGGCGGTGGCCGCCCTCGGCCATCCCGAGCACCGGCTGGGCCGGATCTCGGCGGCGGCGGCGATGGCCCGGATGGCGTGGGCTGCCGCCAGCGGCGGCGGCCACGGCGTGCGCCGGGGCGCCGCCCTCGGACGCTTCGACGCCTGGTGGGCGGCCGCCGGTCTGGTCGGCCTGGACTGGCCACCCGACCCCGCCGAGCTCGGCGCCCGGATCGACCAGCTCAGCTGGTGGGCGTGGGACGACGGCATGCCAGCCACCGGCTGGGCTCTCCGCCTGGCCACCGCCGACCCCACCGCCGGCTGGGCCGCCGCCCTGGACGCCACCGACCACAGCTGACCGTCGCCCAGCGGGTCGCTGGAACCTCCGGGTACCGCCTGCGACGGCCCAGGTGCCCATACAGCCCAGGCGCTCGGACAGCACCTCGCGCCCGACCCGGGACCGGACCGCACCACCTGCCGGCTGGCCGTCGTATGGTTAACTCCGGGCGCCTGGCCGGGCCTGCCCTGGCCGGCGCACGCAGGCACGAGCGCGAGGAGTTGCAGATGGCCGAGGACCTGCCCGGCCCGCCTGGCGGCGGCAACCGAGACGATCGACCCGGCGAGCGCCCGACCGAGCCGTTGGGCGGCTCCCCGCCGCCCCCGCCCTCGTACCAGCCTCCCCACGAGCCGCCCTCGCCCTCGTACCAGCCTCCCCACGAGCCGCCCCCGCCCCCCTACCAGCCTCCCCAGGCGCCGCCCCCGCCCGATCCGCGGCCGTCCGGCGGCGACCAGGGCTACGGCCAACCGGGCTACGGCCAACCAGGATATGGGCAGCAGTACGGTGGCCAGCAGGGATACGTCCAGCCGTACGGCGCGCCCCAGGGCTACGGGTACCCGGCGGCCCCGCAGACCGACAGCTCGGCCACGGCGGCGCTGGTCATCGCCATCGTCGGGTTCTTCATCTGCGCCCCGGTCGGTGCCATCGTCGCCCTGGTCCTGGCCAACAACGCCGAGAAGCGCATCGAGGCCTCCGGCGGCCGGCTCACCGGTCTCGACCAGGCCAAGGCGGCCCGCATCATCGCCATCATCGAGCTGGTCCTGACCGCCATCCTGATCCTTGGCGGCATCGTCGCGATCATCGGGGCGCTCAACGCCAGCGACTACTGATCCAACGCCCTCCAGGAACCCCGTGCGATCCCGGCCCCGCCGCATTCCGGTCCTGCTCCTACTTGTGCTCACGTTCACATTGGCTGCCTGCCGGGGCGACTCGTCGGCCTCCCCCGCCGACGCCCCGCCCGTCACCGGCGTCACCGAGGTCGACGCCAAGGACCTCAAGTTCCTGCCTCCGGCCATCCAGGTGGAGCCGGGCACGGAGGTCACCTGGCGGTTCGTGGACGGGTCGGTCCCCCACAACGTGAAGGGCGACGGGTTCGGCTCGCGGAACCAGGCCAGGGGGACCTTCGCCCACCGCTTCGAGCGGCCGGGCGAGTACCGCTACACCTGCACCCTGCACGCCGGGATGGACGGCCGGGTCGTGGTGGCCGGGTGAGCGGGACTGCCCTGCACGACCTGCGCCAAGTACCATACGGTCATGGTCGACAGCGCGACCCTGACCCCGGCGATCCAGGAATACCTCGAATCGCTCTACTGGCTCGGCGAGGCCGGCATCGAAGGGACGCCCACCAACCTGGCCAGGGCGATGCAGGTATCGCCGCCCAGCGTGAGCGAGATGGTCCGCCGCCTGGAGGGGGAGGGGCTCGTCGCCCGCGGTCCCGGCAAGCTGATCGCCCTCACCACCGAGGGCGAGAAGGTGGCCAAGCACGTGGTCAGCCGGCACCGGCTGGTCGAGGCGTTCCTGGTCAAGGTCATGGGCGTGCCCTGGGACGAGGTGCACGAGGAGGCCGAGGCATTCGAGATGGGGGTCACCCCGGCGCTGGAGGCCCGTATGCTGGTGATGATCGGCGAGGCCCGGACCTGTCCCCACGGCCACCCGATCGGCGACTACCCACGCGAGCCGGGCGTCCCCCTGACCGCGGCCGCGACCGGCAGCCAGGTCCGCATCCTGCGGTTCGAGAATGAGGACCACGACCTGCTGCGCATGTTCCGCCGGGCCGGAGTGGAGCCGCGGTCCAGCTACAAGATCGCCGGTTTCGGTAACGACCTGGCCAGACTGGAGGGCCCACAGGGGCCGACCGAGCTGCCGCGGTACGCGGCCCGGACGATCTCGGTGGCGATCGAGCGCCCCGGCGACGGTGAGCCGGCCGAGCAGGACCCGGAGAGCCTTGCCACCGCCTACCTCCTCGGCGAGAGCCACTGGAGCAGGTAGTCGGATACAGTTCCCCGGACCCAACCAGGTCCCGGACCACCAAGCCGACCAGGAGCAGGCGTGGAGCACCTGATCACCGACACCATCCTCGAGTACGGCCTGCTGGCCGTGTTCGTCCTCATGCTTCTCGAGTCGGCCTGCATTCCGGTTCCCAGTGAGGTCACCATGCTGTTCGGGGGAGCGCTGGCCAACGCCACCTTCGTGGCCGGCATCGGCCAGGAGGGCCGGCACCTCAACTTCGTGGCCGTTGGCTTGGCCGGCACCTTCGGCAACCTGGTCGGCTCCTGGGTCGCCTGGGCCGTCGGATGGCGGGGCGGCCGGCCGCTGATCGAGCGGTGGGGCCGCTACATCTTCCTGCGCCAGCACGAGCTTCACCGGGCCGAGACCTGGTTCGCCCGCCACGGCGAGGCCGCCGTGTTCGTGTCCCGCTTGCTCCCAGTGGTCAGGACCTTCATCAGCCTGCCGGCCGGCATCGCCGAGATGCCGTTCGCCCGTTTCTCGATTTACACCTTCCTCGGCTGCCTGCCCTGGACCTTCGCCCTGGCCGCGATCGGCTACGCACTCGGCAACCAGTGGCGGGTGGTCGAGCGGTTCCTGCGGCCGATCTCCATTACCATCGCCGTCCTCGTCGTGGCCGCCGCCGCCATGTGGTTGTACCGCCGCTGGAAGGACCAGCGCCGCTCAGCGCCTACCGAACCCGACGAGGACCGGGCCCCCGCCGACCGCTGAGGCGATCGCCCGTCTCGCGCGAGTCGACCCAGATCCCGTAGCCTGCTGGTCAGCGCAGCCGGAGTGCTGGAATTGGCAGACAGCCGCGCCTTAAAAGCGTCGGGCCCGCAAGGGCATGAGGGTTCGAGCCCCTCCTCCGGCACCG
>DASYSE010000019.1:0-5513 GCA_036003705.1 Actinomycetes bacterium | reverse complement strand
GCACGCCGAAGGCCTGCAGGAGGCCGTCGACAGGCGCGCCATCGAGCCGCGGCGGTCATCGTCGCGTCCCGTGCGCGTGCCCCAACCTCGCGCATGAACGACGAAGGCCAGGTGGCGGCGATGCTGCTCACCTTGCTCTTGGCTTCCGCGGGGAACAAACTGGCCGAGTCTCTGAGTCACCGCAACGCCGAGCCAATTCTCTCAATGGCCGAACGTCGCCGTGCTGCCAGACGCTTCTTCGAAGCGGCCGCCTTCTTAAGGTGTCCTCCAGATCCCAAAGGTGCAGGTTCGTTGCTCGTCGAGCCGGGCCACGGCGGCCCGCTCGACAGGAGGTGGTGCAGATGCGGCGAATCGCGGTGGCCCTCGTCCTACTCCTTGCGGCCACGGTCTGGCCAGCGGTACCTGGTCTCGCCAATGCCCCGACGATCACGCAGGCCGCCACCGTCGAGGGTCTGCAGGCCGACTTCAACAACGATGGCTTCGCCGACCTGGCCGTCGGCGTCGTCAGCGAGAATCTGGGCGCCATCAGCAACGGAGGAGCCGTGAACGTGCTGTACGGCGCCGCCGGCGGGCTGACGGGTACCGGCAGCCAGCTCTTCACCCAAAATAGTCCCGGGGTGCCGGGGGTCGCTGAGCCGGGCGACGGCTTCGGTGATGAGTTGGCGGTTGGCGACTTCGACGGCGATGGCTTCGCCGACCTGGCGGTCGGGGTGTCGTTGGAGGCCGTGGGCGCTGTCGCTGACGCGGGGGCCGTGAATGTGCTGTACGGCACCGCCGGCGGGTTGACTGGCGCCGACAGCCAGCTGTTCACCCAGGACAGTCCCGGAGTGGGCAGCAGCGCTGAGACCGAGGACAACTTCGGTGGGGTGCTCGCCGCTGGCGACTTCGACGGCGATCGCTTCGCCGACCTGGCCGTCGGCGTGTGGCGCGAGGACGTGGGCGCCACCGCCAATGGCGGGGCCGTGAATGTGCTGTACGGCACCGCCGGCGGGTTGACCGGGACCGGGAGCCAGTTTCTGACTCAGGACAGCCCCGGGGTGCCCGGCGTCGTAGAGCCGGATGACGAGGTTGGCTTCGCGGTCGGCGCTGGCGACTTCGACAGCGACGGCTTCGCCGACCTGACCGTCGGCGCCCCTGGCGAGGATTACGGTACCGCTGACCGCGGCGGGGCGGTCAACGTCCTGCCCGGTTCGGCTGGGGGGCTGACTGGTAGCGGCAGCCAGCTGTTGACCCAGAACAGCCCCGGGGTGCCAGGGGTGGCTGAGCTCGGCGACAACTTCGGCTCCGCCGTTGCCGTTGGCGACTTCGGCGGCGGCGGCTTCGTCGACCTGGCGGTCGGCGGGGCCGAGGATGTGGGCGCCGCTGAGGATGCGGGTGCGGTCAACGTGCTGCCCGGTTCGGCTGGAGGGCTGACCGGCATTGGCAGCCAGTTGTTCACCCGAAACAGCCCTGGAGTCCCCGGCAGCGCCGAGCCGGGTGACGGCTTCGGCTTCCTGTCCCTGGCCGCCGGCGACTTCGACAGCGACAGCTTTGCCGATCTGGCCGCCGGGGTGTCGGAGCCCGTGGGCATCCCCGGCGCCGGTGCGGTCGTCGCCCTCCCGGGTTCGGCTGGGGGGCTGACCGGGATCGGCAGCCAGCTGTTCAGCCAGGACAGCCCCGGGGTGCCTGACAGCGCTGAGTTCCGCGACGGGTTCGGCTCCGCGCTCGCCGCTGGCGACTTCGACGCCGACAGCTTTGTCGACCTGGCGGCCGGGGTCCTGGGCGAAACCGTCGGCTCCTTCGAATTCGCCGGGGCGGTCAACGTGCTGCCCGGTTCGGCTGGGGGGCTGACCGGGACCGGCAGCCAGCTGTACACCCAGGACAGCCCCGGGGTGCCCGACAGCGTCGAGTTCGACGACTTCTTCGGCGAGGCGCTCGCCGCCTCCGGCCCGTAGGGCTCGCCCGCAGCAGCAACCAGGCCGCCGTCGCATTCGAGGCCTCGGCGAACGGCGGCCCGTCGATAGACCTCCCGGCACCGCTGATCCATCCAATCGCGTCCCGCGCGTGCCCCCAATGTGCCCCAACCGGCGCTCGTGCACGTAGAAGACCCGGCACTGAACCGGGTCTCACCTGCGACTTTGGGGGGTGCGCCGCCAGGGACTCGAACCCCGAACCGTTGCCTTAAGAGGGCACTGCTCTGCCAATTGAGCTAGCGGCGCGCACGGGCATGGAGGCTACCAGAGGCAGCCGGGGTGCTGCGACGGCGGTGCGTCAGCGGCGGCGGTGGCGAGGCCTTGGTTCCCGGTCCCAGCCGTGGTGGACGGAGCAGTGGCGGGCCGGGTTGTAGCTCGAGAGCAGGACCTGGCAGCCCGGCCGCGAGCAGACTCGGCGCCGGCCGAAGGAGCGGACCGGGGCGTCGGCGCCGACGGCCCGGCGGCGGGTGGTGCTTGTTGCGGTCATGCGTGAATTGTTCCGCGAGCAGACCAGGACAAACCTTTGAGGCGGCGTCCTGGCCGGGTCACAGGCGTCGGCGGGAGACCAGGTTGGACCTGTCGAGCTGGTGGCGGGCGTCGATCAACCGGACCGCGCCCGACTTCGAGCGCATCGACAGGGACTGGGTCAGCACCTCCTGGTGCTGGAAGCGGACGCCACGCAGCAGCTCGCCGTCGGTCACGCCGGTGGCCGCGAAGAACACGTTCTCGCCCCGGACCAGGTCGTCGATGCTGAGGACCTTGTCGAGGTCGTAGCCCAGGTCGAGGGCGGCCCGGCGCTCCTGGTCGTTGCGCGGCCACAGCCGCCCGAACAGGGCACCGCCGAGGCACTTGAGGGCGCAGGCGGTGATGACACCTTCCGGCGTGCCCCCGATCCCGACGGCGACGTCGACCCCGGTCTCTTCCCTGGCGGCCATGATCGCGCCGGCCACGTCGCCGTCGAGCAGGAACTTGATCCGTGCGCCGGTGGCCCGGACCCGCCCGACCAGCTCCTCCTCGTGCCGAGGGCGGTCGAGGATGCAGACCGTCAGCTCGGTGACGTCGGACCCCTTGGCCTCGGCGATGCGGCGCAGGTTGTCCTCGATCGGGGCCTCGAAGTCGACGACGGCGGCGGCGGCGCGGCCGACGGCGAGCTTCTCCATGTAGACGCAGGGGCCGGGGTCGAACATGCTGCCCCGTTCGGCCAGGGCCACAACGGCGATGGCGTTGGGCAGGCTCTTGGCGGTCAGGGTGGTCCCGTCCACCGGGTCGACGGCGATGTCGACCTCGGGCGGGGTGCCGTCGCCGACCCGTTCGCCGTTGTAGAGCATGGGGGCGTTGTCCTTCTCGCCCTCGCCGATCACCACCACCCCGTCCATGGCGATCGAGCCGAGGACCGGCCGCATGGCGTCCACGGCCGCCTGGTCGACCGCCTCCTTGTCGCCGCGTCCAAGATGCCGGGCACCCCCGATCGCCGCCGCCTCGGTCGCGCGAACCAGCTCAAGCGCGAGGTTGCGGTCGGGATCGAGCCCGGTGCGAGCCTGTTCGGTCACGGCGTACCTCCCGGTGACGATGCCTGCTGGGTACAGGATCGGTCCTGAACCGGGTCGGCGTCCAACACAGCTTCGGTGCCCGGCCGGTTCCGACGGCCGGCAGCAACGCCAACATGGCGGCGTGCTGGTGCACCGGTGCATGATTGGTTGGTCGCTGGGCCACAGACGGTTGCGAGGTCGCCGTGCCAGGATCGAGGTCTCGCCGGGACGCCCTGCGCACTGTCCTGCTGATCGTCGCCGCCGTCGCCGGCCTGGTCATCGTTCGGTGGTCGGTGACTGGCGGAACGTCCCTGCCGATCGTGCCTGCGGCCTCGACCGCGTCCACCCTCGGCCGCTCATCGCCTCAGATCCCGCCGCCCGGCACGCGGCTGTCCCTCGGTGGTCGCCGGCCCGCCGTCGTCGATCCGGCGAGCGGGACGATCACAGGCATCCCGCCCATCGCCAAGCAGACGACCATCTTGTTCCGCCAGGGGTCGTTCACTGTGTTGGTCGCCGACGGCCGCGCCTGGGCGGTCCCGGCGGGTCGACCCGGTCCCCGACGACTGCTCGGCAAGGCCCGGCTGGCCCTGCCCGGCCTGGCCGACGACCGCGCCTGGCTGGTCGACACCCGCTTCGGCCCACCCGAGCAACGCTACGACCTGGTCGAGGTGGGCCTGGTCGGAGGACGCCGTCACACCCATTGGACCCTCCCGTACCAGGCCGCTCCGGTCGCGGTCCTGCGTTCGGGGGTGCTCGCCAGCAACCTCGACGGCGACCTGGTGGTGGTCGAGCCGGGGAGCGGCCGGGTGCGGACGCTGCTTGCCCAGGATGCGACCTTCCTCGACGTCCGCGGCGACCGCGCCGCCTGGTTGGCCGGTGGCTTCCTGTACGTCCGCGACCTGGCCAGCGAGGCCGTGACGGTGGTGTCGCCGCCCCCCGGCAGTGCCGGCTGGTACGGCTCGGGTGGGTCGGTGCCGTGGGCGGGCTGCTGCTACGGGCTGGGTGCGTTCGACCCCGGTGGCCGCTGGCTGGCCGTGTACATCCGGCTCGCCGGACCGCGCGCACTCGGGCTGGCCATCGTCGACCTGGATCACGGCCGGGCCGGTTTGCTGCCAGGGTCCGAGAATGTCACCCCGACCGGCGGCCAGCCCTGCCTGGGCTGGGCCTCGAACGGCTGGCTGTTCTTCTTTGGCGCCGGCCCCGCAACCTCGATCGCGGCCTGGCGGCCCGGCCAGCCGGCGGCCGGCCTGGTGTGGCTGGACGCCGACAGGGTGCTCGACACCATCCCGACCGCCCTGGCCGCGAACTAGAGCTTCAGGAGCGCCGGCGCCACCGGATCGTCAGGCCGAGCAGCACGACGAAGCCGAGCAGGATCATCGCCGACCGCAGCGCCGGCCTTCCCCGGAGCTCCAGCACGACGGTGTCGATGAACGCGATCACGGTGAAGAAGCCGAGCACCCCGATGAGCATCTCGATTCGCTGGGCTTTCGCCCTGGGGTGCACGGCTTCTTCCTCGTCGTGACGGTCAGCCCTTGACGCCTCCGGCGGTCAGGCCGGCGACGATGCGGCGTTGGAGGATCAGTACCAGGATGACGAGCGGGATCGTGACGACGGTCCCTGCGGCCATGATGGCCGTGTACGGCTCCTGGTGTGGCTGGCTGCCGGTGAAGCCCGCGATGGCCACGGTCACCGGCTGGGTCTTGTCGCTGGACAGCTGGCTGGCCAGCAGGAACTCGTTCCAGGCGGCGATGAAGGCCAGGATCGCGGTGGTGAACAGGCCGGGGGCGGCGAGCGGGAGGATGACCTTGCGGAAGGCCTGCCCCGGGGTGGCGCCGTCGACCAGGGCCGCCTGTTCCAGCTCCCATGGCATCTCGGCGAAGAAGGCGGTCAGGACGTAGACGGTCAACGGCAGGGCGAAGGAGATGTCGGGGATGATCAGCGCCTGGTAGGTCCCGAACCAGCCGATGTTGGTGAACAGCTGGAACAGCGGGGTCAGCAGGGCGACGCCGGGGAACATCGAGGCGCCGAGCAC
>DASYSE010000018.1:0-8027 GCA_036003705.1 Actinomycetes bacterium | reverse complement strand
GGGGTGAAGAAGCTGTCGCTGGAGCTGGGCGCCTCCTGCCCGGTGATCGTGCTGCCCGACGCCGACCTGGAGCAGGCGGCCAGCGCGGTGGCCGTCGGCGGCTACGTCAACGCCGGCCAGGTCTGCATCTCGGTCCAGCGGGTCATCACCCACCCTCGGGTGAACGCCGACTTCCTGGACGCCCTGGTCCCCAAGGTCGAGGCCATCCGCACCGGCGACCCGTCCTCGCCGGAGACGACCATGGGCTCGCTGATCACCGCCACCGAGGCCGAGCGGGTGGAGCGGGCCATCGCCGACGCCGCAGCCCGGGGGGCACGGGTGCTGACCGGCGGCCAGCGGGACGGCGCCACGGTGGCGCCGACGGTGGTGGCCGACGTCGACCCGGCCTCGCCGTTCAGCCAGGACGAGCTGTTCGGCCCGGCCGTGGCGGTCAGCACGGCCGCGGACTGGGAGACGGCCATCGCCCAGGCCAACGGCACCGGCTACGGCCTGGCCGCGGGCGTCTTCACCGGGGATGTGGCCGGCGCGGTCCAGGCCATGCGTGAGATCGACGCCGGCAGCATCCACATCAACTGGACCCCGCTGTGGCGCGCCGACCTCATGCCCTACGGCGGCCTCAAAGGCAGCGGCATCGGCAAGGAAGGACCACGCGCCGCCGTGGCCGAGATGACCGAGTCCAAGACGATCGTGCTCCACGGCCGGCCCTGGTAGCCACGGCCGTACCCCGACCAGCAGCACAGCAGGAGGCTGACACCATGCCAACCGACACTGTGCGACTGACCGTCGCCCAGGCCATCGTGACCTATCTCTCCAGGCAGTACTCGGTCGCCGACGGGCAGCGCCGACGGCTCATCCCGGCCGCGCTCGGGATCTTCGGCCACGGCAACGTGGCCGGCCTCGGCCAGGCCCTTGACCAGCTCAGCGACGCCCTGCCTTTCATCCAGGGCCGCAACGAACAAGCCCTGGTGCATGTGGCCACCGCCTATGCCAAGGCGTCGCGGCGGCACGCCACCCTGGCCGTCACCGCCTCCATCGGCCCGGGCGCGCTCAACATGGTGACCGGCGCCGGGCTGGCCACCGTCAACCGCCTGCCGGTGCTGCTGCTGCCCGGTGACGCCTACGCGACCCGCCGTCAGGGCCCGGTCCTGCAGCAGCTCCAGCACCCGATCGAGGCCGACACCTCCGTCAACGACGCCTTCCGGCCCCTCGCCCGCTTCTTCGACCGCATCACCCGGCCCGAGCAGCTGCTGACCGCGCTGCCGGCGGCCACGCGGGTGCTGACCGACCCGGTCGACACCGGCGCCGTGGTCCTGTCCCTCCCCCAGGACATCCAGTCCCACGCCTACGACTACCCGGCCGAGCTGTTCGCCGAGCGCGACTGGACCATCCGCCGCCCACCCCCCGACCCCGACGAGGTCGACACGGTGGCCCGGCTGCTCGCCCAGGCGCAACGGCCGTTCATCATCGCCGGCGGCGGGGTCATCTACGCCGGCGCCACCCCCGAGCTGGAGGCCCTGGCCGCCGCGACCGGGATCCCGGTGGCCGAGACCTTCGCCGGCAAGGGCGCGGTCCAGCAGCGCACCTGGTGGCAGCTGGGCGGCATCGGCCTGGAGGGCACCCCGGCCACCAACGACCTGGCCCGCCAGGCCGACCTGGTCCTGACCGTCGGATCGCGCCTGACCGACTTCGCCACCGCCTCGCAGTCGCTGTTCCAGCACCCAGGCGTGCGCTTCGCCAGCATCAACGTCAACCCCCACGACGCCGGGCGGCTGGGAGCCACCGGGATCGTGGCCGACGCCAAACGCGCCCTGGCCGCCCTGGCCGAGGCCGTCCAGCGCGCCGGCACCACCAGCCCCGCCGCCTGGCAGGAGCGGGTCCGGGCCCGCAACCGCCAGTGGCAGACCGAACGGGCCGCCGCGCTGGACCCCGACACGCCCTTCGACCCCTCGGCCCTGCCGCCCGACTCCGACGTCGTCACCGACACCGGCGCCGTGCTCACCCAGGGCCAGATCATCGGGCTGCTGCAGGAGCACGCCCGGGCTGGCGACGTCGTCATCGCCGCCGCCGGCGGCCCCCCCGGCGACCTGCAGAAGGTCTGGGACGCCACCGAGGGCCGCCACACCCACCTGGAGTTCGGATTCTCCTGCATGGGCTATGAGCTGCCGGCCGCCATCGGGGTGCGCCTGGCCGAACCCGACCCCACCAAGCGGATCGTCTCGTTCCTGGGCGACGGCACCTTCCTGATGGCCCCCACCGAGCTGGTCACCGCCGCCCAGGAGCGTCTGCCGATCACCGTCGTGATCCCCGAGAACCGTGGCTACCAGGTCATCCACCGCCTGCAGATGCTGCGCAGCGGCCGCGAGTTCGCCAACGAGTTCCGCTACCGCGACGGCCGCCTGGAGCTGGCCGGCCCGGAGTCGGGCCCCGGCGCCAAGCCGCCGCGCCTGGAAGGCGACTACCTGGACGTTGACCTGGTGAAGGTGGCCGAGGGGCTGGGCGCCCGCGCCCTCCGGGCGACCACCGCCGACGAGGTCCGGCAGGCCCTGGCCGCCACCCGCGACCACGGCGGTCCGGTGGTGATCGTGGTCCCCGCCATCCCCCACGCCGACCTCCCGGGTGCCGGCGTGTGGTGGGACGTCGCCCCCGCCGAGGTCGCCGAGCAGGAGGCAGTCGCCCGGCTGCGGGCCGAGTACGAGGACGGCCTGGCCACCCAGCGGTGGCACGGATGAGCACCGCCGACACCACCGTCCCGGCCGGGCCGTCGCCGTTGGACCGGGGCCGGTTGCGGGCCCGCCTGGCCGCCGGTCAGGCCACCCTGGGCACCTTCATCGGGACGGCCTCGCCGATCACCGCCGAGGCCTGCGCCGCCGCCGGGGTCGACTGGCTGGTGCTGGACCTGGAACACGGCTCGGGCGGCGAGGAGCAGGTCCGCCACGTCATCCCGGCCGCCGGCGCCTACGGCGTCGCCACCGTGGTCCGGGTGGAGTCGGCCGCCCGCATCCGCATCGGGCGGGTCCTGGACCTGGGCGCGGCCGGGGTCATGCTCCCCCGCCTGGACACCGCCGCCGAGGTCGCCGAGGCCGTCCGGCACCTGCGCTACCCGCCCGACGGCGACCGGGGCGTGGCCACCTACAACCGGGCCTGCCGCTTCGCCCTCGACCCGGGCGCCCTGGCCCGGGCCGCCGACGAGGTCCTGGGAGTGGTCCAGGTCGAGTCGGCCTCGGCCGTGGAGCAGGTGGAGGAGATTGCCGCCCTGGACGGGGTGGACGTGCTGTTCGTCGGCCCCCAGGACCTCAGCTTCAACCTCGGGGTCCCCTTCGACCTCACCGCACCGGCCTACCTGGCGGCGGTCGAGCGGGTCCGGGCCGCGGCCGGCCGGCACGGCAAGGCGTGTGGGCTGCTGGTGGGCGACGGCGCGGCCGCGGCCCAGCGGCTGGCCGAGGGCTGGAGGTTCGTGGCCATCGGCTCGGACGCCACCCTGCTCGCCGCCACCGTCGCCGCCCAGCTCAGCCGGGCACGACCCTCCATCCCTGACACACGGGGAGGCCAGACATGACCAGCACCACCAACAGCGGCACCACCAGCGACATCGGCGTGGGGCTGATCAGCGTCGGCTGGATGGGCAAGCTCCACAGCCGCGCCTACCAGGCGCTGCCCACGGTCTACCCGGAGCTCGGGTTGCGGCCCCGGCTGGTCCACGCCGCCGACACCGCCGCCGACCGGGTCGCCTACGCCCGCGACGCCCTCGGCTACGCTCGGGGGAGCACCGACTACCGCGAGGTCCTGGCCGACCCCGACGTGGACGTGGTGTCGATCTGCGCCCCCAACGTCCTGCACCGCGAGATCGGCGTGGCCGCCGCCGAGGCCGGCAAGCACTTCTGGATTGAGAAGCCGGTCGGGCGGGAGGCGCGTGAGACCGGCGAGGTGGCCGCGGCCGCCCGCGCCGCCGGGGTGGTCACCTCCATCGGCTACAACTACCGCCACGCCCCGGCGGTCGAGCATGTCCGCGAGCTGGTCGCCCAGGGCGCGCTCGGGCGCATCACGAATGTCCGAGCGGTGTTCTTCTCCGGCTACGCCGCCGAGCCCAAGGGGGCGCTGTCGTGGCGCTTCAAGCGCGAGCTGGCCGGCAGCGGCGCCCTCGGCGACCTGCTCAGCCACGTGGTCGACCTGGTCAGCTACCTGGTCGCCCCAATCGCCGAGGTCAGCGCGCTGACCAGCACCGTGTACAGCGAGCGGCCGATCCTGCCCATGGGCTCGGCCACCCATTTCGCGGTCATCGAGGACGGCGAGCTGGGCCCCGTGGAGAACGACGACTACGCCGCCACCCTGGTCCGCTTCACCCCGACCGCGGCGGGCCCAGGCGCGGTGGGGACCCTGGAGGCGTCGCGGACCATCGTCGGCCCCCAGTGCGGCCTGGGCTTCGAGCTCTACGGCACCGACGGCTCGGCCGTCTGGAACTTCGAGCAGATGAACGAGCTGCGGCTCTGCCTGGGCCGCGGCGGCCCCCACCAGGGCTACACGACCGTGCTCGCCAACCCCCACCTGGGCGACTACGCCCACTTCCAGCCCGGCCCGGGGATCGCCATGGGCTACGACGACCTCAAGGTCATCGAGGCCAAGAAGTTCCTGGCGGCCGTGGCCGGCGGGGAGCGGCGCAACGCCACCATCGAGGACGCCCACGCCGTGGCCGAGGTCATCGCCGCCGCCGACGCCTCCGCGGCCGGCGGCACCTGGCAGCCCGTCCCGGCCGTCCCGGGGGCCACCTTCGGTCGCGAGCCCGCGTCGGCCTCGGGGTCCAGCCATGGCTGAGCAGATCGCCGGCCCCCCGCGCCGGCCGACGATCCGCGACGTCGCCGAACGCGCCGGGGTCTCCAAGTCGCTGGTGTCGCTGGTCATGCGCGGGGAGCCGCTGGTTCGCGAGGACAAGCGCCGGCGCGTCCAGCAGGCGGCCGTCGAACTGGGATACCGGACCAACTGGGCCGCCCGCTCGCTGTCGGCGGTGCGGTCCGGCGCGGTCGGGGTGCTGGCCGCCGACCTGCGCAACCCCTGGTCGATGGACATCGTCGAGGCCGTCGGCCAGGTGCTGGAGGAGGCCCGCCTGACCACGCTGCTCACCAGCGCGGTGCTGCCCTCCAGCGTCGCCGGCCAGCCCCGGCTCGACGTGGGCGTGATCGGGGCCCTGCGCGACCTGCGCGTCGACGGCCTGCTGGTGGTCGGGTCGGTCCCCGACCGGGCCCGGCTGGCCGAGGTGGTCGGCGACCTGCCCGTGGTCGTCGTCGGCGCCCGGGCCGAGGGCCTGGCCAGCGCCGACGTGGTCCGCAGCGACGATGCCGCCGGCATGGAGCTGGTGGTCGACCATCTGGTCGAGCGCGGCCACCGCCGGATCGCCCACCTGGGCGGGGCCGGCGGCGCCGTGGCCACCGAGCGGGCTGCCGGCTACCGCACGGCCATGACCCGCCACGGGCTCGCCGACGAGATCGCGGTCCAGGCGTGCGACTTCAGCGAGGACGGCGGCTACGCCGCCGCGGCGGCGCTGCTGGACGGCGGCCGCCGACGCCGCCGCCCGGTCACGGCGCTGGCGGCGGCCAACGACCTGGCCGCTGTCGGGGCCATGTCGGCCGCGGCCGACGCCGAGGTCGACCTGCCGGGCGCGCTCGCGGTCACCGGCTACGACGACACCTTCCTGGCCGAGCTCAGGCAGATCTCCCTGACGTCGGTCAACCCCGACAGCGCCGGCATGGGTTCGCTGGCCGCCCACCGCCTGCTCGAGCGGATCGCCACCCGGAACCGTCCGGGCGTCGAGCACCTGGTGGCGCCCCGACTGGTCGTCCGGGCCAGCAGCGCCCAGCGCCAGGCGGCCGACCGATGACCGGCCGCCGGCCGGTGGTCGTCGCGCTCGGCCATGTCGACCCGACCCTGGTCACCGACGTCCTCGGCGACACCATCGACTTCGTGGCTCATCCCGGCCCGGAGGATCTGGCCAACGCCGAGGGGGCGATCGTGCGCGCCGACGCGGTCGTGGACGCCGCCCTGCTGGCCCGCGCGCCCCGGCTGCGGGTGCTGGCCCGCACCGGCGTCGGGGTGGATCTGGTCGACGTGGAGGCAGCCAGCGTCCGCGGTATCGCCGTCGTCATCACCCCGGGCAGCGGCACCCGGGCCGTCGCCGAAGGGGTCCTCGCGCATGCGCTGCACCTGGTCAAGCGGCTGGCCCCGCTGACCCGGCTGGTCCGTGAGGGCCGCTGGGCCGAGCGGGCCGGCGTCGCCGTCGGCGACCTGGACGGGGCCACCATCGGGATCATCGGCTACGGGCGCATCGGCCGGCGGGTCGGCGAGCTGGCCGCCTCGTTCGGCATGCGGGTGCTCGCGCACGACCCGATCAGCCCGCCACCGGCCGGGGTCGACCGCCCGGACCTGGGCGAGCTGGCCGGGGCCAGCGACGTGCTGACCCTGCACGCGCCCCTGACCGAGGCCACCTACCACCTGGTCGACGCCCGCTTCCTGGGCCGGATCCGGCCCGGGGCGGTCCTGGTCAACTGCGGGCGCGGGGGCCTGCTCGACCTGGACGCCGCCCTCGTCGCCCTGGAATCGGGGCGGCTGGGCGGGATCGGCCTGGACGTCTTCGACCCCGAACCGCCCCCCCACCACCCGCTGTTCGACCACCCAAACGTCGTCCTCACCCCCCATCTGATGGGCCTGACCCGCCGGGCCACGGTCGCCACCTTCGCCGCCGCCGCCCGAGGAGTCACCGACGTGCTTGCCGGCCGCCGCCCGGCGGCGCTGGCCAACCCCGACTGGAAGCCGGCCGGCGCCGCAACCTCGAAGGAGACATGAATGGCACTGCTCAGCGACAAGGTGGTCCTGGTCAGCGGGGGCACCCAGGGGGTGGGCGCCGGGGTCGCCCGGGCCGCCGCCCGGGAGGGCGCGGCGGTCGCCGTCACCGGCCGGCGCCGCGAACCCGGCGAGGCGCTGGCCGCCGAGCTGGTGGCCGCCGGCGCGACGGCGCGGTTCGTGCAGGCCGACGTGGCCGACGTCGCCCAGGCCCGGGGTTCGGTGGCGACCGTGGTGGCCGAGCTGGGCCGGGTCGACTGCCTGGTCAACGCGGCCGGGCTGACCGCGCGGGGAACCCTGCTGGACACCACCCCGGAGCTGTTCGACGCCCACGTCGCGGTCAACCTGCGGGCACCGTTCTTCCTGATGCAGGCCGCCGTCAAGGAGATGCTGGCCCGCAAGGCGTCCGGCACGATCGTCAACGTCATCTCCTCCTCCGAGCTGGGCGGTCAGCCGTACCTGGCTCCCTACGTCGCGGCCAAGGCCGGCCTGGCCGGCCTGACCCGCAACGCCGCCCACGCCCACCGCTGGGATCGCATCCGCATCAACGGTCTCGACATCGGCTGGACCGAGACCGAGGGCGAGGACGCCACCCAGCGCACCTTCCACGCCGCCGACGACACCTGGAGGGAGCGGGCGGCAAGGGCCCTCCCGATGGGCAAGCTCGGCCAAGTCGACGAGATCGCCGACTTCGTGGTGTTCCTGCTGTCGGACCGCAGCGGCGTCGTCACCGGGTCGGTCATCGACTGGGACCAGAACGTCTTCGGCGGTCTGGACTGAAAGGAGAGTGCCCACCATGCGTCTTGGCCTGATCGGGTTGGGCCGGATCGGCTCGTTCCACGCCCACACGCTGACCGACCTCCCGGTCGTGGACTCGCTGGTCGTCACCGACGCCGTCCCGGCCGTCACCGCCGAGGTCGCCGCCCGTCTCGGCGCCGAGCCGGCCGACACCCCGGCGGCGCTGCTGGCCGCCGGGGTCGACGGCGTCGTGGTGGCGGCGGCGACCGACGCCCACCCGTCGCTCATCCTGGCCGCGGTCGAGGCCGGCCTGCCCGTGTTCTGCGAGAAGCCGGTCGCCCGGACGATGGCCGAGGGCCTCGAGGTGGGGCGGCGGGTGGAGGCCGCCGGGGTGCCGGTCCAGATCGGCTACCAGCGCCGCTTCGACGCCGCCTTCACGGCGGCCCGGGCCGCCGTGGCCA
>DASYSE010000017.1:0-4651 GCA_036003705.1 Actinomycetes bacterium | reverse complement strand
CCCGCGACGTGCTGCTCGGCGAGCGCGGCGGCGTTGAGGTCGGGCGGGCCGACGGCCAGGTGGAGCTGACCGAGGCCGAGGTCAACCGCCTGCTGGCCCGGCAGCTCCCGGGCGCGTCGCTGGCCGTGGGCCAGGACGGGGTACGGGTGCGGCTGCGGACCGAGCTGCTCGGCCAGCCGCTGGAGGTGGTGGCCGCCGGCAAGCTCGCCGCGCGCGGCAACGCCGTCGCCTTCACGCCCACGTCGGTCCGGCTCGGCAACGGCCTGGATCCGGCGCTGGAGTCCCAGGTCGCCCCCAGGCTCACCTTCCAGGTGCCCCTGCCGGAGCTGCCGGCCGGTCTGAAGCTGGAGCGGGTCGACACCCGGCCCGGGACGGTGGTGCTGGACGGCAAGGCGACGGCCGTGCGGGTTTCCACCTGATACGCTCGTCGCATGACCCTGGAGCACTGGTACACGGCCCTGCTGGTGGTCATGCTGGGCGCCGCCGGCGTGTTCGCCATCTACGTGGTCTACCGGCTGCTCAAGGACTGAGGCGGCGCGCCGCCGCAAAGGAAAGACCCAGGGAGTCGAGCCACCGTCCTCGCGGACGGCGCTCCCTCGGTTGGACCAGTCCGAGGCTCCCTGGGTTCGGTGAACTGTTGGTTTTCCGGGGGTGATCCATCCCCCGCTATCAGAGGCGGATCGCCCTACCGGACAGTCACCTCGCGGGTCCTTACCGGTTCTGACAGCTGGACCACCTCCTTTCTCGCGTATCGCCAGTTAGCCACAGCGGCCACGGGAGCGCAAACGGGTTGGCTACCATGGGGTCGTGACCATACTGACCAGCCAACTCGACGCCCTCGCGGCGGCCCGCGAGGGCGTGGTCGCGGTCGACCGCCCCGACCTCGCCACCGTCGGCCTGCGCGGCGCCGACGTGCTCCGCTACCTGCACGCGGTCTGCACCCAGGACACCGCCGGGCTGCGCCCGGGCGACGCCGCCGAGGCCCTGCTGCTGTCGCCCAAGGGCCGCATCGAGTTCGCCTTCCGCCTGGCGGTGCTGGACGGCGGGGTGCTGCTGGACACCGACGCCGACGCCGCCCCGGCCCTGGCCGAGCGGCTGGCCAGGTTCGTGTTCCGCTACGACGTCACCGTGGCCGAGCCCACCCGGGGCGCGGTCAGCCTGCTCGGCCCGGCCGCCGACGGCGCCCTGGCCGCCGCCGGCCTGCCGGCGCCGGCCACCGGCCGGGCCGCATGGTCGGGCGCCGGGCTGGTGGCCCACCGCACCGCGGTCGGGGTCGACCTGGTCGGCCCCGACGCCCCGGCGGCCGCCGGCGCCCTCGAGCGGGCCGGCGTCGCCGCCGGCCCCGCCGAGCTGTGGGAGCTGCTCCGGGTCGAGCGGGGACTGCCCCGGGTCGGCCGCGAGCTCACCGACGACGTGCTGGCCGAGGAGGCCGGGCTGCTCGGCTCCCACGTCCACCTGGACAAGGGCTGCTACCCCGGCCAGGAGACGGTCGCCAGGGTCCACAACCTCGGCCACGTCCAGCGGCGCCTGGCCGGCCTCCGGTTCGGGCCCGGCGGCCCGCCGGCGCCCCCGGCCGACCTAGTCACCGAGGACGGCCGCCGCGCCGGGCAGCTCCGCAGCGTGGTCGACCACCCCGAGCTGGGCCCGATCGGCCTGGCCTACGTGCGCCGGACGGTCGACCCGGGCGATGCCGTGGTGGCCGGCGACCAGACCGCAACCGTGGTGGCGCTGCCCTTCAGGTAGGCTCCACTAGAATCGTCGCACTCGGTGCGCGGGCGACATCAGGGGGGGTCGGATGAGCGTGGAGGTAGTCCGCGGCGGCCAGCGCCGCATCGACCGGGTCCTCGACCCGGGGTTCGTGGCAGGGATTGGCCGGCTCGACCTGGCCGAGCTGCGCGCCCGCCGGGAGGAGGCCGAGGCCGAGGAGGCCGACATCTCCTTCCTCCGCCGGCTGCTCCAGGGCAGCCTGGACATCCTGCGCGCCGAGCTGGTCCGCCGCTCGCGCGGCGGCGACCAGAACGTGGCCGGGCTGCTGGCCGGGCTGCCGGCCATCCTGACCGACGACGCGCCGGGCACCTTCAGCGCCATCCCCCGCATCCTGGTCCCCTCCCGGGCCGACCAGCACCGCCGGCGGGTCGAGCGCCTGGTCTCCGACGAGACCATCGCCCGCCTCCCCGAGCTGGACGTGGAGGAGCTGACCAGGGCCGTCGAGGTGCTCGCCCACGAGGAGGAGAGCGTCTCCGGTCACCGGCGGGCGGTGCAACGGGTGGTGGACCTGCTCCGCGGCGAGCTGGCCCGCCGCTACCGCGACGGGAACGCCCAGGTCTCCCAGCTCCTCGAGTGAACTCCTCGATCTGGTCGAAGGGCTCAAGTTTCCCACAGTACGGTCCGATAGGACAGAGCCGGTCCGATTGCGCCTCTCCGACCAGCGCGGGCGGCGCACGACGCGGATGGTGACCCAGATGGAGGTGAACCGCGTGCTGGTGGTCGACGACCGGCTGGCCGCCAGGGACGCCGGCGCCGACGCCTACCTGGTCAAGCCCTTCTCCTCGTTGCGGCTGCTGGAGGCCGTCCGCCGCCTGGTGGACGCCTGAGCCGCCATGGACCCGGTCAGCAGCCATCTCGAGAAGCTCCAGGCCGCGGAGCGGCAGCTGCTGGTGTTCGCCCGCGAGATCAACCAGCTCTACCAGGCCGAGCGGGCCAGGGCCACCGAGCTGGAGCTGGCGCTGGCTCGCCTGCGCGAGTCCTACCTGGACATGATCAAGACGCTGGCGTTCGTGGTGGAGGCCAAGGACCCGGGCACCCGCGCCCACCTCCAGCGCACCCACGACTACGCGGTCGCCCTGACCCAGGCCGTCGACCCGGGGCTCGCCGCCGACCAGCGGCTGCGCTACGGGTTCCTGCTCCACGACGTCGGCAAGGTCGGCATTCCGGAGGCGGTGCTCAACAAGGCGGGGCCGCTGGACGACGGCGAGTGGGAGGTGATGCGCGCCCACCCGCTGCTCGGCGTCCAGATGGTGGCCGGGATCAAGTCGCTGGGGCACGCGGTCGAGGTGATCCGCTGCCATCACGAGCGCTGGGACGGCAGGGGCTATCCCGGCGGCCTGGTCGGTGAGGCGATCCCGCTGGGGGCGCGCGTCTTCGCGGTGGCCGACGCCTTCGACGCGATGACCTCCGACCGCCCCTACCGCCGGGCGCTCCCGTTCGAGCAGGCCTGCCAGGAGATCGCCGACGGGGCGGGCTCGCAGTTCGACCCGGCGGTGGTGGCGACCTTCCAGGCGATCGCGCCCGGCCTGCCCGACCTGCACGCCTCCCTGCACGGGGGGTTCGGGGGGGCTCAAGGTTAGCCCCCCGATGGACGGGGGGGTTCGAGGGGCTCAAGGTTAGCCCCCCGATGGACGGGGGGGTTCGAGGGGCTCAAGGTTAGCCCCCCGATGGACGGGGGGCCGCTGGCGGGGGCGGCCACGCCCGACTAGCCTCGGGACCTCACTGTCGAGCGCCGGAGGAAGCGGGTTATGGAGGTCCTCGCCGAGGTCGAGCGGTCTGGGTTCGTGGAGAGCCGGCACCTGGGCGTGGTCGCGGTGGTCAGCCCCGCCGGCGAGCTGCTGGCCGCCGCCGGCGACCCCGACCTGGTCGTCTACCCGCGGTCCTGCTCCAAGCCGTTCCAGGCGCTGGCCGTGCGCGGCCTGGGGGTCGAGCGGGAGCTGGGCCTCGGCCAGCTCGCCCTGGCGGGCGCCTGCGGCTCCCACGACGGCGAGCCCGACCACGTCGCCTCGGTCCGCAAGGTGCTGGCGGCGGCCGGGCTGGAAGAGTCCGACCTGCGCTGCCCGCCCATCCTGCCGGGCACCCGCGAGGCCCGCGCCCACGCCGAGGGGTCGGCGGCCGTGTACCACAACTGCTCCGGCAAGCACGCCTACATGCTGGCCGGCTCGGTGGCGCGCGGCTGGGAGACCGGCCGCTACACCGAGCCCGAGCACCCGTTGCAGGCGGTGGTGGCCGACACCCTGAGCGACTACGCCGGCGTCCCGATCGAGCACGTCGGCGTCGACGGCTGCGGCGTGCCGGTCCACGCCATGTCGCTGCACGGGCTGGCCACCGCCTATGCGCGCCTGGGGGCGCGGGCCGCGAGTGGCGAGGAGGGCCCCTCGGCCCTGCTGGCGGCGGTCCGACAGCACCCCTTCATGATCGCGGGCAGCGGCCAGCTCGACACCCTGCTGCTGGAGGCGACCGGCGGGCGGATCCTGGCCAAGGTCGGCGCCGAGGCGGCCTACGCCGCGGTCAACCTGGCCAGCAACATCGGCCTGGCGCTCAAGGTCATCGACGGCGCCCCGCGGGCCAGGGGCGCCGCCCTGCTGGCCGCGCTGCGCGGCCTCGGCTGGCTCGACGAGGCGGAATGGGACGCCGTGCTGCCGGCGGCGACGGTCGAGGTCCACGGCGGCGGCCGCACCGTCGGCGCGGTCCACCCCGCCCGGCTGGACCTGCCGGCACCCGGCTGAGTGCTTGCAAAAGTTATCCTCCTGGCCTACTCTAGATAGCGTCAGGAAGGAGGAAGGCCGTGCGGGCAGGCATGGAGCAGCTCGGCGACGTCGGGCGCTACATCCGCGAGCAACGCCGCCAGGCGGAGCTGTCGCTGCGCAAGCTGGCGAGCCAG
>DASYSE010000016.1:0-2593 GCA_036003705.1 Actinomycetes bacterium | reverse complement strand
CTCCTGGTGCAGTTTGGTGGCCGCGTAGACGCTGCGCGGGTCCGTTGGGGTGTCCTCGGTGACCGCTACCGGCTCCAGCTCGGCCCCGCAGCGCGGGCAGGGTGGCTCGAACCGGCCCGCCTGCAGACGCGCCGCCGGCCGTGGGCCCGGGCGGACCGGGCCGTGCTCGTCGCAGCGGTAGGCGCCTTCGCCGTAGACGACCATCGAGCTGGCCAGCACCAGCCGATCGACGCCGCGGCGGCGACCGGCCATGGCGGCCAGCAGGGCCGCGGTGCCCAGGTCGTTGTCGCGGACGTAGTCGACCACGTCGCCGAGCTCGCGGCCCAGGCCGACCATGGCCGCCTGATGGCAGACGGCGTCGACGCCGTCCAGGGCGCGGTCCAGCACGTCGGTGGCTCCCGGGTCGGCCAGGTCGGCGTCGACGTGCTCCACGTCGTCGCGCAGGTAGGCGGGCCGGCCCGCGTGGGCGCGCGGGTGCAGCCGGTCGAGGGAAACGACCTCGTGGCCGGCATCGACCAGGAGGTCGACGATGTGGCTGCCGACGAAGCCGGCCCCGCCGGTGACCAGGACACGCATGATCGGCCAGGTTGCCCAGCTCGCCGCCGCTAGAGCAACCGAATGGGGCTTACGAACTGGTGACGGGGTCGGGACGGACCTGGCGGGACCATCCGGGATGTGGCAGCGTCGAGGCCGGAAGGAGGGAGCGTGGCCGGGGAACGGATCCTGGTCGTCGATGACGAGCCGACCGTCCGCGAGGTCGTGCAGCACTACCTGGAACGTGAGGGCTACCGCGTCCAGGCGGCCGAGGACGGAACGGCCGCGCTGGCGGCCTTCAGCGCCGACGTCCCGGACCTGATCGTCCTCGACCTGATGCTGCCGGGCGTGGATGGCCTGGAGGTGTGCCGCCAGGTCCGCGCCAAGGCCTCGACCCCGATCATCATGCTGACCGCCAAGGGCCACGAGTCGGACCGGATCGTCGGCCTGGAGCTGGGCGCCGACGACTACGTGGTCAAGCCATTCAGCCCCCGCGAGCTGGTCGCCCGCGTCCGCAGCGTCCTGCGCCGGACCCTGGCCGGCGACGGCCAACGCACCGCGCCGCTGCGCACCGGGGACGTAACCGTCGACCCGGCCACCCGCGAGGTCACCGTGGCCGGCCGACTGGTGTCGCTGACCGTGCGCGAGTTCGACCTGCTGGCCTTCCTGGTCGCCCACCCACGCCAGGTGTTCAGCCGCGGGCAGCTACTGCGCCAGGTCTGGGAGTACACCTGGCTGGGTGACACCTCCACGGTCACCGTGCACATGCGGCGCCTGCGGTCCAAGGTCGAGGACGACCCGTCCAACCCGAGGCGGCTCCAGACCGTCTACGGGGTCGGCTACCGGTTTGTCCCGGTGGAGCCGTGAACGCCCGCGCCCGAGTCGGCCTGCCGCCGCTCGGCTGGTTCCTGGCCGGCCTGGCCGGCAGCGCGCTGGTGGCCGGCCTGGTCGGGATCCCGCCGGGCGAGGCCGGCACCCTGCTGGCCGTCATCACCCTGGCCGCCCTGGCGGTGGTCGCGGCCGGGCTCGCCCTCCAGCAGCGGCTGCGCCGGCGCCGGGCCAAGGTGGCCAGGCAGGGCGCGCTCACCGCGGCCGTGACGGCGGCCGTCGCCCTGGCCGGCCTGTGGGCGGTCAGCGCCCAGATGCTCGTCTCCAGCCATGATCTGGCCGTGGTGCTGGCCTCGCTGCCGGTGGCGGCCGGGGCCGGGGTGGCCTACGGGGTGGCCACAGCCAGGCAGGTCGCGGCCGACCTGGAGGCCCTGGCCGCCACCGCCCGGCGGCTTGAGGCCGGCGACCTGTCCGCCCGGGCCCAGGTGCAGGGGACCGCCGAGGTCGCCCTGATCGCCGAGACCCTGAACGCGGCCGCGGCCCGCCTGGCCGAGGCCCGCGAACGGGAGCGGCACATGGAGCAGGGCCGACGCGACCTGATCGCCTGGGCCTCCCACGACCTGCGCACCCCGCTGGCCAGCCTGCGCGCCCTGGCCGAGGCCCTGGCCGACGACCTTGCCCCCGACGAGGCCACCCGGCGCCGCTACCTGGCCGGCCTGACCGCCAACGTGGAGCGGCTCAGTGCCCTAGTCGACGACCTGTTCGAGCTATCGGCCATCCAGGCCGGGGCGGTCACTCTCCAGCTGGAACCGACCTCCCTGCCCGAGCTGGCCAGCGAGGTGATCGACCGGTTTGAGCCGGAGGCGGCCGCCGCCGGGGTGCGGCTGGAGTGCAAGCTGGACGGCGACCGGCCGGTGCTGGCCGGCCGGGACCAACTCGGGCGGGTGCTGGCCAACCTGGTCGCCAACGGCATCCGGCACACCCCCCGCGGGGGCCGACTGCGCGTGGCCGTCGCCGGCGGCGATGGCACGGCCATCCTCCAGGTCACCGACAGCTGCGGTGGCATCCCCGAGGCCGACCTGCCCCGAGTCTTCGACCAACTGTGGCGGGGCGACCCCGCTCGTTCGACCAAGGGCGCCGGTCTCGGGCTGGCCATCGCCCGCGGCCTGGTCGACGCCCACGGCGGCACCATCGGGGTGGCTAACGTCCCCGGCGGCTGCGAGTTCACCGT
>DASYSE010000015.1:0-34761 GCA_036003705.1 Actinomycetes bacterium | reverse complement strand
CGACGCGTCGTCGTGCTCGCGCAGGAGGAGGCTCGGCTCCTCAATCACAACTACATCGGTACCGAGCACATCCTGCTCGGCCTGATCCACGAGGGCGAAGGGGTCGCCGCCAAGGCGCTGGAGTCGCTGGGCATCTCGCTGGAGGCCGTCCGCGCCCAGGTCGAGGAGATCATCGGCCAGGGTCAGAGCGCGCCCACCGGGCACATCCCGTTCACCCCGCGGGCCAAGAAGGTGCTGGAGCTGTCGCTGCGTGAGGCGTTGCAGCTGGGCCACAACTACATCGGCACCGAGCACATCCTGCTGGGGTTGATCCGCGAGGGCGAGGGCGTTGCCGCCCAGGTGCTGGTCAAGCTGGGCGCCGACCTGGCCCGGGTCCGCCAGCAGGTCGTCCAGGTGCTCAGCGGCTATGCCGGCGGCGAGGATGTAGGTGCGCGGATGCGGCTGGTCCGCATGACCGTGCCCGATGATCTTCGCGAGGCTGAGGAGCAGCTGGCCCAGGTGCGGCGGGAGAAGGAGGCCGCTATCCAGGCACAGGACTTCGAGAAGGCCGCAACGCTGCGCGACCAGGAAAAGCAGCTCCTGCCCAGGCTGGCCGAGCGGGAGCGGGAATGGACCGCCGGGGTGGACCTGGCCGCGGTCATCCATGAAAACCACAAGCTGCACAGCGAGGTCGAACGCCTGCGGGACCTGCTCCACCGGCACGGGATCGAGCCAAACGGCGAGACCCCAGAGACCGCCTGAACCAACCATGAACCCCGGTGGACCGGATCGGCAGGAGCCGTCCCTGGTTCGGAGGGCGTCACCCGACCGCCAGCCTGTCCGTACCAGCGATGGCCGTGGCGCATATTGCAACGACAGTGCTTGCATCCATCAGTTGTCTCCTCATACGGTAGCTGTAGTGAATCCAGCAGCGCTGTCCCGGGTACAGCGGGAACTTCGTGTCGTGGTTCTCGAAGAGCAGCCAGATCTCCTTCAGCGCGTCTCGATCGAGCTTGACCTCCCAGGCCGTCAGCACGGCCTCGGCTCTCCGGGTGAAGTCTTCGGTTGGTGGAAGGTGGCAGCCTTCAATCTGGCTGCCGTAGGAGCGGTCGTAGCTCATGAGCAGGGCGAGTCCACGCTTAGAGAGCCCGCGGCGCTCGCGCCAGCGCTTCAACTCTTCGGCATATGGCGAGCCGCCTCGCCCGCCGAGCGCTGCTCTTCAGACACCTGCCCGCTGCTTCCGATGAGTGGGTTGAGTGATAGGGTTGAGTGAGTCCTGTTCACTCTAGCCGGCCTGATCGTCACTCAGGTTCCCTTATGACCGCGATGATTGCTTCCAGCGGTTCAACATACCTGTCGGGAGCCTGGATCTGGGCCACGGGCCCCAAGTCGATCTGGTCCACGACGTCGAGCAGGAACCAGGCCAGGTGGTCGGCGGGCAGCCAGTCGCGCAGGTCAGGGTGGGAGCAGAAACCCCTGGTCACGGTCGCAGGCAAGGAAATTGTAGGCCATGGCCAATTCTACCTGCGCTACCTGCATACCCAATGCGGGGAGATTTCCAATTGAAGAATTCAGGTGCATAGCGTCACGCCCAGCTCAACATCCGCGCCCGATTTCGCGATGTCGGTCGCACGCCGCTCCACAGGATGGGACACTCACCAAACGACATCCAGCAGACGCCGGCCACCACGCTTGGCTGCGTAGGCCAGGGTGGGGAGGGCTCACGTGAACGGAATCTTGATGTGGAGCCGCCTGTCGGCACTGCTGGGCGCGGCCTTGTTCGCGGCAGGCGGCGCCATGATGGGCTCGATGAACGCCGGCTGGTTTGGACTAGAACGGGACGCGAACTCGCTGTTCCCGCTCTTGGGTGTCGGCGCCGGCCTCGTGGTTCTCGGATTTGCCCGCAGCCGTCTGGCTCACTGGCTGCACCAGGCGGGGTGGCTCGGGCGCGCCGCGCGATACCTACTGGCCGCTGCCCCGCTGCTGCTGATCCTGAACGCAGTGGTGGAGTTCGCGATCTTCGGAACCCTGGCCTTGGCGTTCGGGCTGATCAGCCTTGCGGTGGTCATGCTTCGTCGGCGGTTGCTTCCTCCCGGTGACCGCCTGCTGATTGTGCTGTCCGCCATCGGCAGCATCACCTGGAACACCGAGACGCTCTCGGCCTTCCTGCTCGTTGGCGTGGGGCTCCTGTGGGCGATCCTCTCGGTGCGACTCCTGAAATCCCCCGCTGCCGTGCAAACCAAGCTCCTGAGCGGGCCTGGCCGCCGGGACGCCTTCCAGGCAATGACCCAGGACCGCCCCCACCGTCCGGGGTTGGCTCCCGAGGCCGCGTCTGAGGCGCTGGCGGAGGAGGCACGATCGGGCCGCCTGGACCCGAGTGTGTCCACGCCTCCTCCGCGACCGAGTGGAAGATGGGTGAACCTACCGATGCCCTCGGCCTGCGGTCGGCACACCCTTGGCTCGCCTGAAAGGAGGCGACCATGGTCGAGATTCGGTTCGAGGTGGACACTCCCCTGTCCCCCCGGCAAGTCAGAGCCGCGGCCACCGACTTCTCCGAACGGCGGCCCCAGATCTGGTCCGGGATCGACCCCAAGCGCTTCACCGTCCACGCACTGGGCGACGGCACCGCCGAGGTCACCGAGGGGGGCCGCGAGTTCGGGGGGATCTGGGCTCGGGAGCGGTACGACTGGTCCGACCCGGACATGGTGATCGCCCGGGTGCTGGACTCCAACGTCTTCCGCCCCGGAAGCCGGTGGGAGTTGCGGGTCCGACCAACGCCCGCCGGCGGCAGTCGGGTGGTGTGGACCTCGCTGCGCCAGCCCAGCAGCCTCAAGGGGCGCCTCGTGGTGTTGGTCCTCCGTGTCGCCGGCCGGCAGCACCTCCGTGGATATCTGCAGAAGACCCTGTCGAAGCTCGAGAACCAGACCGCGTGAACGAAGAGAACGGTTGGGACTGGGCACCCCACCACACACCTGAGCGGTCTTGGATCCGAGACCTCAGCCTTGGCGGTCCCCGCAGCGTGTCGAGTTCACCACCAAGCAGCAGCTCCGCAACCCGACTCTTTATCGAGACCGGCGCAGGTCAGGGCCGGTGGCCTTGGTTGGCAGTCGCTGCCCGAGCTGTGCGCGTTCGGACGAGCCGGCGGCGCCACCACTCGATCATGAGCGTGCCGATGATGGTGGGGAGCAGCCATGGGACCAGCACGACCGGTCCTTGGAGCGGCCCGTCGACGGTGAGGGAGACCACCACCAGGGCGGTCACCAAGGCGATGTAGGAGCCTCCCTGGCCGTGCACGTAGCCATGGCTCCAGCCGCGGAACCGCCGGGTCGCGGCGTACCGTCCGAGCACCGCCAGGGCGTAGGAGAATGCCGCGACCGGGACCAGCCACCACAGGTCCGCCCGGTAGCGGACGACCAGCACGGTCGCGGACAGGCCGACCGCCAGCACGCTCCAGGGATAGACGGCGCTGACCGCGCTGGTCGGGGCGTGGCCGGCGCCCAGTTGCCGGGTGTCTCGCCACATGGCGAGCGGCCCGAGCAGCAGGCCGAGGACACCGGCGCCGATGTGGATGTTCAGCAGGGTGGTGTGATCCACGGTGTATCACCTCCAGGCGGGTCGACAGCGTAGCCGTCGATCGTCGTCCGATCACGGCACGCCCGCGCGAACCATGTCGGCGCCTTCCGGGCCGTCGCCGCCCGAGGGCCCAAGGCGACCAGCCCTGCCGCTCCGAGCGTGACCAGGATCGAGTACGCGGCCAGGATCGAGTCATCCTCGGCTTCGCGCCTGGACGGGCAGTAGGGTCGCCGCGGACCCGGATGATAGGCGATGTGACGCACGGCACTGACGGCGGCGCACCGACCGGCGTTCAATCCTGCCATGGACTGACGAAGGGTGGATGCGATGGCGATGACCAAGGACGAGTTCTTCCAGCAATCCATGTACATGCTGCACGTCACCGGCTGGCCGCCGGAGGCCGTCCGGCCCGACAAGCCGCTGGAGGAGACCCCGGCCCCCGCCGACGCCCGGTTCGCGCTGTGGCCGACCGACCCTGGAGACGGGCGGCACATCGCACCGCAGGGCGACGCTGGCGCCCTCTACGAGACCTCGACGTTCTCCCTGGTCAACAGCGGGAACCGGACGCGATGGGCGCCGAAGCGCTCGTGGAAGGCCGACCTCGAGCCAGACGGCCGCGGGAAGCGCCTAGCCGGCATGTCCAAGGTCAACCTCAAGGCCATGTACAACGACCCGTCGCAGATGCGCGAGGCGCTGGCCTGGCGCCTGTTCGCCACGGCGGGCGTCCCGGCGTCACGGCACACCTACGCGAAATTCGGGCTGAACGCGACGTACATGGGCCTGTTCTCCGTCGTCGAGCAGGTTGACAGGCGGTTCCTGAAGGACCGCTTCGGCGACAACGACGAGGGGAACCTGTACAAGGCCGCCTGCGGAGTGCTCGGCTGCGCGACACTCGAGCGTCGAGTCGGGGCCGACGGCAGCGACGACGGCCGCCAGTACATCGCCGACGACCCCGGCGACCAGACCTACCGGCTCCTGACCAACGAGGACGACCCGGCGGCCAACACCTACGACGACTTGGCGCGGCTGGTCCGGACGATCGACGGCGCCGGGCTCCCCGGGGGCGGCGGCCGGTTCGACTCCACCGCGTTCCGCGAGTCGGTGGAGGGCATCATGAACGCCTGGGCGTTCTTGCGCTGGGCCGGCGTCAACCTGCTGATCGGCAGCTGGGACAACTACTTCGCCACGCCCTCCAACTACTACCTCTACAACTCCGGGCGGCGTGGCGACGAGCGGGGCTTCGTCGCAACGCCCTACTTCACCTTCATCCCCTGGGACTACGACAACAGCTTCGGCATCGACTTCTTCGACACCCGCTGGCAGTACACCGACATCGTCGACTGGCCGAGCAACACGGGAAACTACGGCAGGAAGAATTCGGGCGGCGCGACGTCCCGGATACCGCTGGTGCAGAACCTCCTCCGCAACCGCGACTTCCTCCGCTACTACCTGGACCACCTGGAGCACCTGCTCGACACCGACTTCAACCCAGCCGCGATCGCCGCCGCCATCGGGGCTGGCGGGCTCTGGGACCGCGTCGCCCAGGCCGCCTACCTTGAATCCGACACACCCGACCGGCAGCCATTCACCGGCAGGCAGTTCACCAACGACGAGGTCTACCGCAGCGGCCGCGAGCAGCAGGAGCTGCGGCGCGGGGACGAGAAGGCCGAGGGGATCGTCCACTACGTGCGCATGCGCCACGACAGTGCCAGAACGCAGCTGGCCGCGCTCCGCAGGGACCACCCGGTCGGCACCAGCGGCGCGACGTTCTCGGGCACGCTGGAGCCGCTGCCGTAGCCATGGACCGGGTTCGGCCAGACAGCCTTTCTGACGGCCTATCTGGAGGAGTGTCGGCAATGGGGCAACGGGAGCTGGTCCTGGTACGGGAGGCGAAGATCGCCTCGCTGCTGGCAAGCGCGGTGGACCGGCGCCTCGAGGCCAGCGGCGTCCTGGCCGGGGACGGCTGCTTCTACGCAGTGTTCGACAACTCGCCCGACATCGGCCGCGTCGGCGTCGAGCTCAGGCGGGGAGCCGCCGACAACGTCCTGATCCCGCAGGATCGCGGCGACCGTGCCGGCTTCGAGGACATCGCCCATGACGCGGCCGCCGGTCGCTTCTACGTGCTGATCGAGGCGCGTCCTCGCGGGCGGGGCTTCATGGCGAAGGTCCAGGAGTACGACGAGGGCTTCGGCTACTTGGAGAGCGCCTGGCTTGACTTTCCGCTCGACGGGCCGAACAAGGGCCTCGAGGGGTTGACCTGCATCCGCAGGGGAGGCCGGACCTACCTGCTCGGCCTGTGCGAGGGGAACCGGTGCAAGGACGGCGAGGAGGGGCGGCGGCCCGGGGGCGGCAGGATCCAGGTGTTCGACCGCGGCCGGCGCCACTGGGACCACGCCGGCACGATCCGGCTGCCGGCGTCGCTGTGGTTCGAGGACTACAGCAGCCTGGCCGTCGCCGGCGACCGCGTCGCCGTGGTGTCGCAGGCGTCCTCGGCGCTGTGGGTCGGCCGGCTGCAGCCCTCGGGCTGGGAGCTCGCCGACGACGGAGGCGTCTGGTCGTTTCCTCCGGACCTGGAGGGCCGGACCGTCTACTGCAACATCGAAGGGGTCTCGTGGGTGACTGCCGACCGGGTCGTGGTGGTGTCCGACCGGGCGAAGCGGGAAAGCCAGGACGAACAGTGCCGAGCCAAGGACCAGTCGATCCATGTCTTCGCGATCCCCGGCCTCAGCTGAACCAGTTCCCGTTCGACGGCCGCCCGCCGTCGCGCCGCTCCGCGCGCTGTTCCAGCGCCGCGTCGACGGCGATGACGCCCTGCTGCGGCTCGCCCGTCTCCGCTTCGCCCAGGCCGGGCTCGCCGCGGAGGTCTATGCCGACACTCCGGAGCAGCTCGAGTGGATCCTCGGCTTCGCGCCGTCCCAGCCGCACCTGCCGGTGGTGCACCTGGGCCGGCAGGTCAACCTGCTGGACGAGCGAGGCCGGGCGGTGGTCCAGACGTTCGCCACCCGCTTCGCCGGTCGGGTCGCCGGCCTGGTCGTCCACGACAAGGCCGAGATGGCCACCCGGACGGGCGACCTGGTCGCCGGGATCGGGAAGCTCGGCATGCGGCCGGACGGCCCGGTGCTGTTTCTCGAGTACGCCGCCGGGCTGAAGCTCGACTGGTTCGTCGAGGTGGCCGAACGCCTCCGCGACGTGACGCAGGTCGCCGCCTGCGTCGACGTCGGCCACGTCGGCATCGCGCAGGCCAGGGACAGCTTCTCGCGCGCGCATCCGGGGTTGGATCTGGCCGCCTTGCACCCGGGAGACGCGCGCCTGCCCGAGCTGGCCGCCGACGTGCAGGCGGCGGTGGCGTCCGCCCTGCCCGCCGTGCTCGAGCTGACCCGGTCGCTGGGCCGGGTCGGGAAGCCGATCCACATCCACCTGCACGACGGACATCCCCTCATTCCAGGCCTGTCCGACCATTTCAGCTTCCTCACCCGGGTGCCGGTGCCGTTCGACTATCAGGGCCGGAGGTCGCTCGACCCGCTCTACGGCCCGGCCGGCCTGACCGCGATCGTCAGGGCCGCGGCGGATGCCGGTGGTGGGGGGGCTTCCCTCACGCTCGAAATCCACCAGGCGGAAGGCCGCCGTCCGCTCGGCGACGCCGCCGGCCTGTTCGGGCATTGGCGGGACCGCACCAACGCGGAGCGGATGAACCACTGGCTTGCGGTCCTGGCCGAGAACGCGCTGATCGTGACGTGCGCCCTCGAGCCGGACCAGAGGCTGCAGAGCTGAGCCGAGCTCGCCAGCCTGCCCACCCCCCACCCTGGTCGAGGTCGTTGCCGACGAGCTGGGGCCCGAGCCTGCGGTGGGCGGCCGATGAGCTCTCCCCGCGACCACCGTTCCATGGGCAGCCGCATATGCTGAACCCAGGACGGGAAGCGAGCAGGACCTCGACCAACGGAGGCGCAATGGCGACGGTGATTGCGGAGCTGTCGATGTCGCTGGACGGCTTCGTCGCCGATCCCTCCGATCAGGTGGGGCCGCTGTTCGACTGGTATGGGAACGGTGAGGTCGAGGTCCCGACCGCCTACCCTGAACGGTGGACCTTCCGAACGTCGGCGGCGAGCGCGCGATACCTGCGCGAGTCGTTCGACAGGGTCGGTGCGCTCGTCGCGGGGCGCCGGCTGTTCGACATCGGGCGCTGGGGTGAGCACGGGCACCCGTTCGGGGTGCCGGTGTTCGTGGTCACCCACTCCGTCCCCGAGGGCTGGCCGCGCGACGATGCGCCGTTGCCGTTCACGTTCGTGACCGACGGGGTCGAGAGCGCAGTGGAGCAGGCGAAGGCCACCGCGGGAGCTGGGGGGGTCGGCGTGGCCGGGCCCAGCATCATCCAGCAGTGCCTCAACGCCGGGCTGCTCGACGAGGTGCGCATCGATCTGGTGCCAGTCCTGCTCGGCGAGGGCATCCGGTACTTCGACAACCTGTCGAACGCGCCGGTCGCCCTGGAGGGACCGAGCGTCATCGAGGGCACCGGCGTCACCCATCTCATCTACCGCGTGAAGTCCGGCTGAACGGTCAGCCGAGGCCTGACCTCGCCATTGGTCGTCGGCGAGCCAGGCGCCCCGCGCCTGCGGGCCGCGGAGCACCCTGGCCGTGCCCTTCGCCGCCGGGATCCCGCGCGCCGCGCACCTGGCCTCGACGCTACCGGCCCTCCATCCCCCAGCGGCCACCGCCAGCTAAAGCAGGTCACCAGAAGTCTTGGCCGTAACCCCGCGAGTACTTCCTGGTCGCCGCCTTGAGCTACGTGCAGGACTTCTGAGCTGCTGCTTTAGGAGCTGAAGGCCGCCCGGAGGACCTCGGCCCAGAGCTTCTCGTACCGGCCGGTCACCTGGCTGTGAGGGGCGAACACCGGGAGGGGGGCGCGGCGGACGGCCATCTGCTCGATCAGCGAGCGGGCTGGGATCACGGTGGCGGCGACGTCGTCGCGTTCGGCCCGGAGGCGGTCGATGACCTCGCGGTGCAGGCGCTTGCGGCCGTCGACCATGGAGAAGAACGGGAACAGCGCCGGCGGGTGGTCGAGGTCGGCGACGAGCTCGGTCAGCTGCTCCAGAGTCCGGACCGACAGCGTGGTCGGGATCAGGGGAACCAGCAGGACGTCGACCGCGTGCAGCACGTTCTCGGAGACCAGCGACATGCCGGGTGGGCAGTCGAGGATGACCACGTCGTAGTCGCCCGAGACCGTGGCGAGCAGCCGGGCGATCCGCTGGGTCGGCTTCTTGGCGGCGTCGAGGACCAGGTCCATGTGGCGGTAGGTGAGGTCGGCCGGGGCCAGGTCGAGGTTGTTGAGCTCGGTCGCCTTCGCTGCCTGGTCGAGGGTCTTCTTGCCGCGGATGAGGGCCTTGCCGCCGCCCTTGACGTGGGGGCGGACCCGCAGCAGGTAGCTGGCCGCCCCCTGCGGGTCCAGGTCCCACAGCAGCGTCCGGCGCCCTTCCCAGGCGGCGAGGCAGGCCAGGTTGACCGCGGCGGTGGTCTTTCCCACGCCACCCTTGATGTTGTAGGTCGCCAGCGCCTTCACCGGCGCATCATCCCATTGGTCGCCTTGGCCAGGGCGCCGACCAGCCGGTCGATGTCCTCCTCGGTGGTCCACAGATGCGGCGACACCCGCAGGGACGACCCTCGGACACCGGCGAAGACCCCCGCATCGGTGAGCGCCGCCGACACCCGTTGCCTGGCCTGGTCGGGCAGGCTGATGCCGAGCATGTGCGGCCCACGATCCGGCGAGGTCAGGGCCAGGCCGATGGCGACGACCTGCTCCTCGATGCGGCCGGTGACCTGCCGCAGGGTGGCGGCGATGCGGGGCACGCCCCAGTCCAGCAGCTGGCGCAGGGCGACGATCGCCAGCGGGGTGGTCTCGAAGTGGGTGCGCTGCCCGACGTCGAAGCGGCGCGCGCCCGGCTGGTACCGGTCCTGGTAGTCGACCAGCCCGGCGAAGTCCTCCGAGCCAAGTCGGGAGATCCAGTTCTCCTCCAGGGGGACGCCGTCGCGATGCTGCTCGGCCACGTACAGGTAGCCGAGGCCGAACGGCCCGAGCAGCCATTTGTAGCCCACCGTCACCAGATAGTCCGGTTGGATGGCGGCCAGGTCCAGCGGCATCGCCCCCAGCGCCTGGCTGGCGTCCACCACCAGGGCGGCCCCGACCGCGCGGGCCCGCGACCCGACCGCGGCCAGGTCGACCGATCCGCCGTCGGTCCAGTGCGCCGCCAGCACCGCAACGACCGCGGCCCGCTCGTCCAGGGCATCCAGGACGGCCTCGGCCCAGGTCTGCCCGTCGCGCCGGCTCACGGTGGCGACGGTTGCGCCGGTGCGCCGCGCGAAGGCCTGCCAGGTGTAGTAGTTGGAGGGGTAGTCGTCGGCCAGGACGAGGACCCGCTGACCTGGCTTGGCGGCGAGGTTGGCGGAGGCAACCGCAAGACCGTAGCTGGTGGCGGGCACCAGGGCGACGCCGTCGGCGTCGACGCCGGCGAGCCGGGCGAACAGCGACCGGCGCTCCTCGACCTCGGTGAACCAGTCGTCGCCGCGGATCAGCCACGGCTGGGCGCGCCGGCGCAGGGCGGCCGCTGACGCCTGGCCGGCCGCCCGCAGCTGTGGCGCCAGGCTGGCGCAGTTGAAGTAGGCGACGTCGTCGGGGATGTCGAACAGCCCCCGCTGCACGGGCAGGGGCCGCGCCGCCGCCCCTGCCGTGGTGCTGCTGCCTGTTGCCGGCATGTAGCTTCCTCCGAGACGGCCATCCACCATCGGGAAGTATCCGCCAAGCCGCCGGCCGGGTACGGTTCGGCCGCGCCAGGCAGCCCGGCCCGGGTCGCGGGCAGCCGCGCGCTCGGTGACCTCCATGACCACGCGGGGCCGGCGTTCGGCCGCGTCCACCACCGGCCGCAGGTCGTCGGGACAGGCGACGGCCGGCGAGACGTCAACGGCTACCAGCGGCCGCGGTGGACGACCTGATCGAGGGGGCGCCGCGCCCGGGTGCGGGAGGAGCCGGAGGGGCGGTCGTCGGCCGCCGGGTAGCCGAGGGCGACGGCCCCGATCAGGCGCCGGCCCTTGGGGACGCCGAGGCCGGCAAGCAGCGACTCGGCGCCGTGGAAGACGCCGAAGAACCAGGCGCCGACGCCTTCGTCGACGGCGGTCAGCAACAGCAGCATGGCCGCCATGGCCGCGTCCAGGTCCCAGTAGGGGACGGGCCAGCCAGCCTCGACCTCCATGCCGAGCCCGGCCTTGTCGGGCGCGCCGTAGCGGTCCAGGTAGGCCTGCTTGTCGGAGAGGACCAGCACGATCACGGGCGGCTCGGCGGTGCTGTAGGGCTCCTCGAAGCGCGGGTCGGCGGTGGCCAGCCAGAACTCACGGATCGCTTGGGTGCCTTCCAGGACCACCAGGTCGAGCCCCTGGCTGAAGCCGGCCGACGGAGCCCGGGTGGCGCTGCCCAGGATGCGGTCGAGCACCTCTTCGGGGAGCGGGCGGGGGTCGAACCGGCGCACCATGCGCCGGCGGGCCAGGACCTCGCTGAGCTCCACGCCTACTGGGTGGCCACGGCGGCCAGCTGCCTGACCCTCGGCAGCAGGGCCGGGTCGCCGAAGGTCTCCAGCCGGTCGGCCGGGGCCCTGCCCCACAGGAACAGCAGCAGGTCGGAGGCGGTGCCCGTGGCGGCGGCATCGCCCTTGGCGTGACCCCGTTCGATCTCGACCCCCGCGGGCAGCAACCGCACCCGCCACTCGCCCTCGGTGTCGGTGGCATGCAGGTGCAGCGACTCGCCGCGCCCGCCGACCGCTTCCCCCTCCGCGTGAGGGGCGAGGAACACCTCGAGCAGCTCGTCCACCCCGTCGGCGGCCAGCGCGGCCGGCACCGGCCCGGGGTCGCCGTGGCCGCTCTCGGCGTCGACCCGGTGCACGGCCGTCTCGTGGGCCATCCGCCGGCGCCAGAACGCCACCGTCTGGTCGGGGGGATGGAAGGTCCACACCCGGGTCCCGGGGTCGGCGTCGTCGAGCACCGTGAGCAGCTCCTCCAGCCCCTGCTGGTACCACCCGAGCAGTCCCGCCCGTTCGGGGGCGGGCGGCGGCCAGGGGCTGGGCGGCTCGGCCAGGCGGCCGCGCACGATCTCCAGCTTGTGCCGGTGGACCATGCCCGTGTGGAGGACCACGTCGGCCACCGTCCATCCGGCACATGCCGGTACCGGCGGGTCGAGCCCGCGCCTGGCCGCGGCCGCCAAGGCACCGCCGTCGGAACGAACGGCCTGGAGGTAGTCGATCCCGGTCATCCGGGCAGTCTGCCAGAGCCCTGCGACGGGCGCCGCTGTTCTAGTCCACCTCGGCCAGGGTGCCGTCGGGGCTCGCCAGGCTGATCCGCGCACTGACCCGGCGGCGGAAGGTGGCGAGGGTGTGGCCGCGCACCCGGTCGATCAGCGGCGGGGCGGCGAGAGTGGCCGGCAGCACCACCCGCTCGACGTCGAGGACCTCGCAGGCGGCGGCGAGGGCGTCGGGCCCGTGGCCGCGGGCAACCCAGGCGGCGCCGTCGAGGCCCAGCCGGCGGGCCTCGGCGAGCTGTTCGGCCAGATAGGGCCGGCCGAGGCGGCTGGCCGTCCGCTGGTTGAGCAGGGAGCTCCACCGTCGCCCACCGTCGCCGTCGCCGGAGTGCTGGTACGGGTCGATCAGGTACAGCTCCGGGGACCGGTCGAACAGCACCACCCGGGCGCCCTCCCGTGCGGCCACGGCGAACGCGGCCTGGCGGGTTGCCTGGTAGGCGGGGTCGAGCCCGTCGTCGGTGGCGGCGAGCACCACGCTGGCCGGCCCGACCCGGAGCCCGGACCTCGCCGGCAGGTCCCGCGAGGCCTCCCGCTCCTCGGGAGCCTCCGCGTCGGGCCCGGCCGGGGGGAGCTCGAGCCGGAGGGGCGGCAGCTCCGCCGGGTCGGCGAACGGGACGCCGGCGGTCGAGCGCAGCTCGCCGGCCGCGAACGCGACCGCGGCCAGGTCGAGCCGGCAGCGGTCGCAGGTGGCCAGGTGGGCATGGACGAGGGCAGCCGCGGACGGCGCCAGCTCGCCGGCAAGCAGCGCCGGCAGGTCGTCGTGGACGTGGCCGCTCATGGGCTTGTCTCCGTACCGGTCCCGGCTCCCGGTTGCATCGTCGGACCAGCCCGTCCCGCCGTCAACGCGGACCGGCTCCAGGCCCGGCATTCAGGACGAACCGCCTGGACACCAGGCACGTCGCATGCTCAACTTGCTCGCCGGGTCCCCGGCGCGTCCAAGCTCCGAGGAGCCGTCCGACCGCCCCCATGAGCATGGTCCCGCTCGACATCCTGTGGCTGATGCTGCCGGGGCAGCGTCCGTGGCGCGAGCTGCATTGGCTGTCGCTGATGCCCGGGACGCGGGTGACCGCGGTCGGGGGCCCGCAGCCGCCCGAGGCGGTGCGGTTCCTGCGCCGCCGCTACCGCCAGCCGACCCGGCGCTTCGTCGAGGCGGGCGCGCTGGCCTGGCTCCAAGATCTCGACTCGCTGCCCGACGGGGACGACTGGGTGGCCTCGCTCGAGCTCTGCTCGCTGGTCACCGGCCAGGCGAGCGCGCTGGCGGGACGGCGCCGGCAGCGCCAGGCGGTGCTCGTCTGGGCCAACGACCCGCGGTCGCCGCTGTACCGCCTGCCGCCCTACCGGCAGGCGCTGCGCCGGGCCCGCTCCGCCGACCTGTACCTCTGCTTCGTGGAGGCGGCCCGTGACCACTGCCTGGACCTCGGCCTGCCGGCGGACCGCTGCCAGGTCGTCCACCCGGGGGTCGACACCGAGCTGTTCCAGCCCCCGGCCACCCCGGTGGCCGAGCCGGTGGCCGTGTTCGTGTCGCCGCTGGCCGCCAACAAGGGCATCGACCGGCTGCTGGACGCCTTCCGGCTGGTCCGTCGGAGCGTGCCGGAGGCCGGCCTCCGGGTCCTCGGTCGCGGGCCCCTGGAGGGTCTGGTCAGGAAGGAGGCCGCAAGGCCGGGCAGCGGCGTCGCCTACCTGGGCGGCGGCGACCGTTACCGGGTGGCCGAGGTGCTGGCCGCCTCGGCGGTGTTCGTGACCGCGCCCCGCCCGACCCGGGTGTGGAACGAGCAGTTCGGCCTGGCCTATCTGGAGGCGATGGCCAGCGCGCTGCCGGTTGTCACCACCGCCTGCGGCTCCAACCACGAGGCGGTGCGCCAGCCCAACCTCCTGGTGGCCGACGACGCCGAGGCCCTGGCCGAGGCGCTTGCCGCCTTCCTCGGCGACCCGGCCCGCCGCGCCAGGGTCGGGGCGGAGAACCGGCGCACCGTCCTGGAGCACCACCAGCTGCATCGCCAGTCCGCTCGGCTGGCCGAGGCGTTTCGGCAGGCCGCGGCCTGGGAGCCGGTGCGACCCTGACCGGCGGCATCCCTCAGCGGCGCCGGGCGGTGGCGGCCCCGGCGGCCCAGGCGGCGGTCTCGCAGGCCCGGAGGGCGGCCAGGCCGGCCGTGTGCACCGGGTCCGCGGCCAGCAGGCGGCGGTGGCGCCAGTAGGCGGCCAGCGTGCCGCCGGCCTGGGCCTTGACCGCCCCCGGGTTGGCCCGGTGGTAGCCGGGCAGGCTGCGGCCGTAGGAGAAACGCTTGCGCAGCACCGGGGCCAGGCGGAGACGCCCCTCGTCGTGCACCACCACCGTGTCCGCCCAGGCGAGCCCGACCCCGCCGGACAGCAGCCGGTTGCGCAGGGCGGCGTCCTCGGTCCCGGTGAGGCGGGTGTCGAACCCGCCGGCTCCGCGCAGGACGTCGGCCCTGACCAGCCGCGGCGCCTCGACCCGGGGCTCGCCGTGGTAGCAGCGCCGTTCCAGGGCGCGGCAGCGGGCCCAGAACCCGCTACCGACGCTCACCTCGGGAAGGAACACGGCCGCCGCGCCCGACGCATGGGCGGCCGCCAGCGACCGCTCCACCGCGTCGGGCGCCAGCGCCATGTCGGCGTCGACCCAGAGCACCCACTCGCCAGCGGCCCGTTCCACGCCGAGGTTGCGCTGGGCGCTGCGCTCGGGACCGCCCTGGACGGCCACGTGGGCCAGGCGGCCGGCCACCTCCCAGGTGCCGTCGGAGCTCCAGTTGTCCACCACCACCAGCTCGACCGGCCAGGTCTGGGCCAGCACCGACTCAAGGCACCGGGTGATGGTCCTGGCTGCGTCCCGGGTCGGCACCACCACCGACACCAGCGGCCGGCGGTCGCTCATGGCCCGAGGCCGCCGTCGCCGGGCCGGTCGGGGCGGCGCGCCACCAGGGCGCGCTCGCCCGGGCGGTCGGCGGGAGGAGGACGTCCGGCACGCACCTCGCGGAGCACCCCCAGCACCAGCAGGGCCAGGGCCGTCCCGGCGAGGAGGTGGGCGGCCGGGTTGCCGGCGGCCAGGTCCGGCCCGAGGGTCGCCCTGGTCGGCAGGCCCCGGACGAGCATGGCCAGCGGGACGGCCGCGAACAGCGCCAGCGACCCCCAGAGCAGCTCGCGCGGGGCCGGTGAGCGCACGGCGTCACCGACGGCGATCACCGCCCCGACCAGCAGCCCGACCCGGCCGCCCAGCAGCCACAACAGCACCACCAGCAGGAGCCGCCCCGCCCAGGGCCCGCTCATCGCCGACGCCTCCGCAGCAGCAGGACAAGGGCGACGGCCAGTGCGGCGAGGGTGGCAGCCAGGGAGGCGGTGGCCGGGCGCTGGGGGGCGAACTCGACCGTGAACCGGTGGGGCCTGGGGTCGGAGATCCGCCAGCCGATCGCGTAGCCGTCGAGCAGGGACGGCGGGCCGAGCGGCTGGCCGTCCATGGTGGCCCGCCAGCGCCGGTCGTAGCCCTGGCCGACGACCAGGTACCAAGGGGAAGGCGCCGGCTCGGAGGCCAGCTCGCTGCGGGTCGCGCCCGAGGAGGTGACCGTGACCCGCGGCGCCGCCGGCGCGTCGGGGGTCTGGCCAGGATCGCCTTCCGACCGCAGGTGCAGCAGGTCGACCAGCCAGCCAGGTGCGCTGCGCAGGTGATGCTGGCCGGGGCTCAGCCGCAGGCCGCCGTCGTCGCACGGCTCCACCCGGAGGGCCTCCCCCTTGGCCAGCTGGTCCAGCGTGCCCCGCGGGCGGGCCCGGAGGGGGACGCCGTCCAGCTCGGCCAGCTCGACGCAGCCGCGCAGCTTGCCGCCAGGCCGGTTGACCGCGTCGACCCGCGCCCGGCCGGCCTCGATCTCGCTCACCCTGACCTGGCCGCCGAGGCCGACGACGTCGGTGATGGTCAGGCGCAGCCGGCCCACCTTGCGGGCCGGGAACTCCACCCGGGTCGCCCCCTGGCGCAGCCGGGCCCGGATCGGCCGGCCGCCGTCCAGCGACAGCTCGGCGGCGACCGCCGCGTCCACGCCCTTGAGGCCCGCTGGCACGTCCTGGCGGACGACGACGTGGTCAAGGGCCTGGGTCGGGAACGACGCCTCGACCCACTCGCCGGGGCCGCGGCCGGCCGGGATCCAGGCGGTGTCCCGGTCGCCGTCGAAGGCCTGGGAGGCGCGGACGCCGACCCCGTCGAAGGCCCGCGAGGACGACCGGGCGACCACCCTGGACGACGCTCCCAGCAGCCGGTCGGTCTCGGGCTCGGCCAGGTCAGGGCCGGGGGAGGCGAAGCCGGCCAGCTCGAAGGTCCGCGCCTCCGGCAGCCAGAAGCGCCGGTCGAGCGCGCGCTCCTCGTCGTCGTCGAGCCGCCGGGTGGGGCCGGCCGCCCTTGCCAGCACGACGTCGAGCGGGGTGGCCGCCAGCCGGTGCTGGCCGCCGGCGTCGAGGCCCTCGACCAGCTGCCGGAACCGCTCGGGAAGCACGGCCGTCTCGGCGACCCGGACCCCGGGCACGCCGATCTCCCAGAAGCCGACCGGGTTGAGCCCGGGACCGCCGCGGACGGCGGTGATCTCGACCGTCAGGGACGCGGTGGTGGTCGCCGGCAGCTCCAGCTCGACCTGGGTCCGGGCCGGGACGGCCGCCTCGACCGTACGGCCGTCCATGCGGACGCGGACGGACGCCACCTGGACTGGGCCGCCCAGCAGCGGCCGCAGGGTCAGCCGGTTCAGCGTCAGCGGCCGCTCCAGCTGCAGGCTGATCGACTGGCCGACCCCCGCGCCGAAGTCGCCGGTGACCCAGGCGGTTCGCGGGTCGCCGTCGAAGGCGAACGCCGGCTTGCCGTAGGGGACCGGCCCGAACACGCTGCCGGAGCTGGTCGCGGTGAGCGAGCGGGCCCCGGCCAGGGTGGTGACGGTCTGGACGGCCGGGTCGCCGAACAGGCTGAGCGCCGGGGAGCCGGGGTCGATCGGCCGGTCGGCTGGCAGGGTCGGCGAGTAGCCGGCCCCGGTGCGGCGCGCCGCCCAGGTCCGCCGCCGGTTGCTGTCGGTGAGCACGACCCGCGCTCCGTCGTCGAGGGCCAGGGCGGCTGCGCCCGGCGTCAGCGACCCGAGCAGCCGGAACGCGGGCTGCCCGGCCAGCAGCCCGAGCCGGCCGAGCGCCGGCAGGGCGAAGCTGTCGCCGTCGACCAGCAGGGCGCCGGCCGCCGGCTCGGCCCGCGCTACCGGCCTGGGGTCGGTCACCGCATACCGCTGCAGCGGCGGCAGGGCCGCTCCGTCCGGGCCGTCCGGCCCCCCGGTGGCCACCTGCTCGCCGGGCCGGCCGTAGGACCCGGCGGGCCGCAGGCCCGGCTGGACGGCGAGGGCGGCGGCGAGGGCGGTGGGCGGGCCGCCCCCGGTCGTCTCCCAGACCAGGTCGTTGCGGGCCAGCACCTCGGTCGCGCCCAGGTAGCGCGCCATCGCCGGCACCGTCCCAGGGTCCGGCTGGTCGCCGGTCAGCGGCACGTCGAGGGCGGCCAGGAAGTTGGCCTGCTCGGGGGAGCCGTTGGGGACGGTCGCGCGGACCACCGACGGCCGTTGCAGCAGCGAGGCGTTCAGGTCATCGGGCCCCTGCCAGCCCCAGCGGTAGTCGGCCTGGACCTGGCCGGGCAGGAACAGCACCCGGCCGGCCGCCGGGCCCGTCTGGGCGCGGTCGAGGTCGGCGGCGGCCTGCCGCCAGTAGCCCGGCACCCGGTACCGCTCCAGGTGCAGGCCACCGGTCCAGGCGGGCAGCACGGCCACGGCCAGCACGGCGGCGGCGGCCAGGGCCGCGGCCGCCCGCGCCGCCGGCCGGGGGCGGCTCCGCTCGGCCACCGTGGCCGCGCCGGCGGCCACCAGCAGGGTGATGCCGAGGGCGGCAAGGGCGCCGGCCTTGTTGGTGGTTCGGAAGGCGATCGCTCCCGGGAGGTGCCGGAAGGCGGCGTCGAGCAGGCGGGCGAACGGGGTCGGGGTCGCGGTGGGGAACAGCCCGACCATCACCGGCACGGCCAAGGCCAGCAGCAGCACCCCGAGCGCCCTGGCCCGCGCCCTCGAGAGCAGGGCGCCGGCGGCCGCGGCCACCGGCAGGGCGAACGAGGCCAGCACCACCATCGGGTCGGTCAGGTAGCCGGCGAAGTTGGGCAGGAACAGCCGCTCGCCCTCGCGGCCATACAGCGTCCACAGGCCGAGCAGGCGCAGCGTCTCGCCGTAGGAGGAGACGGCGGCCACGTCGCTCGGCTTCTCCGTGGCCTCGGCGATCGCCTGGCCGGCGCCGCTGGCCAGCAGGGCCGGCACCAGCCAGTAGAGCGAGACCGCAACGGCAAGGCCGAGGCAGCGCAGGGCCGGCGCCAGCAGCGCCCGCCATGGGACCCCTCCGGCCAACCGGGCGTAGGCCAGGTAGCAGGGCACGGCCAGCAGCATGAACCCGGGCACGACGCCGGCGTTGGTGCCGCCGCACAGGAAGAAGGCGAGCGCGAAGGCGGCCGGGCCGCGCCAGGAGCGCCGGTCACGGACGCTCCAGGCCAGGGCGACCAGCAGCCACGGGAGCAGGGCGTAGGGCTGCAGGACCGGGGTGGTGGCGCCGGCCACGACCGCGTAGGGGTTGGCAACGTACACGGCGGCCGCGGCGACCCGGCCGGCGGCGCCTCCCTCCGGCGCGACCACCCCGAACAGCCTGGCGGCGCCCAAGCCGGCCACCGCCAGCAGCAGCGCCCGCCACAGGCGTACCGCCAGCCAGGCGTCGACCCCGAGGCCGCGGATGGCCGCGACGACCATCGCGGCCGGGGCGGTGCCGGCGTCGAGGTTCGGCTGCCCCAGGTAGGGGTCGGGCCGCCAGGCGGCCAGTGACCGCGCCAGCGCCCGGCCCGGGGCCAGGTACAGCTCCGGGCTGGTGTCGGGGGTGAGCCACCCCCGATCGGTCAGCACCAGCACGGCCAGCACGCCAACGCCGAGCACCCCGTAGGCCGCGGGCTCGGCCAGGTCGCGCGCCCGCCGCGGCGGCTTGGCCGGGGCCGCGACGGCGTCCGCCGCCCGCACCGGCGACAGGTCCCGATTCACCGGGCCGGGCTCCTGGCCGGGGGGCGGGCGAGGAGGGCGACGCTGGCGGCCAGGAGGACGGCGACCACGGCCAGGGTGGCGCCGATGATCTCGGTCACCGAGTCGTGCAGGAACAGGGCGACCACGGTGGCCTCGGCGGCGACGGCGCACAGCAGGAGCCGGTACATGCGGCGGTCGGCCGTCGCCATCCCGGAGAACAGCATCAGCTGGACCAGGGCAAGGCCGGTGCCGAGGGCGGCGAACAGCGGCAGGACCGGGCCGACCTCCAGGTAGGCGGCCCCGAAGGAGAGGCGGGCGGCGAGCTGGGGGGCGAGCGCCGCGCCGGCGACCAGGGGGGCGCCGGCGGCGGCGACGACCGCCGCCGAGCGGCCGAGCAGCCGTCGCCGGTCGGCCGCGACCACCAGCCGGGGGAACACCAGGGTGACCACGAACTGCGGGGCCCAGAAGGCGATCTTGGTCAGGATCGCCCCGGCCGCGTACAGCCCCGACGCCTCGGCGGGCAGGTAATGCCGGGCCAGCACCACGTCGACATTGGCCAGCAGCAGCAGCCCGAGCACCCCGGCGGCCGCACGGGCAACCTCGCCGCCGATCGCCATGCCCGTCGACCGCCGCCTCCAGCCCCCGCCCAGCCCGGCCCGGCGCCGGGACCGGGGTGGTTCCCTCGGGGCCCACCGGGCGCGCCGGCGCGCCGCCCCCCAGCCTCCCCGGCCCCGCAGCCGGGGCACGGCGGCCAGGATGGCGGCGGCGGAGCCGACGGCCGTGCCGGCGAGGGCACCCTCGATCCCCAGGCCGGCCTCGACCAGCCCGACGCCGATGGCCAGTCGCGCGGCCGCGGCGGCCAGCAGCACCGCGGCCAGTGCCCCGAACCACTCGCGGCCCTGGAGCATCCCCTGGACGGCGGACAGCAGCGGCAGGGGGAGCAGGGCCGCGGCCAGCCAGAGGCAGGGGCCGAGCGACTCCAGGTGCAGGAATGCCCGCAGGGCCGGGCTGGAGACCAGGGCGAGCAGCCCGAGGGTGGTCCCGACGGCGGCCACGGCGGCCAGCACCCCCGACCAGAGCTCCGCCACCTCCTGGTCGTCGGCCAGGGCGGTGTGCCTGGCCACGACCGCCTGCAGGGCGACCCCGGGCACGGTGCCGACCAGCACCACCGCCAGCAGCGCTCCAAGGGCACCGTAGTCGGCGGGGCCCAGCGCCCGCGACATGACCAGGTTGAAGGCGTAGTTCAGCGCGTTGGCGGCCGCCATGGCCGGAGCGACGACCACGAACGCCCGCGACAGCGAGACCCGCGCCGGCACCGACGCGGCCTCGGGCAGCAGCACGAGTCGGTCGCGGTCACCGGCTGCCATCGCCCACCGGGACCCGCCTGGACGCCAGGGGCACGAGCTTCAGCACGGTGGCGCACAGGGCGGGATGGCGGGGGAGCGTCCTCCAGGCGACCTGCACGGCGGGCCGGTACGCGAGGTTGTAGGCCAGCAGCCGCCAGGCCATGTCGAGACCGCGCCAACTCCGGTTCCCTCGGGGGGGCCGGCGCGCCCCCTCCGAACCCCCCCGGCGGGCCAGCTCGCGCTCGAACGCGTACACGCGGATCCCGTTCCACCAGCGCGGGTCCTCCTCATGCGCCGCGGCCAGGTCGAACAGCAGCCGGTAGCCAGCATGGGCGGCCAGGTAGCGGTCGGTGGCCTCGGCCACGATCGGCCAGGAGGCGTCGTCGATCACCACCAGGGCCCGGTCGGCCAGCCAGCGCTCGGCAACGCCGAGGGCCAGGTAGTGGGGGAGACGGCCGTGGGCGCCGTCGTAGAAGTAGACGCCCACCGGGTCGTCCAGCGTCCCGTCTCTGCGCAGCAGGTCGAAGCAGTCGCCCTCCAGCAGCCGGACCCGCTCCGGCTCGACCCAGCGGGCAAGGTTGGCCAGCAGGTCGGTCCTGGCCTGGCCGCCGTCCAGGTTGAACTCGAGGAAGTTCTCGATCGCGTTGAAGCGGCGGACCTGGTTGCCGAGCATGGCCCCGATCAGCGAGAGGCCCTTGAAGCACCCGACCTCCAGGTAGGCCTCGCCCGGCCCCAGGTGGGCGGCGGCTAGGTTGAGCAGCGCGAGCTTGTGCTCGGTGGCCATGCCGGGCACGTCGGCCACGACGTCACGGAACCGCCGGTCGACGGGATGCTCGGCGAGCAGGTCGCCGTCGAACAGGCCGGCGAGGGCCGCCTGGAACGCCTCGAGGTCCATCGCTCCACTTCGCTGTGGCTGCCGCCCGTACACAGGCTCGGAAGTCTAGGTTTTCGCATTTGGTTTGTGTAGTGTTCGAAGCCGGTAAGGTCCGATTTGCCGGCTGACGGGAGGCCACGGTGGGTCGTCGGGTCGGGTACGTGCTGGTGTTCCTGGGCCTGTTCCTGCTGTTCTTCGGCGCCGTCGAGCGGCTGTACGCCTACCCGCGCCTGAAGAAGGCCCCGCTCGACCAGTACTCCCGGCCGGTGGCCACCGGCACCGGGACCTACTTCAACCGCAGCCCCGACAAGCTGGTCGAGGTCGACGGGGCGCAGCTGCAGAACGTCCGCACCGTCAGAGGTGACGTCAGCGCCGGCACCGACGAGGTGGCCGTCTGGGACTCCTTCAACAGCACCGTCGCCGTCGCCGACAAGGGCGTGATCACCGCCGCCCAGGAGCGCATCGCCCTGGACCGGGTGACCAGCCAGTCGGTCAGGTGCTGCGGCGAGAACCCGGCACACCAGGGGCTCACCCTCAAGTTCCCGTTCGACACCAGGAAGCAGAGCTACCAGTTCTGGGACGGCCCGGCCAACGCCGCCTCGCCGGCCGAGTTCAAGGGCGAGGAGGTCGTCGAGGGGGTCAAGGTGTACCGGTTCGAACAGCGCATCGACCGGGTGACCCTGCGCCAGCAGGAGGTTCCCGGGTCGCTGGCCGGCGACCCCGAGGCCGACAGCGTCACCACCGACGTCGTCTACTCCAACCTCAAGACGCTCTGGGTCGAACCGGCCACCGGCATCATCGTCAAGGCGCAGCAGGACGCCACCCAGGTGCTGGAGACGGCGGACGGTGCGCAGGTCCTGACCCTGCTCGACGCCGTGTTGACCTACGACGACGCCACCGTCAAGGGCAACGCCGACGACGCGTCGTCAGGGGCCAGCCGGCTGCGGCTGCTCGGCACCGTCCTGCCGGTCGGCGCGGTGCTGCTCGGGCTGGTGGTGGCCGCGGTCGGCCTGTTCCTGTTGCGGGCCCCCCAGGGCCGGCGGCTGCGGCGGTCAGAGAGCGAGAGCCGCCCGGCCGGCGCGGTCTGATCGGGGCCCGTCCCGGCCGGCGCGCCGAGGCGCCGCCCCGGGACCAGCGGCCGGGGTGGGCCGGGCGCAACGCCGGCCTGCTCGTCTCCGGCGCCCTCGCGCTCCTGGCACTGGCCCCGCTGCTGGTCAGGGGCTACGTGCTCACCTACGACATGGTGTGCGTGCCCCGCCTGGAGCTGAGCAGAAACCTGCTCGGCCTCGACACGGCGGTGGCCAGGGCGGTCCCGGGCGACCTGCTGGTCGCGCTGGCCTCCCGACTGGTCCCGGCCGACCTTGTCCAGAAGCTGGTGCTGCTGGGGGCCCTGGTCGCCGCCGGGACCGGCGCGGCCCGCCTGACCCCGACCCGCCGCCCGGCCGCCCAGGCGGCCGCGGCCGCCCTCTACGTCTGGAATCCGTTCGTCTACGAGCGCCTGGTCATGGGCCACTGGGGCCTGCTCGTCTCCTACGCCACCCTTCCCCTGGCGGCCCTGGCGGCCATCGACCTCCGGGTTGCGTCATCGGGGGGAGGCGCCGACCTCCGGGTGGCGTCAGCGGGGCGAGGCGCCGGCCTCCGGGTCCCCCGCCCCACCGGGGCGGGTCGCCGCCTGGTGCTGGCCCTGGCCGTGGCCGCGGCGGGCAGCCCGCCGGGCGGCCTGATCGCCACCGGCGTCGCGCTCTGCGTCGCCGCCGCACCCCCGTGGCCGCGGGCCGGGGCGGTCCGGCGAGCCGGGACGGTGGCCGGGGTGGCGCTGGTGGTCAACGCACCCTGGCTGGTGCCGAGCCTGCTCCGCCCGGGTGGGGTGCCGGTGCGGCCGGAGGGCGCCGCCGCGTTCGCCTCGCGGCCCGACGGGCCATTGGGCACGGTCGGCAGCCTGGTCGGCCTCGGCGGGATCTGGAACTCGCTCGCTGTTCCCCCGGGGCTCGGCTCGTGGCCGTGGCTGGCCGGGTTCGCGGTGGTGCTGGCCGTCGGCATCACCGGGCTCCCGCTGCTGCCGCGGCGCCTACCGCCCGGCGCGGCCGGCGGGCTGCTGCTGTCCGCCGGGCTCGGCCTGCTGCTGGCGGCGGCCTACGCGGTCCCCTGGTGGCGGGGCCTCGTCGACCTGGTGGTCGCCCACGTCCCCGGCGGCGGCCTGGTCCGAGACGCCCAGAAGTTCGTCGCTCCCCTCGCCCTGGTCGAGGCGGTCGCCTTCGGTCTCAGGGTGGAGCGGCTGCTGCCGGCCCTGGCCGCTCGCTGGGCCTGGACGGATCCGGGAGGGACGAGCCGGCCCCCCGCCCGATGGATCACGCCGGCGGCGGCTGCCGGCCTGATCGCCGCGCCGGTGCTGCTGCTGCCGGCGCTGGCCTGGGGAGCCGCCGGACGGCTGGCCGCCGTCTCCTATCCGGACGCGTTCGCCGAGGCGCGCACGGCGATGGCCGCCGACCCCGTGCCGGGGGCCGTCATGGTGCTGCCGTGGCATCTCTACGTCGGGTTCCCCTGGAACGGTGACCGGGTGGTGCTGGACCCGGCCCGGCGCTGGTTCACCCGGCGGGCGGTCGGCAACGACGACCTGGAGCTGGTCGGCACGACCGTGCCCGGTGAGGACCCCTACGGGACCCGGCTCGGGCCGCTGGTCAGGGGAGCGGCACCCCTGGAACCGGTCCTCCCGGCCGCCGGGGTCCGCTATGTGCTGGTCTTCAAGGTGGCGGACTGGGCCGCCTACGGGCCCCGCCTGTCCGGCCTTGCCCCGGTGCTCGACCGCCCCGACCTGGCCTTGTACCGGGTGCCCGCCCGGCCGGCCGAGGTGCGGTTGCCGACCCCGCCGGTCGCCCCGGTCCTCGCCGCCGACGCGCTGGCCGCCGTCCTGGTGCTCGGAGCCGCCGCCGGGCCACTTCCCGCAGGGGTGCGCAAATTGGTATCCTCCGGGCGGTATCCCCAAGGAGGCCGCCGATGAGCGGGTTGACGCTACGGGTCCTGGCCGCGCTGGCCGTCGGCGCCCTTGTCCTGGCCTTCGTCACCTCGCTGGTGCTCGTGTCCAGCCAGGGCGCCTCCTCGGTCTCCACCGAACCCTTGATCGTCTACGGGTCGCGCTAGGCGGTCGCCCGGGTCGGCGACAGGTCGCGCTAGGCGGTCGCCTGGGTCGTCGACGGGTTGCGCTAGCGGGTCGCGCTAGGCGGTCGCCTGTCCGGGGGCGGGTTCCTCGCCCGCGGGGAGCGGGGTGCCCGCGGTGCGTGTCACCGGGGCCATCGCCCCGTCCAGGACCCTGGCGAACGCGACCACCGCCTGCGGCCAGGTGAAGCGGGCGGCGTGGGCCCGTGCCGCCTCGCCGAGGCGCTCGCGAAGGTGCCGGTTGAGCAGGATCCAGGCCAGGTGCCGGGTGAACTCGTCGAGGTCGTCGGCGAGCAGGCCGGTGGTGCCGTGCAGCACCGACTCGCCAAGCCCGCCCGCGGCCCGGAACGCGACCGTCGGCGTGCCGTTGGCCGCCGCCTCGAGCACGGCCAGTCCCCAGCCCTCCTTGAGCGACGGCATGGCCAGGGCCCAGGAGCTGGCCAGCACCCGCTGCTTGGTCTGCTCGTCGACCCAGCCGAGCAGCTCGACGGCGTCCTCGAGGCCCAGCCGGGCCACCGTCTCCCGCAGCCGCGGCTCCCACCAGCCCTGCCCCATCACCTGCACCCGCAGTCCCGGCAGGTGGGGACGGATGCGGGCGGCCGCCTCGAGGGCCAGCTCGACCCGCTTGTGGGGGACGAGCCGGCCGAGCACGCAGACCGAGGGGAACGGGGTGCGGGGAACGGCCGGGACCGGTCCGGTCGAGGCCAGCCCGTTGTGGACGACCGTGATCGCGCCGGGCGGCACGCCCAGCCCGACCAGCTCCCGCCGGGTCGCCTCGGACACGGCGACGTAGCGGGCGCGCCGGTACAGGCGGGGCGCGAGCCGGGACTCGACCCACCAGCCGACCCGGGCCTGCAGGGGCGGCAGGACCACCCGCCACTGCTCCCGGTGGACGTGGTGGACGAGCACCACCAGCGGCCGCCGGCACCACAGGGCGGAGAAGAACGGCAGGCCGTTCTGGACGTCCACCACCACGTCATGCCCGCCCAGGCGCCCGGTGAGATGGGCCCACCAGGCGCGCAGGTACACGGTGCGGCGCCCGCCCCGCCGGACCACCCGGATGCCGCCCACCTGGTCGCTGGCCGGTGCGCCCGCGTGGGCGGCGCAGAACAGCGTGACCGGCCGGCCCTGCGCGGCCAGCCCGGCGGCGACCCGCTCGACGTACACCTCGGAGCCGCCGCCCTCGGGGTTGGTGGTGTCGCGCCAGTTGAGGATGAGGACGCCACGACCGAAGCTGTCGGCTCGCCGAGCGCCAGCCCGGGCGGCTCGCGGGACCGGAGGGTCGTGCGCGGGAAGGGCCTTCATCGGCCAGGGACGCTACCGCACATTGCGAATGGTTTGAACGGCTATCGACCAGTTCGACCGGTTCAAAGCGAGGCAGCCGCCCTGGGTGCGGAGCGGCTGCCTCGGGGTGGTCGCCGGAGGCCCCCGGTCCCCCGGCGACGACCTATGGGGTACGCGTGCGGCGGGCCAGGGCCAGCACGGTGGCTCCGGTGGCCAGCAGGGCGAGCGCGGCGACCAGCAGGCCCTGGTTGCCCGAGCCGGTGAAGGGCAGGGCGCCGGTCCCGGTCGAGCCGCCCGGGCTGGCACTCGGCGAGCCGCCAGCTCCCGTGGTGCTCACGTCGACGACCAGGCGCGACGGCCCGGACAGGGTGGACAGCTTGAGGGGCCGCCGGCTGTCGACGCCGATCCCGTACCCGACCACGGCCTCGAAGTCGCCGGTCTGGGCGACCTCCTTGACCGCTGCCAGGCCGGGCGAGAAGCGCCGTGGGCTGACCGTCGGCGCGCCGCTGTCATCGTGGGCGTTGGCGCCCTGGAAGACCACCTCGAGATCGGCCGCGCCGGCCACCGACACGGTGTTGCCGGAGCCATCCTGGACCAGCCGGTCGACGTAGCGGACACGGTGGCTGGGCACGTCACCCCCGCTGAACTCGAACACGACCCGGTCGAAGCCGGGGTGGCGACCGGCCCGGACGGCGACCAGGGTCGGGGCGGACTGGGCGCCGGCGGGCGCGGCGGCCAGGGCCAGGACGATGGCGGCGAGACTGGTGACGACGGCGGTCCGGACGAGTCGCATGGCGACCACCCTTCCAAGAAAAGCTCCTGGCCAGAGCATCCTCCGGAGCGGTCACGACGCAGGAACGACCGTGCATCCGTGTGGCGGCGCTCCCGACTCGAATTGGTCACGGCCGGCCGCGGCCTGTGGACGCCGGTGTGAGCCTCCGGCTCGGGTTCGGTAGGGTGGCCACCGATTCGAGCTGGCCGCTGACGGAGCGCCAGCCCCAAACGGCGAGGAGCCACCGTGGCCGACACCTTCGCGACCCTCGAGACCTCGAAGGGCCCGATCCGGGTCCGCCTGTTCCCCGACACCGCCCCCAAGACCGTCGAGAACTTCATCGGCCTGGCGACCGGCGCAAAGTCCTGGCGCCACCCGCGCAGCGGGGCCACCGAGCAGCGGCCGCTGTACGAGGGGACGGTCTTCCACCGCGTGATCCCCAACTTCATGATCCAGGGAGGCGACCCGCTGGGGACCGGCCGGGGCGGCCCCGGCTACCAGTTCGAGGACGAGGTGGACGGCCCGCACCGCTTCGACCGGCCCGGCTACCTGGCCATGGCGAACGCCGGCCCCAACACCAACGGCTCCCAGTTCTTCATCACCCATGCGGCGACGCCCTGGCTGGACGGCAAGCACACCATCTTCGGCGAGGTGGTGGAGGGCATGGAGGTCGTCGACGCCATCGCCTCCGCCGACCGCGACCCGAGCGACCGGCCGGCCGAGGAGCTCCGCCTGGAGCGCGTGACCGTCGAGCAGCCGGAGTAGGGCGTCAGCCCAAGGTCCGCGGACTGGTTGACGACGCCGGCATCCGGTGCCACCTTCGCTGCAGGCAGAGGAAGGGGCAGGACATGCGGGCACGGGAGCTGGAGCCGGAGCTGGAGCCGGTCGTCGTCGAGTCGGTGCGAACGCCGGTGGGGCGGCGCAACGGCGGGCTGGCCGGGGTGCACGCGGTCGATCTGGGGGCGGTTGCGCTGCGGGCGCTGGTCGAGCGCAGCGGCGTCGACCCCATGCTGGTCGACGACGTGATCATGGGCTGCGTGTCCCAGATCGGGGAGCAGTCGGTCAACCTGGCCCGCAACGCCTGGCTGGCGGCGGGGCTGCCCGAGGAGGTGCCGGCGACCACCATCGACCGCCAGTGCGGCTCCTCCCAGCAGGCGGTCCAGTTCGCCGCCCAGGGAATCATGGCCGGCGGCTACAGGCTGGTGGTGGCCGGCGGGGTGGAGCACATGACCCGGGTGCCGATGGGCTCGACCATGAACGGCCCCGGCGTGCCCTTCGGGCCGGCGATGCACCACCGCTACCAGGGTCGCCTGGTCCCCCAGGGGATCTCGGCCGAGCTGATCACCGAGAAGTGGGGGTTGTCCCGCGAGGAGCAGGACGAGTTCGCGCTCCGCTCCCACCAGCGGGCGGCCGCCGCCCAGGACGCCGGGCGCTTCGACCAGCAGCTGGTGCCGGTGGAGGCGCCTGGTCCCGACGGGAGCTCGACCTGGGTGCGGGCCGACGAGGGGGTTCGCCGTGACACCTCCCTGGAGAAGCTGGCCGGGCTCCAGCCCGTCTTCAGGCCCGACGGCCAGGTGACCGCCGGGAACTCCAGCCAGATCTCCGACGGTGCCGCCGCCCTGCTGCTGGCCAGCAGGGCCGCGGCCGAGCGGCTGGGGCTGCGCCCGCTGGCCCGGTTCGCCGGCTTCGCGCTCGCCGGGGTCGACCCGGTGTTGATGCTCACCGGCGTGATCCCTGCCACCGAGCGGGTCCTGCGGCAGGCCGGGCTGGCCATGGACCAGGTGGACGTTGTCGAGATCAACGAGGCGTTTGCCAGCGTGGTCCTGGCCTGGGGCCGCGAGGTCGAGCCGGACTGGGAGCGGGTCAACCCCAACGGCGGCGCGATCGCCCTCGGCCACCCGCTCGGCGCCTCCGGGGCCCGCATCATGACCGACCTGTTGGCCGAGCTCGAGCGCAGTCGTGGACGCTACGGACTGCAGGTGATCTGCGAGGGTGGCGGCATGGCCAACGCGACCGTGCTCGAGCGGCTGGACGGGTAGGGCCGATGGGGCGGAGCCGGGTGCGCCTCGGCCTGCTGCTGGCGGTGGCCGCGGCCGTGGTCCTGTTCGCGCTCGGGCGCGGCGACGTGGTGGCGGCGCTGCTGCTCGGTGGCTTGATCCTGGCCACCGGGCGGGCGGTGTTCCGGGGCTACTCGACGACCAGGGGCCCGACCGGGCCGCCGGTGGACGTCGAGGAGGATGGGACGCTGCTGGTGTTCGCCTGTGAGACCTGCGGCGAGCAGCTGGTCCTGCTGCGCAAGGGCACCGACGTCCCGCCCCGCCACTGTGCCGAGACGATGGTCCTCCGCCGAGTCCCTACGCGAGGTTCAACTGGTCCGACGAGGTGACTGGCAGCTCGCCCACCCGCAGTCCGTATCCATGTGGCGTGAGTTCCCGCCACCGCCACCCAAAGGCCCTCTGCCACGGTCGGGCACATCAGTCGCCGTCGGAGATCCGTTCGGCGCGTTCCCGTAGGGCGCGGAAGTCCTGGTCGCGGCGGTCGGCCGGGAGCAGCTTGTCGGTGCTGGTGAAACCCCAGCCCTGGTACCTCACGGCAACCCGCGACCAGCGCCGGCGCAGCGCACCGCCGCAGGCCTGGCAGGGACCTGGGGCGTCGCTGCCAAGCGGTTGCAGGTGCTCCTCGACCTCGGCGCAGCCGCGACAGACATACTCGTAGACGGGCATCCGCTCGGCTCCGGTCGAGTTGTCCCCAGTGTTATCCCCAACTGGGGAAAGAATGACAGAGGTGTAGTTCGGCAGGTCAGGGCCCGGACCGATCAGGTCCAGCGCGTCGCCAGCAGCAGCCCGACAATGAGGGGCGCGAACCCGATGGCCAGGTTGATGTTGCCAAGGTCGTCGACGAACGAGGGCAGGAGCTGCATGTAGAAGAGCAGGATGTAGATGAGGCCAAGGATCAGGCTGACGACAATGGTTGGACCGACCCAGGGCGGGGACGGCTTCGGCCTGGGACGAGGCGGCGGCTGGTACCGGCGACGCTTGGAGCGCGACTTGGGCATGCGGAAGGTTCCTTTCCCGGGGCGCCGCCCAGCCCCTGGAGGGAGGGCGGCGACGACCAATGATCGTACCGTGGCCGGCCGGCTTGTGGCGACGGTCGTGCTGCTGCTCTGCCTCGGCCTTGCCGCCTGCGACGGCGGCGGGTCGGGCAGCCCGGCGACCACCACCCCGGCCGATCGCCTCGGCGCCCAGCCACTGGTGGCCCGCACGCAGGCCCAGTTCCAGGCCGACCTTGACGGCCTGCGGGGCCGGGTGGTGGTGGTCAACTTCTGGGCGAGCTGGTGCCTGCCCTGCCGGGAGGAGATGCCGGCGCTCGAGACGGTCAGCCGGGGATATGCCGAGGCGGGCAGGCCCGTCACCGTGATCGGGGTCGATGCCTCCGACGCCCGCTCGGAGGCGGCCAGGTTCCTGACCGAGGTCGGCGTGACCTACCCGACCGTGTACGACAGGCAGGGCCTGCGCGGCGGGGTGGCGGCGAGCTGGTCGGTGACGGGCCTGCCCCAGACCTGGTTCGTGGCACGGGATGGCAGCCGCGCCGGCCGGATCGGCGGGCGCGTGACCGCCGCCGACCTGCGCTCGAGAGTCGACGACCTGCTCGCCGGTTCCTGAGCGACCGGGGGCGAAACCCGCCGAACGAGAGGTTGCGGCCGCCGACCGCGTAGGATGAGGGACGACCTCGACCTGGCCGCCGGCTGTTCGGAGGTGACGGTGCGGAGGCTGCTGCGCGGAACCGGCTGGACCTTCATCGGCATGGGGACCTTCGTCCTCTACTTCCTGGTCTACCAGCTCGTCGGGACCAATGCCGTGACCAGTCGCGGTCAGAGCGACCTGCGCAACCAGCTGCAGCGGGAGTGGTCGGCGCCGGCTTCGGCCCCCTCCGGCGGCGACTCCAAGAAGGTGGTGCCCAAGCGGGCGCTCCCCGGCAAAGCCCTCGCCGTGCTCGACATCCCCAAGATCCAGCTCGACAACAAGGTGGTGGTCGAGGGCGTTGGCCGCGACGACCTGCGCAAGGGTCCCGGCCATGTCCCGAGCACGGTCCTGCCCGGCCAGGACGGGACCTTCGGGATCTCCGGGCACCGCACCACCTACGGCGCACCCTTCTACCGGCTCAACGAACTGGCCAAAGGCGATACCATCACGGTCGTGACCCGCGAAGCGATCTATACCTACACCGTCACGCGCACCGCCATCGTCCGGCCGACCGACACTCAGGTGCTCGACAACGTCCGGGGACCGGACGACAAGCTGAAGGCGACGATCACCTTGACCACCTGCCATCCCCGGTACTCGGCCCGCCAGCGGCTGATCGTCTTCGGCGACCTCAGCTCCACCTCGGCCAACACCGGCAAGGTGGCGGCGTGAGATGAGCGGCTGGCGGGGACAGGGTGGCAAGCGGGCCAAGGGACGCCGCGGCGACCAGGATCCGCAACTCGACAACACCGCCTGGCTGGCCGAGCTCGAGCAGCAGGCCGCCCGGGCGGACGACGAGGAAGAGGACTGGGCGAACACCCTGCGCGGCCGCCGCTCTCCCGCCCCGCCGCCCGCCCCGGCCCCGCCGTCGTTCGCCTCAGACCCGCCGCTTCACGCCCCGTCCCCGCCGGCCGAACCCAGCTGGATGCCGCCGGCCGACCCGGCCCCGCCGCCGACCTACCCGCTCCTCGGCATGGAACCCGACCGCCCCGGATCGAGCGGTTGGGACGCCGACCCCGCCCAGGACCCGCCCGTCACCCCGTCGCCGGCCTCGGAGCCCGACTGGTCGTCCTGGCGCCCCACGGACCGGGAGGGGTCCGCAGGACCCGGGCTGTCGGAGCCCCCGGAACCCGAGCGGGCAGAGCCCGGGGCACCCGGTCGAGCTGATGCAACGGGAGGGGAAGGGTTCTGGGACTCCGGGCGGCCCGTGCAGGCGGAACCCGACCGGCGGACGTCGGGGGCCGACCCTGGTCAGGAGGCGTGGCAGGCTGCGCCGGCCGACAGGCCGACCGGGGCGTGGCCGCCAGCCGAGCCGGCCGGCCGCGAGCCCGACTACCCGGCGCTGTTCGGCGAGCTGTACCGCCGGAGCGCCACCCAGCAGGACCCGATCTGGGAGGCGCCACCGGCGGCCGAGCCGCTACCGGAGCCGAGCCAGCCCGACCCGTCAGCCGCCGCCTGGCCGTTCGAGGAGACCACCCAGAGCTGGGAGCCGAGCGACCGCTCCTTCATCTGGCCGGCCGACGAGCTGCCCACCACCCCGACCGAGTGGGAGCCGGCCGCCTCTCGATCCTGGCTGGACGACCCGGCTCCGGCGCCCCAGCCGCCCACCCCACCGCCCGCCCAGGCCACCGCCTGGTCGGCCGAGCCGGGGCCGGGCAACGGCGTGCAGCCGCCGCCGGCGGCGACACCGCCGCCGGGCGACTGGGCGGCCGCGATCCCGACCGATGTGCCGGCGGCCAGGCGGGGTTCCGACCCAGGTGCGGCCACCCGCGCCTGGCGCCCTGACCCGGCGTTCGACGTCGAGCCGGCCGTGCCCCTCGGAAGGACCGTGCTGCCGCCGGCCCCGGCGTCGGCCCCTGGAGCCGCCGGACCGGACGAGGCCCGGCGCGGCGCACCGTCAAAGGGCAGGCGGGTACGCCAGCCCGAGGACAGCCCGGGCAGGTCCTGGCCCCGGATCCTCGCCGTGGTCTCCTGGATCGTGCTGGCCATGGTGGTCTGCTGGTTCTATGTCTTCCCCTGGCTGGAACGGGTCCTCCCCGAGAGCTTCTGACCGGCGCCTCCGGCGGTTCCTCGGCGGCGCCGGTGGATTGTCCTGACGGTGGGCGACAACAGATACTCCATGCCAAGCCGGCATGCGCACGCCCTTGTGCGTCCTGGAGGAACGAGGTGCGACCACGATGCCCGACGCGACGACGCCCTGGCTCGACAACTACCCGCCGGGTGTCCCCGAGCACGTGGAGCTGCCCAAGGCCAGTCTGGCCGGCCTGCTGGAGGACGCGGCCAGGGACTTCCCCCATGCGCCGGCGCTCCACTTCGAGGGTCGCACCACCTCCTACGCCCAGCTGGCGGAGCAGGCCCGGCGGTTCGCCGGGGTGCTGGCCGGGCTCGGGGTGGGTCGGGGGACCAGGGTCGGGCTGATCCTGCCCAACTGCCCGCAGGCGGTGGTCGCCCTGTTCGGGGCGCTGCGCCTGGGGGCGACGGTGGTCCAGAACAACCCCCTGTACACCGAGCGGGAGCTCGGCCACCAGCTGACCGACGCCGGGGTCGAGGTGCTGATCTGCCTCGACCTGGTCTACGAGCGGGTCAAGGCCTTGCGGCCCCAGACCGCGGTCCGCGAGGTGATCGTGACCTCGGTGCTCGACGAGCTGCCAGGGGTCAAGCGGGTGCTCGCCCCCTACACCAGGAAGGGCAAGGCGGCCAGCGCCAGCCTCGGCAAGGACGAGCCGGTCAAGCGCTGGCGGGAGGTGCTCGGCTCGGCCGCGGCCGTCGCGGAGCAGGCCGAGGTCGACCCCGACCGCGACCTGGCCCTGCTGCAGTACACCGGCGGCACCACCGGCGTCTCCAAGGGCGTGATGCTCAGCCACGCGAATCTCAGGGCCAACGTCGAGCAGGTACGGGCCTGGTTCCCCGACGCCGACCCGGGCCGTGAGGTCATGATGGCCGTGCTGCCCTTCTTCCACGTGTACGGGCTCACCGTCTGCCTGCTGCTCGGCCTGCGCCTGGGCGCCGCCCTCGTGCTGCAGCCCCGCTTCGACCTGGCCGGGGTGCTGGCCGCGGTCGACAGGTACCGGCCGACGCTGTTCCCCGGCGTGCCGACCATGTACGTGGCCATCAACAATGCCGTCGAGCAGGGCGGGCACGACCTGTCCAGCATCAAGGCGTGCCTGTCAGGGGCGGCCCCCCTGCCACAGGAGGTCGCCGAGCGGTTCGAGCAGTTCTCGGGCGGTCGCCTGGTCGAGGGCTACGGCCTCTCCGAGTCTTCGCCGGTGGCCATCGCCAACCCGGTCTACGGCAAGCGCAAGGCCGGCACCATCGGCATGCCCATCCCGGACACGCTGGCCCGGATCGCCGACCCGTCCGACCCCGACCAGACCATGCCTCCCGGTGAGCCGGGCGAGCTGGCCCTCGCCGGCCCGCAGGTCATGCAGGGCTACTGGAACCAGCCGGACGAGACGGCCCAGGTGCTCAGGAACGGCTGGCTGCTCACCGGGGACATGGCGACGATGGACGAGGAGGGCTATTTCGCGATCGTCGACCGCAAGAAGGACCTGATCATCGCCGCCGGGTACAACGTCTACCCGCGGGAGGTCGAGGAGATCCTCTACCAGCACCCCATGGTCCTTGAGGTGGCGGTCGCCGGGGTGCCCGACGCCTACCGGGGCGAGGTCGTCAAGGCGTTCGTGGTGCTGCGGTCCGGTGGGCAGGCGACCTCCGACGAGATCCGTGAGTTCGCCAAGGAACGCCTGGCCGGCTACAAGGTCCCGCGGTCGATCGAGTTCCGCGACGAGCTGCCCAAGAACCTGATCGGCAAGGTCCTGCGCCGCGCCCTGGTCGAGGAGGAGCAGGCCAAGGCCGAGGCGGCAGCCAGTGAATAGCGAACCGGGCCGCGGACTTCGGATCCTGGTGGTCGACAACTACGACTCGTTCGTCTTCAACCTGGTGCAGTACCTGGGGGAGCTCGGCGCCGAGACGGTGGTGTGGCGCAACGACGCCGGCACCGTCGCGGACGTGCGCGCGCTCGACCCGGACGGCGTGGTGATCTCACCTGGCCCCGGCCATCCGCGGGACGCCGGGCTCTCGGTCGGCATCGTCCGCGACCTGGGGGCCGACCTGCCCGTGCTCGGCGTCTGCCTCGGCCACCAGGTCATCGGCCACGTCTACGGCGGCAACGTCGGCCCTGCCCCGGAGCTGGTGCACGGCAAGACCTCGCCGGTCCACCACCAGGGGGCCGGGGTGCTGGAGGGCCTGCCGGCCCCGTTCGCCGCCACCCGCTACCACTCCCTGGTGGTCGAGCGGGAGGCTCTGCCGGATGTGCTGGAGGTCACCGGGGCGACCGCCGAGGGCCTGATCATGGCCCTGCGCCACCGCAGCCACCCGGTCGAGGGCGTCCAGTTCCACCCCGAGTCGATCCTCACCGACGCCGGTCACCAGCTCCTCGGCAACTGGCTGACCGGGCTCGGAGCCCGCGTCCCCGGCTAGCCGCCCCCGGTCGGCTTGGTCGTCGGCTGGGTGGTGGTCTGCTGGGCGGTGGTGGTGGTCTGCTGGGCGGTGGTGGTGGTCTGCTGGGCGGTGGTGGTGGTCTGCTGGGCGGTGGTGGTGGTCTGCTGGGCGGTGGTGGTGGTCTGCTGGGCGGTGGTGGTGGTCTGCTCA
>DASYSE010000014.1:0-2060 GCA_036003705.1 Actinomycetes bacterium | reverse complement strand
CGGCGGCGACGACCCCACCGCGCCGATGCACCGCGCCCACGCCGAGATCACCCGCCTCACTCGGCTGCTCGGCGGCCTGCTCGACGAGCTCGGCCCGGCCGGCCCGGAACCCGAGGACCTGGCCGACCTGCGGCGCATCCTCTACGGCCTGCACGCCATCCTGCGCCTGCACTTCGCCCAGGAGGAGGAGGCCTACCTGTCGCTGCTCACCGAGCCGGGCCGCGCGTCCGATCCAGGGCGACCTCCACGGGGCGGGCCGGTCGGCCCCTCGCGGGTGGGCCGACCGTCCCTGGGCCGCCCGACCGCCGAGCTCTAGCTTGGCGCCAGCAGGCGATCCGAGCTCGAACGAGGTGAGCGTGGTGAACGTCAGGTCGATCTTCCGGCCCTTTGTGGTCAGCGTCGACGGCGACGAGCGGCTGGTCGACGCGGCCGTGCGCATGCAGAACGAACAGGTCGGATCGGTGGTCGTCATGGTCGGGGGGCGCTTCGTCGGCATCCTCACCGAGCGGGACCTCACCCGAGCGATCGCCGAAGGGGTCGACATGGAGGCGGCCACCGCGGGCGAGTACATGACCGCGACGCCGGCCGCCGTCCACCTCGACGCCGACGTCCACGAGGTGGCAGCCACCATGTTCGAGTACGAATGCCGCCACCTGCCGGTGGTCTCGGAGGGAGGCCGGCAGGTGATCGGCATGGTGTCGATCCGCGACCTGCTCGGCACCGCCATCCGGCTCGCCGACCCTTACTAGGGAGCCGGCTCACGCCGCCAGACTCGAGCGTGGGCGGACCAGAACCGCCCGTCGGCCAACTCACGGTGGAGGCGATGCTCAATGGAGGGAAGCAGGCGCGGCCCGGTGGTGGTGGTCGGCGCGGGGATCGTGGGCTGCGCGATCGCGGTCCACCTGGCCGACCAGGGTATCCGGCCGGTGGTGGTCGACCCGGACGTGCCCGGGCAGGGCGCTTCGACGAACTCGTTCGCCTCGCTGTCGGCCTTCGGCAAGGACCCTGCCGCCTACTACGAGCTGGCCTGCGCCGGCATGGCGAGATGGTCGCGCTGGGCCGAGCGGCTCGGCGGCGGTGTCGGGCTGCGACGGAACGGTGAGGTGCGCTGGGCCAGCGACCCGCAGGAGGGGCGTGAGCTCGCCGAGCGGGTGGCGCGTGCCCGCGGCTGGGGCTACCCGATCCGCCCGGTCGGGCAGGCGGAGCTGGGCCGCCTGCTGCCGTCCGCCGTGCCAGGGCCGGTCGCCGCGGCCAGCTTCGCCCCCAACGACGGCCAGGTGGAGCCGCCGCTGGTGCTGCGCGCCTGCCGTGCGGCCCTCGAGGAGGCCGGCGTCCGCCTGCTGCTCGGCCGGGCGGCCCGCGTCCGGGTGGACGACGACGGCGTGCTGGTCGAGGTCGGCCACGAGCTGCTGCGCCCGTCGACCACGGTGCTGGCCGCCGGCGCCGAGGCGGTCCAGGTGGCCGCCGCCGTGGGCCTCGACATCCCGACGGTGGCAAGCCCGGGGATGCTGGTCGAGACCCGACCGCTGCCCCTCCTGACCGACAAGGTGGTGTACCTGCCGGGCGACCCCGGGCCGCCGGTCCACCTGCGCCAGCGCCCCGACGGCTCGGTGCTGGTCGGGGAGCGCACCCAGGAGACGGTGGCCGCCGACCCCTCAGCGGAGCATGCCCACGCGCTGCTCGCCCAGGCGGCCCGGTTCTTCCCTGCCCTGGCCGGTGTCCCGGTGCAACGGCGGCTGCTTGCCTGGCGGGCCATGCCCACCGACCGGCTGCCGATCGTCGGCCCGGTGCCGTGGCTGGAGTCGCTGTACCTGGTGGTCACCCACAGCGGGGTGACCGTCGCGCCGGCCCTCGGGCGGCTGGTCGCCCGGGAGGTCGCCGCCGGCGAGCCGGACGGGCTGCTGGCCCCCTTCCGTCCTGGACGCTTCGCCGAGCGGGCGACCAGGGTGCTGCTGGACGTCGAGTCGGCCTTCCGCGAGCGGCCCCACCAGCGCCCGTCCCTGTGAGGCGGGCGACCAGCCGCTGGTCTCGGCGGAGTACTGGCAGCTCGGCGCTGCGCC
>DASYSE010000013.1:0-46584 GCA_036003705.1 Actinomycetes bacterium | reverse complement strand
CGGGCGGGCGGCCAGCCACTCGGGCTTGCCGATCTCGTCCCGGGCGTACATGGTCGCCAACTCGGTGAAGCGGCGTTCGTCCCTGACCAGCTGGTCGGCTAGCTCGCGGTCGCCGTTGGTGGCCCGCAGCTTCAGGAACTTGCCGAGCTTCGGGCCGTCCAGGGCGCGCAGCACGGCGTCAGTGACGAACCGCTCAAGCGGTGCCGCAGCGATGACCAGATGCACCCGGCCGGCTTCCCGGTCGCCGCCCTCGCAGCCGTAGCGGCGAACGCCCTTGTCGGGTGCCCGGGCGCCTAGCGCGGCGCCGTCGATGGCGCAGCGCAGGATGCCACCGACCAGCAGATGCACCGACGGGCGGCCGGCCTGGGTGCGTCGGGCCGGGTTGGACAGCACGGCCTTCACCTGTTCGTGGGTGGCAACGTCGAGTATCGGCGGCCACTTGCCGTCGGCCACTTCGACGCCCTTATAGACGGCTCGGGCGATGTAGCGCGGGTTCGTCAGCAGCTTGCCCAGGTTGGCGGCCGAGAACTTCGGCGCCTGCACCGGGCGCAACCCGCGGGCGTTGAAGTCGCGGGCGACCGACCGCAGCGACTCGCCGCGCACGACCCGGCGGGCCGCTTCGCGCAGCACGTCGGCCTCGGCCTCGATGACGGTCACCTTATCGGCGGCGTACCCGAACGGCCGGGCCCCGCCCGGGGTGGGACGGCCGGCCATGGCGGCTTCCAGCCGGGCCCGGGCCACCCGAACGCTGATGTTGCGCGATTCCATGCGGGCGAAGATGGCGATGATGTCGCGCATGGCCTCGCCGGTCGGTGTGGATGTGTCCAGCGACTCGGTGACCGATGCCAGCTGGACGCCGCCCGAGTCGCACATGTCCAGCACGCGGGTGAAATCAGGTCTGTTGCGGCTCAGCCGGTCCAGCCGCCAGCAGACGATGAGCCGGCCCACGCCGTTGCGCGCGTCGGTCAGCAGCCGTTCGAACTCGGGCCGCCGGACGCCCGAGAATCCCGAGAGTCCCGGCTCGCGGTAGATGTTGGCGACCCGGTGGCCGTGCAGCTCGCACCACTTCAAGCAGTCGGCGACTTGCCGGTCAACGCTGGTCGCCACGCCACCAGCGCCCTCGCTACCCGGCTCGCGGTCTTCGCTCAGCCGGGCGTAGATGAGTGCGTCCATGAACCGGGATACTACTTGACTGTCGGCTAGCCGACCCAGGCCCACCAGACGGCGACGAACAGTCCGGCCGTTCCCAGGAAATCCCCGAGGGTGCGGTAGTCCTCCAGAGTGTGGACCACCTCGGCGATCGAGATGACGAAGACCAGGTCGAAGAACAGCTCGAGCCAGGTCGCGTGCCGCTCCCCCTGGTCGGCCTCCAGGGTGCGTAGCCGTGGCGGCCGGAGCCACCGCTGCCGTTGCGACGTCGCCATCCGCGCCTCCGGTTACATGATTACTGCCGGTTGCCGCAGCGAACACCCGCCGCCCGGACGGCATTCCCGGTGACCGTGGTAGCGTGCCCGGGGCCGCTGGGGAGGAGAGCGCCGGTGACCGTCGGACCGATGTGGACGCCTTCGCCGGAGCGGGTCGAGCGCTCGAACATGACCCGCTACCTGCGATGGCTGCGGGAGCGGCGAGGGCTCCACTTCGGATCCTACGACGAGCTGTGGCGCTGGTCGGTGGACGACCTCGACGCGTTCTGGGCCTCGATCTGGGACTTCTTCGAGGTCGGCGGGCCGGCGCCGAGCCCTGCCGTTGCCGAGCGCCGGATGCCGGGGGCCAGCTGGTTCCCCGGGGCGAAGCTCAACCACGCCGAGCTGTCGCTGCGCCGGCATGACGACCACGCGGCGCTGCTGGTCGGCAACGAGACCGGCGAGCTCGGCACCGTCAGCTACGCGGAGCTGGGCCGACGGGTGGCCGCGATGGCGGCCGGGCTGCGTCGGCTCGGGGTGGGCATGGGCGACCGGGTGGTCGCCTACCTGCCCAACGGGCCCGAGACGGTGGTCGCCATGCTGGCGACCGCCAGCATCGGCGCCATCTGGTCGAGCTGCGCCCCCGAGTTCGGCGTGTCCAGCGTGGTCGACCGCTTCGCCCAGATCGAGCCCAAGGTACTGGTCGCGGTCGACGGCTACCGCTACAACGGCTCGTGGCACGACCGCCGCGACGCCCTGGCCGAGATCCGCCGTCGCCTGCCCACCCTCCAGGCAACGGTGCTCGTCGGCGGCCCCGGAGGCATCGAAGCCGACGGGGCGGTGGGCTGGGATCGGCTGCTGGAACAGGGAGCAGGGGCCGAGCTGGTGTTCGAGCCGGTGGCCTTCGACCATCCGCTCTGGGTGCTGTACTCGTCCGGCACCACCGGGCTGCCAAAGGCGATCGTCCACGGCCATGGCGGGATCGCGCTCGAGCTGCTGAAGTCGATCGCGCTGCACCTGGATCTCGGGCCGGCCGACCGCTTCTTCTGGTTCACCACCACCGGCTGGATGATGTGGAACTTCCTGGTCGGAGGGCTGCTGCTGGGGTCGACGGTGGTGCTGTACGACGGCAGCCCCGGCCATCCGGACATGGGCGCGCTGTGGCGCTTCGCCGAGCGCAGCGGCATGACCTACCTCGGGACCAGCGCCGCGTTCATCCTGGCCAGCAGCAAGGCCGGGGTGGAGCCGGCCCGCGACGTCGACCTCTCGGCCCTGCACTCGATCGGCTCGACCGGCTCCCCCCTGCCTCCCGAGGGCTTCGCCTGGCTGTACCAGCAGGTGGCCCCCGACGTGCTGGTCGGGTCGACCAGCGGCGGCACCGACGTGTGCACGTCCTTCGTGACCTCCTGCCCGCTGCTCCCGGTCTACCCGGGCGAGATCCAGTGCCGTGCCCTCGGCGCCAAGGTGGAGGCGTTCGACGAGCACGGCCGGCCGGTGGTCGGCGAGGTCGGCGAGCTGGTCGTCACCGAGCCGCTGCCCAGCATGCCGCTGTGGTTCTGGAACGACCCCGGCGGCGAGCGCTACCGCGACAGCTACTTCTCGACCTGGCCGGGGGTCTGGCGCCACGGCGACTGGATCCGGATCACCGAACGTGGAACCTGCGTCATCAGCGGGCGCTCGGACTCGACCCTCAACCGGGGCGGCGTGCGGATGGGCACGGCCGAGTTCTACCGGGTGGTGGAGGGCCTGGACGAGGTCGTCGACAGCCTGGTCGTCGACGTCAGCGAACCCGGCGGCGAAGGCCGGCTGCTGCTGTTCGTGGTGCTGCGGCCGGGGATCGAGCTGGACGACGGGCTCCAGGGGCGCATCCGGGACGCGGTCAGGACCGAACTCTCCCCCCGCCACGTGCCCGACCGCATCCAGGCCATCGCCGAGGTGCCGAGGACCCTCTCCGGCAAGAAGCTGGAGGTCCCGGTCAAGCGGGTGCTGACCGGGGTCCCGCTCGAGCAGGCGGTCAGCGAGGGCGCGCTCGCCAACCCCAGGGCCGTCCACGAGGTGGTCGCCCTTGCCCGCGCCGACGGATAGCACCACGCGGATCTGCCCGCGGTTGCGCAGATTTCCGCTTCGCGTGGGATGCTTACCGGTGGCCGATGCTCACAAGCCGGCCGCTCAGGGTAGTGCGCTCTTGACACGATGCTTTTCAGCGCGGTGACGTTTCTGCCGCGCCGATGCGTCGTCGACGTGGGCGGAGGCGGGTGCGCGAACCGGATGTGCTGCCCAAGGGCAGCGGCGCCAGCTGGGACCAGTGGGGTTCGCGGGACCCCGCCGGCCGGCGGCCTTGGCGCGGCCGGCCGCGGCGGCCGCTGGTGGCCGCGCTGCTCTCCTCCCTGGTTCCCGGGACAGGCCAGCTCTACCTAGGGCAGCGCCGGCGGGGAACGGTGATGCTCGTGGTCACGGTCCTGTGCCTGGCCACCGCCGCCGGGCTGTGGAGCGAACCGGCCGCCGTCTCGCGCATGCTGGTGCAGCCACGCGCCCTGCTGGCGCTGCTGGTGGCCGACGCCGGCCTGCTGGTGTTCCGGCTGGCGGCGGTCCTCGACGCCTACCTGCTGGCCGCGCGGAGCGGCCGTCGGGCGCCGGGCGCGATGGCCGGCCGGCGGCGGGGCGCCGCCGCCGGGCTGGTGGCGATCATGGCCCTGACCGCGGCCCCGCACGCGGCCGCCGCCTACTACGACCTGCAGGCCTATGACCTGCTGAGCTCGGTCTTCAGCGGCTCGGACCCCCAGTGGCTGGCCAGGGACCGCGAACTTCATCAGAGCGGCAACGGCCTGGTCACGGCCGTTCCGGGCCGGGTCACGGTGCTGCTGATCGGCGGCGACGCCGGGCCGGGCCGGCGCGGCCTTCGCACCGACACGATGATCGTGGCCAGCCTCGAGCTGGCGACCGGCAAGGTGTCGCTGCTCGGGCTGCCCCGGAACCTCGTCCAGGTGCCGCTGCCCGACGGTCCGGCGGCCGACTTCTTCGGCGAGTGCCGCTGCTTCCCGCGGCTGCTGAACGAGCTGTACGCCTTCGCCGAGGACGAGCGCCCCGACCTGTTCCCGCACAGCCGACATCCGGGGATCGCGGCGGTCGCCGGGGCGGCGGAGGAGCTGCTCGGGCTGCCCATCGACCACTACGCCCTGGTCGACCTGCTCGGGTTCGTCGACGTGGTCGACGCCCTTGGGGGCGTCACCGTCAACAACGGCAAGCCGTTGCGTATCGAGATCGACCGGCTGGGACGAGAGGGCAGCCAGCCGGCCTTCGAGCTGCAGCCGGGCCGCCGGCACCTCAACGGCTTCACCGCCCTCGCCTACTCCCGCTCCCGCGAGACGACCAGCGACTACGACCGCATGCAGCGCCAGCGTTGCGTGCTCGGCTCGCTGGCCAGGCAGACCAATCCCGCCGAGCTGCTGCGGGCCTTCCCCCGGCTGGTCAAGGTGCTCAAGCGCAGCGTGGTCACCGATATCCCGGCGAACCGGCTGCCCGGCCTGATCGAGGCGGCCGGCGGCCAGCCGGTCCAGGTGGTGGCGGTCGGCTTCACCCCGCCGACCTACAACGCCGGCTGGTCATCGGGCTACCCGATCCCGGACGTGCCCAAGATCCAGGGTGCCGTCCGCCGGATGCTCGGCCAGGCAGGCGTGACCACCACGACCCAGCCGGACCCCGACGGGCTCGGAGGTGGCACGGCCACGACCCGGACCACCGCCGGCAACAGCGGCACCACCGCCAAGCGCGCGGCCTGCACCACGGCCGGCTGACCCGGTCGGCCGGCTCCAGGCGTGGACGGCCACGGCGGGCCGGTCGCCGGCGGCCCCGAGCAGGTGGACATGGCCGGGCGGGAACAGGGTGGTCGAGCCGGCCTTCCAGGTGGTGCGGCGGCCGGTGGTCCAGATGGTGGGGTCGAGGCACTCCTCGCTGAGCATGCCCTCGGTGACCGTGAGCGCCACCGGCGAACCGCCATGGTCGTGGGCCGGTGTGACCAGCCCGGCGGGCCAGCCGAGCAGCCAGGCCTCGACCTCCGCGGTGCTCAGGAGCGGGACCGACCATGCCCGGTCGGCCGGTCCGCGTCCGGGGTGGGCCCGTCCGGACTGGGTCGCCAAGCGGGCGGTCAACTCGACCAACCCGCTCACAGACCACGCGGGTGCGGCGGCCACAGCCGGGTGACGGGCGGTGTCGATGGTGCGCACGGACGTCCTTTACGGTCGTGGTCCGGCGCTCGGGCGGCCCAGTGGCCGCGCGCCCGACGCCGGGCGGGGGACAAGATCCCAGGAACCGGCCCGAGCGGGCGGCTCGCCTCAGCGGGTGGGCGGAGCCGGGCGCCGGGCCCAGGGACACGCGCAGGACCCGTTGCGCCTCGCGGCGAGGCGGGTGCGATCCAGGGTGGCGTTCCGCTGCGGCGTCACAAACCGAAGGGTGCCGTCGCGGCCCGGGGTGTGTCAAGGCGGCGTGCGCGCGGATCCCGCCTTTATCGGATCGCAACCATCTCGTGGCGCTGTGGTTGCCGGATCGCTCTGACTGGTTGGGGGATTCGGTTATGGTTTGACCGCTTTGGTGACTGCGTCCCCCGTTGCACCACCTTGTTGCACCGCCTTGCGGGCACCGACAAGCGCCTGACCGCCCAGATCGGCCCTGTTCTCACGTCCCCGGCACCTGAAAGGAGCAGACAGCATGAGAATCCGTAGCCGCCCCGGAGCGGCGTCAGCAGTCGGCCTCGGAGCGCTGCTCCTGGCCACGGTGCTGGCCTCTCCGGCCCTGGCCTGGCACTCGAACGTCATCGTCAACGCCCGCTGCCTCGACGGCCAGGTCCGGGTGCACTACACCGTTCGGGCCTGGGAGACCGGCCACGAGGCGACCGTCGACGTCTCCTACGAGCTGAACGGCAAGGTCGAGCAGCTGCCCTCCGACGTGTTCGCGCCGCACCACAACCAGTTCTCCGGCCACTTCGACCTGCCCGCCGGCACCACCGGGACGATCACCGTCACCGCCGAAGCCCACTGGAAGGGCGGCGAGGAGTCGACCAACGAGGGCAGCGACAAGCTCCCGCCGGCCGACCAGTGCGCCGAGACATCGCCGACCGCGTCCACGGCACCACCGCCGACCACCGCCACGCAGCCTACGGTGGCCCCGTCCACCTCCCCGGCGCCGCCGACCACCGATGACAGCGCGGTCGGCGCGGCCACCAGCACCACCTCGGGGGGCGGTCAGCTGCCGTTCACCGGGGCGAGCTCCGGCCCGACGCTGCTGGCCGGGATCGCGCTGGTCGGGGTTGGCGCTCTGTTCCTCCTGCTCGGCCGGATCAGAGGCGGGCACGCGGCCAGGTAGGGCTTCCCTGACGAAGGGCCCCCGGTGTGGGGGCCCTTCGCGTTTCCGGGGGCCTGGCGCGGGGGATCAGCGCTCGGCGCGCTGCCGCGCCCGTTGGCGACTGCTCGAACGACGGGCCGAGGTCGGGCATCGAGCGCCAGATGAGGGCCACCCAGATCTCGGCCACCCTGCCGGTTGTCCACAGCTGCCGCGGTCAGGTCCGGGTCGCCAGGATGGCGGCGGCGTCGATCAGCTGGTAGGCGTAGCCCTGCTCGGCGAGGAAGCGCTGGCGGCGCTGGGCGTACTCGGTGTCGTTGGTGTCGCGACTGACCACGGTGTAGAAGCGGGCCCGGCCGCCGTCGGCCTTGGGCCGCAGGATGCGACCGAGCCGCTGGGCCTCCTCCTGGCGGCTGCCGAAGGTGCCGGAGACCTGGATGGCCACGTTGGCCTCTGGCAGGTCGATGGAGAAGTTGGCCACCTTGGAGACGACCAGCCGGCCGAGCTCCCCGGCCCGGAAGGCCGCGAACAGCTCCTCCCGCTCCTTGACCAGGGTGTCGCCGGTGATGACCGGGGCGTCCAGCAGCTCGCCGAGGGTCCGCAGCTGGTCCAGGTACTGGCCGATGACCAGCACCCGGTCGGCCAGATGGGCGGTTGCCAGGCTGGCGACCACCGGCAGCTTGGATCGGGCGGTCGCCGCCCGCCGGTACCGCTCCTCCGGCTCGGCCAGGGCGTAATCCATCCGCTCCTCGTCGGTCAGGTCGACCCGGACCTCGACGCAGTCGGCGGCCGCCACCCAGCCCTGGGCCTCCAGGTCGCGCCAGGGCACGTCGTAGCGCTTGGGCCCGATCAGGCTGAACACGTCGGCCTCGCGCCCGTCCTCGCGGACCAGGGTGGCGGTCAGGCCGAGCCGGCGCCTGGCCTGGATCTCGGCCGTCATGCGGAACACCGGGGCCGGCAGCAGGTGGACCTCGTCATAGACGATCAGGCCCCAGTCCTGGAGGCCGAGCAGGTCCAGGTGGGTGTGGCGGCCCCCGCGCCGTGCGACCAGCACCTGGTAGGTGGCGATGGTGACCGGGGCGATCTCCTTGCGGGCGCCCGAGTACTCCCCCACCTGCGCCGGCTCGAGGTTGGTGCGGTCGAGCAGCTCGTCGCGCCACTGCCGGGCGGCAAGGGTCGAGGTCACCAGGATCAGGGTGCGGGCGCCGACCGCGGCCATGGCGCCGATGCCGACGAGGGTCTTGCCGGCCCCGCAGGGCAGCACGATCACCCCCGACCCGGCGGCGGCGAAGGCGGCGACCGACTCCCGCTGGTAGCGCCGGAGGCCGAACCGGTCGCCGGTGGTGGCGTTGGCTTCCAGCAGCTCGACCGGGAGCGGGGCGCCCTCGACGTAGCCGGCCTGGTCGTCGGCGGGCCAGCCGAGGGCGAGCAGGGCCTGCTTGAGCCGCCCCCGCTCGCCCAGCGGCACCTCGACCCGGTCGGGGGCGAGGCGCTCGCCCAGATGGGGGGCGACCTTGCGGGCACGGACGACCTCCTCGAGCACGGCCGGGTCGCGGGAGGTGAGCACCAGGCGGCCGTCCGGGTCGGCCAGCAGGACCAGGCGGCCGTAGCGGCCCATGGTCTCGACCAGGATGGTGAGCAGTCCCGGCGGCACCGGGTAGCGGGAGTGCTCCTGCAGGGCGGCGGTGACCTGCTCTGGCGTCAGGCCGGCGGCCCGGGCGTTCCAGAGTGCGAGCGGGGTCAACCGGTAGGTGTGGACGTGCTCGGGGCTCTTCTCGAGCTCGGCGAAGGGTGCGATGGCCGTCCTGGCCGCGTCGGCGCGCGGGTGGTCGACCTCGAGCAGCACGCTGCGGTCGCTCTGGACGATCAGGGCTCCGTCAGCCACGCGCCGCCCTCTGGTCCGTGCCGGTCGCGGCCTGGACCGGGAGCCGGCCCCTGAGGCGGGCGACCGCGGCGGCCGGGTCGGCCTCGTGGGAACCGTGCCCGTCACGCCCGTTGCCGGCCGTGGCGGCGCGCCCGAGCCGGTCGGGGCCCGGCCGCTGGGCGTGGCGCACCGGACGGAGGCCCTCGGGTCGGGGGCTGCCGTCCGCCTCCTCGGCCAGCGGCGCCTCCCCGGCCTTGCGCAGCACCGCCAGCAGCTCCGCCTGGCTGCGGCCGGTGACGGCCACCCCGGGGGCGAGCTCACGCAGCCCGAGCCGCCGGCCCGCCGCCGAGCGGACCGCCCCGGTGACGAGGGCAGGGTCGCCGCGCAGGTAGGTGGCGGCCCCGCCCACCCGGAGCCGCCCGTGCCGGCGGGCCGCCTCCGCGACCAGGTACTCGAGCGCCTGGGGCAGCGGGGTCGAGGAGTGCCGCCGCAGGAAGTCCAGCACCTCGTCGGCCGACCGTCCCTCGTCGAACGCCCGGCGCAGGCTTGCGTCGTGGACGCGCCAGGTCCCCGACCCGGCCGTCTCGCGGTCGGCGAGGCCGGCGAGCCGGGTCTCGACCCCGGGCGCCAGTCCCCCTGGCGCGACGACGGTCAGGTCCCCGGCGATCAGGAACCGGTCGGACCCGTCGGGTAGCACGGACGCGGCCACCTCGGCCAGCACCGCGGGCCCCGCGCCGGCCAGCCACCCCTCGGCGGCCAGCCCAGCCTGGGCCCGACCCCCCTCGGCCACGGCCACCCCCAGGAAGGTGGCCGCGTCCAGCACCGCCCGAACCGTCGCCTCCAGCTCGTCGATCCCGGCCCCGGCGGGATCCTGAGCTCCCCGGGATGCCGGCGGCCAGGCCATCGGCTGCCGCCACGCCAGCAGCGCCGCCAGGGTGTCGAGCGCGGCGGCCTGGGCCGGAAGGGTGGTGAGGGCTTCGAGCAGGCTGCGGCGGCGGGCCGCGGCGGCTGCCAGGCGGCGGCCGGCGAGGGGGCGGGCGCGATCGCCGGTGGCGTCCTTGGAGGCTGGGCCCTGGCGGGTGACGAGGTGGTCTTCGACGGCCAGGTCGGCGGCACGCCAGGCGGCGGCCAGGTCGGCCCAGCGGCGGGCCCGTGGAGCGGCCAGCCAGGCGTCGGCCTCTGGTCGCAGGCCGAGGGAGCGCTGGCCGAACGGGCCGCCGACGGCGAGCACGGCCGCCTCGACCAGCAGGTCGACCACCAGGGCGAGCTCCTCGTCGGCCAGGCTGAGGTCACGGGCCAGCCGCCTGAGGTCGCGAATGGCGACGGTGCCGGCCCGGACCAGCGCCAGCGGCTCGCGGTCGAGCCGGGCGCAGACGCCCTCGGCGGCCACCACGGCCCTGGTGGCGGCGGCCGCCGCCCTGGCCGGCCCGTCCTGGAGCCGGCCCAGGGGCTCGATCACCGGCGGCGCCGGCCACTCCGGGAAGACCAGGCCGCCGCGCAGGCCGAGGGCGGCCTCTCTCGGCACCACCAGCTGGCTGTAGGTGACCGGCAGCAGCAGGCCACGATCCAGCAGCCAGCTGGCCGGCTCGGCGTCCGGGTAGCCGGCGAAGCGGCCGTAGCCCACCCCCATGACCGTGATCGGCCCGGGCGCAGCCAGGGCCTCGTCCAGGAGCCGCCTCGCATCCTGGTCGGCCCCGGCCGCCGCCCTCGCCACCACCCGGGGATCGGCCAGGGCCGCGCTCACCGCCCGCACCAGGGCTGCCTTGCCGGCACCCGTCGGCGGCGGCATGCCCAGGTTGGCAAGGATGCGGTCCAGCCGCTCGGCGCTCACCCCGACCTTGGCCAGCTCGGCGACGGGCGGGCCCAGCCCGCCCGGTCGGCCGAACGGCGCCCCCAGCCGTGGCGGGCCGGAGATGGTCCCGTCCGGACCGGGCAGGGCGATGCCCAGCTCGGCCAGGGCGGCCAGGCCGGCCCGGAGGCGCCCGCGGTCGAGCCCGGGCCCGGCCGCCTCGGCCAACGCGGCCACGGTGGTTGGCAGACCGACCACGGCCAGCAGCTCGGCCAGGCGGAGCGCGCCCAGGTCGAGCGATCGCATGGCCGCGGCCAGCGACACGGGGGCGCCGGCCCGGCCGGCCAGCTCCGGGAACGACGCCGGCGCCGCAGGGGCCAGAAGATCAGGGCGGCGCTCCAGCAGCCGTTGCAGCTCGGCGTCGGAGAGGCCCGAGAGGGCGGCCGCGTAGCCGGGCAGAGATCCTCCTCCGAAGCGGGGCCGAGACGACGGGCCGCGCCGAGGCGACGATCCCGAACCACCGAGGGTAGCGGTTTCTAGGAGCGCGTAGCCAGACGGGTCACTAGGTCACGCTCGTCCGCGCCGAACCAGGGCGGCTCCCCCGCGGCGGCGTTCTCGGTCATGCGACCGAGTCGGGAGGTCGCCGGGATCGACACGGTGCAACGTGGGTCGGACAACCCCCACTTGAGCAGCGCCTGGGGCCAGGTCGCGACCCCGAACGGCTCCAGCGGGGCCAGCTCGGCAGGGGCCGGCCAGCGCCGCAGCACCGAGCCGCGGCCGAACGGCCGCATCAGCATCACGCCCAGCCCCAACTCCTCGGCCAGCGGCAGCAGAGCCCGTTCGACCTCGCGTTCCAGCGGGTTGTAGGGGACCTGCACGAAGCCGATGCGGCCGCTGCGCATCACCGCCGTCAGCTCCTCGAAGGCGGCCGGGTCGTAATGGGTGGCCCCGATGACCTCGACCAGACCCTCGTCGCGGAGCCGCTGGAGCCGGTCGAGCCGAGCCGGCCAGGCGACCAGGTTGTGGACCTGGTACAACTCGACGCGGCCGTGGGCGTAGGCCAGGGATGCCTTGACCTGGCGCTCGGCCTGGTCGTCGTCGGGGGTCCAGACCTTGGTGGCGACGATGGCCTGGTCGCGCCGCCCGTCCAGGGCCAACCCGAGGACCCGTTCGGCCTCGCCGTACATGGGCGAGGAGTCGAACAGGTTCGCACCTTGCGCCAGCGCCTCCTCGACGATCCTGCGGCTGGTCACCTCGGCCGCCCGGCCGCGCACGTCGAACGTCCGCGATGTCCCCATGCCGACCACGGGCACCTCGAAACCGCTCGACCCGAGCGCCCGCCGCTCCATCAGCCGCCTCCCCTACCCTTCCGGCCCGGAAGCACACGAGCCTGCCGCGCCCGGTAGAACCGCCAGTAGAACCGCTAGCCCATGCGGACGCGGCGCCGGAAGGCCAGCGCGGTCAGGCCGAAGGTGACCGCGCTGAACAAGGCGGCCGCCAGCGCGCCCTTGGCCACCACCCCGGCGTCGTAGCCGAACAGGAAACTGCGGGCCGCCTCGACCACATAGGTCATCGGGTTGACGCTCACCGCCGTCTCGAACCAGCCCGTCATCAGCTCCCGCGGCAATGCACTCGGGGTGAGGAACAGCAACGGGAAGAAGATGATGAAGGTCGACTGGGTGGCCCGCACCGACCCGGTCGCCAGCGCCACCGAGATGCTGACCGCCGCGAAGCCGACGCCGAACATCAAGGTGAGTGCCAGCAGCCCGGCCGCCCCGACCAGCTCGTTGCCGGCGAACCGGATCCCGATCGCCCACCCGAAGATGAGCAGGACCAGGCTGTAGCCGAGCACCGCGAACAGCTCCCCGAACAGGTTGCCGATGACCAGTGCCGAGCGGTGGGCCGGGGTCAGGGAGAGCTTGTCCCAGTAGCCGTTGGAGATGTCCAGCACCAGCGCGTTGCCGCCCGAGGTGCTGGCCGCGGCGAACAGGATGGAGATGGGCAGCTGGAAGGCGGCGTAGTCGCCGATCCCGAGCTGGCCCTCGGCCACGTCGGCCAGGGCGCCGATCTGGACCACGAAGAAGAACAGCGGGATGATCAGCGCGAAGATGAACAGTTCCGGCTCGCGCAGGATGCCCCGGATCGCCCGGCCGGTGATGGCCACCACGTCGGAGACCAGCCCGGCCGGCGCGGCCAGGGTCTGTGGCTCGCCGGTGGCGGGGTCGCGTCCCACCGGCCCCCCGGCGCTGTGGCCGACGGCGCTCACGACGACCCCCTCGCGGTCCCGGCGGGCTCGGGCGTGCGCTCCTGGCCGCCCTCGCCGTCCTGGTCCGCGGCGGCCATGCGGCCGCCGGTGGCGGCCAGGAACACGTCGTCCAGCGTGGGCCGCGAGACGCTGACCGCGCCGAACCGCACCCCGGCCCGGTCGAGGCCCCGGATGAGCACGGCGATGTTCTGCGGCCCGTCGGGGACGAACAGGGTGTAGCCGGCCTGGGTGCCGCGGAGCTCCCCGGCCGGCAGCTCACCGCTGGACTGCAGCTGCTGGATGGCGGACCTGGCCGCGCCCGCCTCCCGCTCCTCGACCGTGACGTCGATCACGTCGGCGCCGACCTCGGCCTTCAGCTCCGCCGGGGTGCCCTGCCGGACGATCCGGCCGTGGTCGATGATGGCCACGCGGTCGGCCAGCTCGTCGGCCTCTTCCAGATACTGGGTGGTCAGGAAGATGGTGGCCCCGAACCGCTGGCGGAGCTCGCGGAGCCGATCCCAGATCAAGGCCCGCGACAGCGGGTCGAGGCCGGTGGTCGGCTCGTCCAGGAACAGCACCCGCGGCCGGTGCAGCAGCGCCGACGCGAGGTCGAGGCGGCGCTTCATCCCGCCGGAGAAGGTCTGGATGCGCCGGTCGATGGCGTCGGTCAGGCCGACCAGCTCGGTCACCTCACCGACCTGGGTCGACAGCGCCCGGCCCTTCAGCCCGTACAGCTTGCCCTGGAGGGTCAGCAGCTCGCGGCCGGTCTGCTTGGGGTCGAGGCCGGCCTCCTGGAGGGCGACCCCGATCAGGCGGCGCACGGTGGTCGCCTCGCGGGTGACGTCGTGGCCGAGGACCGAGCCCGACCCGCTGGTCGGTTGGAGCAGGGTGGTCAGGATGCGGACGATGGTCGACTTGCCGGCCCCGTTGGGGCCGAGGAAGCCGTAGATCTCGGTCTCGGCGACCTCCAGGCTGACACCCCGGACAGCCTCCACCTCGCCGAACCGGTGGATCAGGTCAGATGCTTGGATTGCAGACATGCCGCCGAGTGTAAGGGAAGGCCACGACAATGCCACGCCGCGAGGAAAACGCCTGCTCAGACGCTTGCCCGCACGGCGTCCTCGTTTCGCGTACCGGTCAGTCAGTCGCTGTCCCGGCCGCCGGGGCGCGCCAGGGAGGCTCCGGTCCGGCGAAGGCCGGGGCGACCTCGCCGGCCACCCGCTCCAGGTTGGCGCAGGCGGCTTCGTGGCTGGTTCCCGGGGGACGGCTCCACAGGCAGACGTGGGTGAAGGGGAGCTGCTCCTGGAACCCGGTCAAGGCGGCGACGATGCCTTCGGCGGTATCGCAGAACACGGCCGAGCGCTTGAGCCGGCCTGGGTCGATCGGGTCGGGCCGCGGCTGCTCGCGGTCGGTGCTCCAGTCGGAGTAGCGGTCGAGCTGGTAGGCGACCGCCGGGGCCAGCTCGGTGGCCCAGGTCCGCTCCGGGTCGTCGCTGACCCGCAGGTGGACGCCGACGACGACCGGGAAGCCCGCGGTTGGCCGGCCGGCCCGCTCCAGCGCCTCGGCCAGCACGGGCCAGCCCTCGGCCGTCTTCTGCCAGCGGAAATGTGCCAGGGCGAACCAGCCCTCGGCCAGCCTGGCCACCCGGTCCAGGGCCTTGGGTGCGGTGCCGCCCAGGTACAGGGGCGGGCCGCCCGGCTGGGGCGAGCGCGGGCCGACCGGCAGGTCGGTGCCGTCGGGTCCGTCGGCGGCCACCCCCAAGGCAAGGGCACGGCGCACCACGGCGAGCTTCTCCTCCAGCAGCCGGCCCCGCTTGGACCGGTCGACTCCGAAGGCCTCGAACTCGCGCTCCACGTAGCCGCCGCCGAAGCCGAGCACCAGGCGGCCGCCGGCGATCAGGTCGACCACCCCGGCCTGCTCGGCGACCTCCCGCGGCCGGTACAGGGGCAGCAGCAGCACCCCGGTCCCGAGTCGGATCCTGGAGGTGCGGGCGGCCACCGCGGCCAGGAACGGGAGCTGCTGGGAGAGGTGGCCGTCCTCGACCGCGTGGTGCTCGCTGCCCCAGACGGCGGCAAGGCCGAGCTGCTCGGCCAGGACCGCCTCCTCGAGGCGTTCGGCATAGAAGGACGGGTCGGGCTGGCGTCGGTGGCCGGGTCGCAGCTCCGTCCAGGTACCGAAGGTGGCTGGGCTTGGCATCACCGCTGACCCTACCCCAACCATAGCGGGCCCAGACCCGACCCTTGGGCCGGCGGCTCCGAAGCAGGGGCAGCAGCAGCCGGACGATCCCGTCGACCGGGTCGCCCGGGCCGACGTCGGAGCCGGTGGTGCCGGTCGACCTGCGGCGGGCCTGACGCCACCCGGTCAGTCGCCCTGGAGCTTGCGCAGGATCTCCTGCTGGGCGGCGGGGTCGGGATCGGGAAACTGCGCCGCCAGCCTGACCAGGAAGGCGTCGACCTCGCCGGTCGCGTAGCCGCGGGGACCGAGCGGGAAGCGCTGCCGCAGCACGTCCCACCGGGTCAGCGGCTCGTTCCCGTCGCGGCCGGCAAGGGCGCGGGCCGCCCTGGCCAGGAACAGGTCGACGTGCGCCGGCAGGTACCCCGGCGCGCCCCGGTCGAAGCTCCGCGTCTCCACCTCCGACGGCGTCAGCGGCCGCGCCGGCGTCGGTGGCGGTGGGCTTGGGTGCACCGGCGCGGGTGCGGAGGGTGCGGGCGGGGGCGGCGCCGGCGCGGAGGACGGCGGCACCGAAGGCGGCGGGAACAGCGCCTCGTCCGGGACCGGGGCCGGGAGCGGCTGCCCCGTCGCCGGTGGGGGTTTGGGGGGCGGGGGCTGCCATGCCGGCGCCACCCGCGGTGGCTGAGGGGCCGCGGGACGGGGCGAGGGCAGGGGGGCCGGGAGGGCGGAGGGGGGGCGCGGCGGTTCGCGGGCGGCGCGTTCCAGCTCGACCATCAGCCGGTCCAGGAACCGGTCCACCTCGTCCATCTCGTAGCCGCCGAGCGACGGCTGGAACCGGGCCTCCTCGACCTCCTCGGGGGTGAGCGGCGGCGGGTCGTCCGGCCCGGCCGCGACCAGCCCGTTCCGCAGACGGACCAGGTCGGCGGCGGCCCGTTCCAGCAATCGGCGCACCTCACGCCGCCGGTAGCCGCGCACGACCCTGCTGAAGGTCCGCGTCCGGACCTCCTCGGGCGCGAGCCGGCCTTCGGTCATGGCGCCAGGTTCCCTGTAGCTTGGGCGGTCATGGCGACCAGCAGCGTGCTCCTTGACCCGGTAGGTTGGCAAACGGGAAACCGCGAGGGAGCGGGTCAAGCGGGAGAACCAGGACATCGGCGTGACCCATAACCGTCACCGCCGGCGGGGCGGCTTCGGCTCCGGCCGGCTGGAGGAGGGCGCGGAGCTCTCGTAGCCTGTTCCAGACGGGCCGGCACCTACGCCCATCGCTGCGGCAGCCATGGCGACATACGAGGCACGGTCAAGGTCACCGGATAACGGACCGGAGCACCAACCGAGACCGGCCGGAGATCGATCGGGGATGCGCCCGAGACGGTGCCGATCGGGTTTCGTGACCGGATAGGGCGAAGCTGGACTCGACCGCTCCAGACAGGAGCCGTCGACCGGGGGTCAGCAATGCGTCCAGTCCAGTTCCGTCTCGTCGCCGTCGCCAGCGTGCTCGCCGTCGCCATCGGGGTCGCCGCCGCCTTCATGGTCGGCCGTGACAGCGGCGCGCCGGCCCGGCCTGCCGCCGCCGCCGCTCCGACCACCTCCACCTCCGCCGCCAACGCCAAGGGCGGCACCGCCTCCGCCCCCAAGCAGGACGGCACCACCACCTCCAACGACCGGGCCGCCAAGGCCGTCGCCGTCGGGTTCATGCGCGAGCTGGGCATGCGCGACCCGGTGGCCGCCTCCTACCGGGCGACCGGCGCGGTCACCGCCGAGGTCGGCCTCCACCCACGGGCCGGCGAGGGCGGGCGCCTGCTCCACGAGGTGACCACGCTGGTGCAGCTGCACCGCTACACCAACGGCTGGGTCGCAACCGGGGCCAGGGCCATCAACACCATCGAGGTCGACCAGCCGCTGCCCTTCTCCCGCATCCTCTCGCCGCTCACCGTGAGCGGCCTGTCCACCGCCTACGAGGGCACCGTGAAGGTGACCGTCACCGAGGACCGTCGCGGCGCCGACCGCGTGCTCGGCAAGGGCCTGGTGAACGGCGGCGCGACCGAGCTGGCGCCGTTCAGCGGCCCGGTCAGGTTCGCCAGCCCCTCCGGTGACGCCGGCTGGGTGGTCTTCAGCGGCGACACCGGTGCCGACATCGGGATCATGTCCGCCACCGCGGTCCGCATCCGCTTCGCCACCGACGGGGCCGCCCCCCAGATCTCCGACGTCATCACCAACCCGGCGCCGTCGACCTCGGCCAAGCTGGTCACCCTGACCGGCTCGGGCACCTTCACGGTCCGGCTCAAGGCCACCGACACCGAGGAGGTCCGCTTCCTGCTGGTGCCCGCCGGAACCGGCGGTCGGCCCCACGCCAGGCTGCTCGGGGTCGACACCCGGAGCGAAGGCGACCACCTCTGGTCGCTCTCCTGGCGCTACCCGGACGAGTCGTTCCACGGCCACCTGCTGATCCAGTCCAGCGGCCCCGGCGGCACCGTCGAACACGACGGCATCGCCGTGCTCCACGACTGAGCACCGCCACCGTGCAGGGGGAGCCGGATCCGGCTCCCCCTGCTATTTGGCCCTTGACATGAGTGAGCGCCCACTCATAGGCTTCCGGCTCGATGAATGAGTACTCACTCACCCCCCGGAGCACCGGCACCCGGGGCCAGCTGGTCGACGCCGCCGAGCGCGTCCTGCGCACCAAGGGCCTGAGCAGAGCGACCACCAGAGAGATCGCCAGGGAGGCCGGCTGCGCCGAGGGGACCCTGTACCTGCACTTCGCCGACAAGCTCGACCTGGTCCGCGCGGTCCACGAGAAGCTCCTGCCCGCCTTCATCGAGGTGGTCCGCCACCTACCGGGTCGGGCCGGCACCGGGACGGTGGAGGGCAACCTGACCGAGCTGGCGCGGAGCGCCCTGCGCCTGTACCGGGACGTGCTGCCGCTCGGCTCCTCGCTGTTCGCCGACCCGGAGCTGCTGCGGCGGTTCCGGACGCTGCTGGCCGGCCGCGGCGGCGGGCCGCACCGGGCCTGGGAACCGGTCGTCGCCTACCTGCGGGCCGAGCAGGCGCTCGGCCGGGTCGCCCCCGGTGCCGACCCGGCCGCCGCCTCCGTGCTCCTGCTCGGCGCCTGCCAGCAGCTCGTGTTCGTCGAGCTGATGACCGGGCCCGAGACGCTCCCCTTCGGCGAGCGTACCGACCCGGCCGCCGAGCTGGTGGCGACGCTGCTGGCCGGTCTGGCCCCGACGCAACCATCCAACCCCGACACGGAGCAACGACCATGAGCACCCCGACCGCCACCGCCCAACCCGGGCGGGCGCCCGGCGGCGCCGACCCACGCCGCTGGGTCGGGCTGGCCGTCGTGCTGACCGCCGGCTTCATGCAGCTGGTCGACATCAGCATCGTCAACGTGGCCATCCCCTCGATCCAGCGCGACCTGGACGCCACCTACTCCCAGGTCCAGTGGGTGCTGGCCGGCTACCAGCTCGCCTTCGCGGTCATGCTGATCACCGGCGGCCGCCTCGGCGACATCTTCGGGCGCAAGCGCCTGTTCATGGTCGGCATGGCCGGGTTCACGCTCGCCTCCGCCCTGTGCGGGCTGGCCCAGAGCCCGGGGATGCTGATCGGCTCCCGGGTCCTGCAGGGGCTGATGGGGGCGATCATGTTCCCCCAGATCCTCTCGGTCATCCAGGTCACCTTCCCGCCGCGGGAGCGGGGTGCCGCCTTCGGCCTGTTCGGGGCCACGATCGGGCTGGCCACCATCACCGGCCCGCTGGTCGGCGGGCTGCTGATCGAGGGCGACCTGCTGGGCCTCGGGTGGCGTCCGATCTTCCTGGTCAACGTCCCGATCGGCGTCGCCGCCCTGACCGCGGCGGCCCTGTACCTGGTCGAGTCCAGGGCACCGAGGGCGCTGCGGCCCGACCCGGTCGGCGTCGGCATCGTCACCGCCGGGCTGCTGCTGCTGGTCTTCCCGCTGGTCCAGGGGCGCGAACTCGACTGGCCGCTCTGGACCTTCCTGTCGATGGCCGCGTCCGTGCCGGTGCTGGCCGTGTTCGCGGCCTACGAGCGGCGCAAGAAGGCCGCGGACGGGTCGCCGCTGATCGACCTCGACCTGTTCCGCCACCGGCCCTTCGTCGGCGGCCTGGCGGTGTCCGGGATCTTCTTCATGGGCATTCCGGCGTTCTTCCTCACCTTCTCGCTGTGGCTGCAGATCGGGCTGGGCTTCACCGCGCTGCACGCCGGCCTCACCGGGGCCCCGTTCGCGGTCGGCTCGGCGCTGGCCTCGGCCGCCTCGGTCCGCCTGGCGCCACAGCTTGGCCGGCGCATCCTCAGTGCCGGCGCCCTGCTGCTGGTCGCCGGCATGGTCGCGCTGATCTGGACGGTCGATCGCTACGGCGGCGCCGTCCACTCCTGGCAGCTGCTCCCGGCCCTGTTCGTCTGCGGCCTGGGGCTCGGCAGCGTGGTCGCCCCGCTGGTCAACGTCGTGCTGGCCGGCATCAGGGGCCAGGACGCCGGTGCCGCCTCCGGCGTGCTGTCCACCGTCCAGCAGGTCGGGGGCGCCGTCGGGGTGGCGCTGATCGGCGTGGTCTTCTTCGGGCTCCTCGGCAGCCAGGCCGCCGGCGTGGCCGCCGACCTCTCCCCCCGCCTACGCACCGAGCTCCAGACGACCGCCGGGCTCCCGCCCGCGGCCACCCGGCAGGTGGCGGCCGGCTTCCAGACCTGCTTCGAGGACCGGGCCAACGCCAAGGACCCGTCCGCCGTCCCGGCCAGCTGCGCCCAGGCGCAGGCGCAGGGTCAGGGCCAGGAACGGGTCGGCCAGGTCGTCGGCGCGACCGCCGACGTCGGGCGCCGGCAGAACTTCTCCGAGGCGTTCGAACGCACCCTGCTGTTCGAGGTCGCCGTGTTCGGTGCCTGCTTCCTGCTGGTGTTCCTGCTCCCAAGCGCCCGCGGCGGCACCAGGGAGCAGGCGGCCGAGGCCCCGGCGCCGATCTAGACCTGGTCAAGGCGCGTCAGGTCGTCGCCGCCCGACCGCAGGCTCGCCACGCCGGCGCTGTCGGTGATGGTGGTCACCGGTGGGTCGCCCCCTCGTGGCCGCGATGCTCGGGCAGCTCGAGCTGGAAGGTGGAATGCTCGATGTCGAAGTGGCCGGCCAGGCAGGCGCCCAGCCCGTCCAGCACCTTGCCGGTATCGACCCCACGGTCGACCACCACGTGGGCCGAGAGGACCGGCAGGCCGCTGGTGATGGTCCAGGCGTGGAGGTCGTGGACGTCCGCCACTCCCCGGGTCTCGAGCAGATGGCGGCGGACCTCGGACAGGTCGACGCCCTTGGGCGCCGCCTCCAGCAGCACGTCGACGGCCTCGCGGAGCAGTCGCCAGGTGCGGGGCAGGATGAACAGGCCGATCAGGGCCGAGGCGATCGGGTCGGCGGCGTCGAAGCCGGTGACGGCGATCACCGCGGCCGCCGCCAGCACCGCCACCGAGCCGAGCAGGTCGCCCCAGACCTCGAGGTAGGCGCCGCGCAGGTTCAGGCTGTGCTGTTGGCCGTGACGCAGCAGCCACATCGACACCGAGTTGGCGGCCAACCCGGCGGCGGCAACGCCCAGCATCAGCCCGCTGGCCACCGCCGGGGGGTCGGTCAGCCGCCGCCAGGCCTCGACCAGCACGAACCCGGCCACTCCGAACAGCAGCACGGCGTTGACCACGGCGGCCAGGATCTCCAGTCGGTAGTACCCGAAGGTCCGCTGGGGGGTGGCCGGCCGGGCGGCGAACCGGATCGCCAGCAGGGCCAGGCCGATCCCGGCGCCGTCGGCCAGCACATGACCGGCGTCGGCCAGCAGGGCCAGGCTGCCGCTGAGGGCGGCCCCGACGACCTGGACCACCAGCACGGCAACGGTGATCGCGAAGACCACGGCCAGGCGGCCGCGCTGGGTGGCGGCCGCGCTCCAGACGTGCTCGTGCGACATGCCGCCACTCTGCCACAGCAACCGAACGGGCCGGGCGAATGCCCGGCCCGTCAGGGTCGTTGCGCGCTCAGCGCCTCGGCGCCAGCATCGAGGCCTCGTCAAGCGCCTCGTAGAGCTCTCGGGTGGCGGCCGAGTCGAACGCGACGCGGTCCTCCCGGGCCAACCTGCGCTGCTGCCACCAGACGGTGAGTTCCTTGAGCTGCATGTCCCCCTCCTGCTGCTCCGACGCGAACCCCCCAGCCCGCGTCGCCCTCGCCGCCTCTCGGTTGCGGCGCATCGACAGGGCGTAGTCTCGCCGCCGTAGGTAACGAACCGGCATGCTGCCGATCACCGTTGCGACCCTGATCCATCACAGAACGGTCTCGGGGCGACCGCGTCCGAGCCGTGCTCCGGCTCGGCGGGGCCGGAGTGGACCCCGAAGCCGGTGCAGCTGCCGCCGTCGCCCCGGCCCGGCCGGGAGTCTCTTGGTGCACGGGCTCTGGTTCCCGAGAGCGGCGGCCGATCGCGCGGTACCCTCGTGAGGCCACCCAACCTGGAGGTGCGTCCTTGACCAACGACATCCGTCGTGTCGCCGTGCTCGGCGCCGGCACCATGGGGGCGGCCATCGCCGCGCACGCGGCCAATGCCGGTCTGGCCGTCGACCTGCTCGACCTGAGCCCGCAGGTGGTGCGGGCCGGCTTCGAGCGCATGCTGGCCGCCCGTCCGGCGGCCCTGGCGAGCCCCCGCCTCGCCGAGCGCATCCGCCTGGGGAGTTTCGAGGACGAGCTCGACCGGCTTGGCCGGGCCGACTGGGTGGTCGAGGCCATCGTCGAGCGCCTCGAGCCCAAGCAGGAGCTGCTGGCCAGGGTCGAGAAGGTGGTCGGGCCGGAGGCGGTCGTCAGCTCCAACACCTCCGGCATCCCGCTGGCCCGGGTCGCCGAGGGGCGCTCCCAGGACCTCCGCCGCCGGTTCCTGGGCACCCACCTGTTCAACCCGCCCCGGTACCTCAAGCTGGTCGAGCTGATCCCCACCGCCGACACCGACCCCGAGGTGCTGGAGCGCATGCGGGCGTTCGTCGAGCGGGTCCTCGGCAAGGGCGCCGTGGTGGCCAAGGACACCCCCAACTTCATCGCCAACCGGCTCGGCAGCTTCGCCGGCATGCACGACGTGCGCTACGCGCTCGACAACGGCTACTCGATCGAAGAGGTCGACGCCCTCACCGGCCCGCTGGTCGGGCGGCCCAAGACGGCCACCTTCCGGCTCTTCGACCAGGTCGGGCTCGACGTCATGGTCGGGGTGGCCGACAACCTCCACGAGCTGGCTCCCACCGACGAGAGCCGCGAGGTGCTGCCGGCCCCTGAGCCGCTGCGGCGGATGGTGGAGGCCGGCCGGCTCGGCAACAAGACGGGCGGCGGCTTCTACCGCCGCCAGGTGAGAGCCGGCCAGACCGTGTTCGACGTGATCGACCTGGACAGCCTGGAGTACCGGCCGGCGGCCAAGCCTGACCTGCCGATCGTGGCCGCGGCCCGCGAACGCGAGGACCTCGGGTCGCGCCTGCGCTTCCTGGTCGAGGCGGCCGACACGGACCGGGGGGCGCGCTACCTCAGGGACACCCTGCTGCCCTCGCTGGCCTACGCGGCCCGGAGGGTGCCCGAGATCGCCGACTCGCTGGTCGAGGTCGACCGTGCCGTCGAGTGGGGCTTCGGCCACCAGCTGGGCCCGTTCCGGACCTGGGACGCGCTCGGCGTGGCCGACGGGGTGGCCCGCATGGAGGCCCTCGGCATCGAGGTCGCCGGCTGGGTCGCCGAGATGCTGGACGCCGGCCACCAGGCCTTCTACCGGGACGGCCGGGTCTACAGCCCGCTGACCCGCGACTACCGGCCGGTCCCGGCCGACCCGGAGGTCATCGACCTGGAGCAGCTCAAGGCGGACGGCCGCGAGGTCGCCGGCAACGCCTCGGCCAGCCTGGTCGACCTCGGCGACGGGGTGCTGTGCTTCGAGCTCCACTCGCCGGCCAGCGCGATCGACGCCGGCGTGGTCGAGCTGGGGACCAGGGCGCTGCGGGAGCTGGAGGGCGGCGGCTGGGCCGGCATGGTGATCGCCAGCCAGGCCCGCAACTTCTGCGTCGGGGCCAATCTCGGCGAGGTCGGCATGGCCGCCTACCAGGGCGCCTACGACCAGGTCGGCGCGGCCGTCAAGGCGCTGCAGGACGTGCTCATGGGGCTGCGGTACGCGCCACGGCCGGTGGTCGCGGCCCCGCACGGCCAGACGCTGGGCGGCGGGGCCGAGATCGTCCTGCACGCCGACCGGGTGGTGGCCGCCCTGGAGACCTACATCGGCCTGGTCGAGGTCGGGGTCGGGGTGGTCCCCGCCGGCGGCGGCTGCAAGGAGCTGCTGCGACGGGTGGTCGCCCCGGCCATGCTGGCCGCCCCCGACGCGCCGGCGCGGCCGTTCGTGCAGCGGGTGTTCGAGACGATCGGCCTGGCCAAGGTGGCCAGCTCGGCGATCGAAGCCCGCGAGCTCGGCTTCCTGGAGGAGCACGACGTGGTGGTGCTCAACGCCGAGCACCTGCTGGCCGCGGCCAAGCGGGAGGTGCTCGACCTGGCCGACGCCTATCGGCCTCCCATCCGGGAGGCGTCGGTGTACGCCGCCGGCCTGCCGACGCTTGCCGCCCTGGAGATGGGCGTGCAGACGTTGCAGTGGGCCGGGCAGGCCAGCGAGCACGACGGCGTGATCGCCCGGCACCTGGCCGGGATCCTGTGCGGCGGCGAGCTGTCCCTGCCCCAGTGGGTGACCGAGCAGCACCTGCTCGACCTGGAGCTCGAGGCCTTCCTGGCGCTGCTCCACGAGCCCAAGACCATGGAACGGATCCAGGCCCTGCTGATGACCGGCAGGCCGCTGCGCAACTAGGGTGAGGAAGATGCAGACCACCACGGCACAGGCCCAGATGGGGGGTCCGGGGGGCGCTGTTGGCCCCCCGATGAACCGAGGAGCAACGGTGCGATGAAGCAGGCCGTGATCGTGTCTGGTGCGCGGACGGCGGTCGGCCGGGCGCCCCGGGGGAGCTTGCGGGCCAGCCGGCCGGACGACATGGCCGGGGCGGCGATCGCCGAGGCGCTGCGGCGGGCCGAGGGGCTGGACCCGGCCGAGGTCGAGGACGTGCTGCTGGGCTGCGCCATCACCGAGGGCAGCCAGGGGTTGAACGTGGCCCGGATCGCCGCCCAGCGGGCCGGGCTTCCCGACAGCGTGCCCGGCCAGACCGTCAACCGTTTCTGCTCGTCGGGGCTGCAGACGATCGCCAGCGGCGCCGAGCGGATCATGACCGGCTTCGCCACCACCATCGTCGCCGGCGGCACCGAGCACATGTCCTCCACCCCGACGCCGACCCCGACCTTCGCCCCCAACCCGGAGGTGGTCCGCGGCCATCCCGAGTACTACATGGCCATGGGGCTGACCGGCGAGCGGGTGGCCGAGCGCTGGGGGGTCAGCCGCGAGGACCAGGACGCGTTCGCGCTCCGCTCCCACCAGCGGGCGGCGGCGGCGGTCGACTCCGGCCGGTTCGACCCGGAGATCGTCCCCTTGCCGGTCCGGCTGGACTGGGTCGGCGACGACGGCCGGCCGGCGCATTCGGAGGGGATCTTCGCCAGGGACGAGGGCCCGCGCCGCGACACTTCGGCCGAGGCCCTGGCCGAGCTCAAGCCCGTGTTCAAGCGGGGGGGCTCGGTCACCGCCGGCAACTCCTCCCAGCGCAGCGACGGGGCGGCCGCGGTGGTGGTGATGGAGCGCGACCGGGCGGAGCGGCTCGGTCTGCGGCCGCTCGGCCGGTTCGTCGGCTACGCCGTCGGCGGGGTCGCCCCCGACGTCATGGGCATCGGCCCGATCGTCGCCATCCCCAAGGTGCTGGAGCTGACCGGCCTGCGCCTGGACGACATCGACCTGATCGAGCTCAACGAGGCCTTCGCCTCCCAGACCCTGGCCGTCATCCGCGAGCTGGGCATCGACATCGACAAGGTCAACGTCAACGGGGGCGCGATCGCCCTCGGCCACCCGATGGGCGCCACCGGCACCAAGCTGACCGTCCAGCTCCTGGCCGAGCTGGCCCGCCGCAAGGGTCGCTACGGGATGGTCACCATGTGCGTCGGCGGCGGCCAGGGCGCCGCCGGCATCTTCGAGAACCTCCAGAGCTGACGCGTGTCGGGCAACTCGCCGAGGAACCTGGCTCGGCGCCGTCGAGGCGGCCCAGCTCCGTCATGGCGGCTGCTCGGCGGTGGCGGCCCGGGGGCGGTCGCGGGCACCGGCGAACTGGCGGGACTGGGCGACCAGGCGGCCAGCGCTGTCCCAGACCTCGGCCTCCTCGTCGAACCAGCCTCCCTGCCACAACTGCCCGCGCATGACGCAGGCCAGCCAGCCGGGAGCCGGGATGCCGCGCAGGTAGACGGTCAGCTCGACCGTCGGGGCCCAGCTGGCCAGGCCGAGCTCGAAGCTGGTCGGGGGCATGGCGTCCACCACCTGCAGCAGCGCCAGCGGGTCGACGGCGCGGCCGTCGTGGAAGCGGACCCAGCCACGGATCTCCAGGCGCCCTGCGGGACGTCCGGCGACCCAGCCGGCGGTGGCCGGGTCGACCCGGATGTCGACGTGGTCGAGCAGGTTGACCCGCATCCCGTTGGGCAGCTCGGGCCGACCGGGCAGGCAGTCCTCGACCGGTGCCAGGTCGCCCGGGCCGGCGGCCCGCCGCCAGCCGGGCGCCGCGTCCGGGTCGATCCGGCCGGCGGTGACCAGCGCCTCCAGGCAGGCCCCGCCCTCCTGGATCATGGCCACCCTGGCGGCGGAGAGGTTCCGGCCGGCCCGCAGCCGGGTCACCGCCAGCTCGGCCGGCCCGGGAACCGGCGGGGCCAGGAAGTGGGCGCTGACGGCCAGCGGGTGCGGCTGCTCGACCGCCTCCAGCGCGGCCCGCGTGGCCATGGCCAGCAGGTACCCGCCGTTGGGCCGGTCCCCGACCGTCCAGCCGGGGTCGACCTCGCCAGTCCAGCGCTCCGGCCCACCCCGCACCGCCGTCGCCAGGTCGAACCCGTTCCCGCCGGCGGTTCCGGTCCGCCGGCGCCCGTCCTCCACCATGCCGTCTCCTCCATCCCGGCCACGGAGCCTGCCAGCCGGATCGACCGCCCGCAAGCCGGCCCGGCCTCGGCCGCCTGAACGGGACCGGGTGGCCTGGGCCGTCAGGTGATCAGGCGGACCAGGGCGGCCGTGAGAGCGGCCGCGGTGATGACCAGGAGCAGGGGGGCTCGCAGGAGCAGGGCGACGGCGCCGGCGGCGAGGCCGGCCAGGCGGGGGTCGATGGTGAAGCCGCCGTTGTCGCCACCGAGGCTCTGGGTGACCACCAGGGCGGCGAGCAGGGCCGGGGCCAGGTGTTCGAGGGCCGACCGGGCGCGTGGTGGGGGCGTGCGGACGGCGACCAGGAGGGGGCCGGCGGCCTTGATGGCGATGGTGGCCAGGCCGACCACGATGACGGTGATCCAGACGGCGCTCATGACCGCCTCGCCCCGACCAGGCAGGCCAGGCTGGCGGCCACGATCGGCACACCGGCCCCGGTGAAGGGCATGAGGGCGAGGGCGATGGCGGCGCCGCCGACGGCGGCCAGCAGTCGCGAGCGCTCACCCACCTGCGGCCAGAGCAGGGCAAGGAACAGGGCCGGGAAGGCGGCGTCGAGGCCGAGCGACTCGGGGTCGGCGACCAGGTCGCCGGCGAACGTGCCGACGGCCGTCCCGCCGGTCCAGCCGACCAGCAGCAGCAGGCCGGCGCCGACCAGCAGGTGCCGGTCGATGCGGCCGTCGTCCCGCTGCGCGATCGCCCAGGACTCGTCGACCAGCAGCTGGGCGGTGAGCGCCCGCTGCCACCACGGTCCGGTCAGGGCGGTGGCCGTGGACAGCCCGATCGGGCCGTAGCGCAGGTTCAGCAGCACCGCCGCGACCACGGCCGTGACCACCCCGCCGCCGGCGCCGAGGATCGAGGCGGCCGCGAACTGGGCCGAGCCGCCGAAGGTGGTGAGCGACATCACCACCGGGGCCACCCGGCCCATGCCGGCCGAGCGGGCCAGGACCCCGAACGACACCCCGAACGCGACCGCGGCGACCCCGATCGGGGCGGCGGCGCGCACGCCGTCCAGGTAGCCGCGCCGGGCAGGCTCCGGTGGCTGCGCGTCGGGCAGCCGCCTCACGCGGCGCCCCGGCTGGCCGGACCGCGGCTGTCGCCGGCCATGGCCAGGCGCAGGCCGGCCCCGACGAGCAGGAACCCGAACGCGCGCAGCGAGCGGCGGGACGCGTCGGCGACCCGGGACGGGCGGTCGAGCGAGCGCGCCAGCCGGTCCCGGTACGCCTGGCGGCGGAGCTCGTCGATCCGCGCGGCCGCGAGCTCATCGAGCAACAGTGGATACACAGGGGCCTCCTGAAGTAGAACACCAGCATACAGAGATCACTGGTGTCAGACTAACCCGGGGGTGTGACAGCGGAACCGCCACCCACGGCGCCGGATCCGGGCTAGGCGAGCAGGTCGGGGTCGGGGTCTCGACGCCGAGCACGGTGGTGGCGGTCGACACCGCCGCCACGTCGCGCAGCACCCGCGGGCGCAGCCGCAGCCGCGACCAGGCGGCCAGATTGTCGGCCATGGTCAGCTCGGCGTCGGCCCCACCCGCGATGCAGTCGTAGACGCCGGGCCCCAGCTGTTCGCGCGCGCTGGCCTCCGGCGCCTCGAGGTCCAGCGGGTCGGTCACGGACGGGTGACCGCGGGCTAGACCCCGCCCTGGACCCTGGAGAGGAGCACCTGGGCGGTGGAGCGCAACCGGTCGTCGAGGGCCTCCATCAGCTTGACCACGGTCTCGGCGGCCCAGTCGGCCAGCGCCCGCCGCTCCTCCCGGCTGCCGAGGTCGCGGACCTCGCGGTAGTCGACGATGCGGGAGGCCCGCCGGTCGTCCAGGCGCTCCCAGGACAGGATGCGGCCGACGGCGGTCTCGATGGCCAGGCGCTCGGCGAACAGGTCGTCGAACAGGCGCTTGGTGGATGTTCGCTCCTGCATGTCCAGGTAGACCCCGGCCCGGACGGCGCCGTTGGCGGTGAAGGCGACGTCGTAGAAGCCGAACGGTCCGGCGGCGAAGCCGACCCAGTTCTCGTAGCCGAACTTGGGGATGCGGAAGCCGGGACGACGGATCGCGACCGAGTCGAACATGGCCTCGAAGAAGCGGTGGCGCAGCTCGACCGGCTGCACTCCGCCGGCCTGCTCGGACGCCATCGGCGGTGGCGCCGGCAGGGAGGATCCGGCCAGCTCGGCCGCCGTGGGCGGTGGCGCCGGCAGGGAGGATCCAGCCAGCTCGGCCGCCGTGGGCGGCGGGGTCGCCATCGGGGGTGGTCCGGCCACAGGGGAAGTGGTGTCCGGCGTCACTGGGGCCGGCGGCTCCCGCGAGGGCGTCGGCTCGTGCTGGCCGCGCGGCGGCTCCCGCGATGGCGGCGGCTCGTGCTGGCCGCGCGGCGCCGCCGCCGCGCGCATGGGCAGTGGCGGCGCGGGCGGGGGCGTGTGGGCGGCCGGTTGCGGGATGTCCTCCGGCTCGGCCAGCCCCGGGATCGGCGTTCCCATCGGCAGCGGCACCTGCCGCCGGCCGGACTTGCGCCAGTTGCGGGGCTGCACCACCACGTCGAGGACGGGTGCCGGCAGCGAACGGCCGATGCGGACCAGGCCGATCTCCACCCCGAAGAAGTCGACCTTCTGGTCGGTGCGGTCGTTGAGCCATTCGAGGCCGCGCCGGAACTCCTCGTGGAACCGGGGCGCGACCCAGATGACCACGGCCTCGTCCAGCCCGGAGGCGTGCACGATCATCTGGCCGAGCTGGTGGTGGTCGGTGGCCTCCAGGCGGTTCTCGATCACGATCGGGCGGCCGGTGGCGTCGGACCCGAGCACGTTGAAGGCGCCGGTGTCGACGTTGATCTCGCGCTCCAGCGGGGTGATGTCGATCCCGAGGGTCTGGCTCAGCAGGTCGATGTTCTGGAGGAACCAGGGGGTCAGGTCCGGCAGCTGCTCGCCCCAGAACGATTTGAGGTCCAGCCGCTCGAGCCGGCCGAGGCCGAGTCGCTCGATTTCCGTTCTGGCCGCCATCACGCTCCTTCCGATCGCCCCCCCGTTTCGAAGGGCAGTTGTACCGCGGCCTGCTAGGGCGCCGTCAAACCAGTCAAGTCGTCCATACCGCTGCGCTTGCGCCAGAAAGGTCGCCGTTGGGCAAACGCGGGCGGGTCGTGACTCGGAGCCGCAGCTTACCCGGGTCGACCGGGAGTTGCCGGGACCTCTCGCCAAGGTTGGCCACGACCAGTGCCCGCGACCCCGACGGGTCGCCCCGCTCCAGCACGACCAGCCTCCGCTCCGGGTCGACCCGGGCGGTGGCCAGGTCGCGCCGGCAGTTGCCGAGCGCCGGGACCTCGCGGCGCAGCCGCAGCAGGGTCTGCCACAGCTCGAGCACCGGCCCGCCGGCCCGGCCCCAGTCGAGCTTGGACCGCTCGAAGGTGGCCGGGTCGTTGGGGTCGGGCATGCTTGCGGACCAGTCGAAGGCGGCGAACTCGGCCCGCCGGCCCCGCCGGACCGACTCGGCCAGCTCGGGCCCGAGGTCGGTGAAGTACTGGAACGGCCGGGTCTCGCCCCACTCCTGGCCCTGGAACAGCAGGGGCAGGTATGGGGAGCAGGCGACCAGCACGCCGGCCACGGCGTCCAGGTCGGGGCCGACGAGGGTGGCCAGCCGCTCGCCGAAGGCCCGGTTGCCGACCTGGTCGTGGTTCTGGCAGCAGACCACGAACCGCTCCCCGCCAAGCTCGGCCGGGTCGCGGCCGTGGCGGCGGTCGAGCGCCGGGTAGTACTGGCCGGTGAACACCCAGCCGGCCTGGAGCGCCTTGGCCAGCAGCCGGGGATCTTGGAAGCCGTCGTACCAGCCGGAGGTCTCGCCGGTGAGGGCGACGTGGAGCGCGTGGTGGAGGTCGTCGGCCCACATCGCGTCGATCCCGTACCCGGTGACCAGCTCGGGCTGGTGCAGGTCGCTCTCGGCGACCACCGCCGCGCCCGGCCTGGCCGTATGGACCCTGGCGGCCAGCTCCTCGAGAATATGGACCGAGCTGCCGTCGTGCAGGTGCCCGACGGCGTCCAGGCGCAGCCCGTCGATGCCGTAGCCGGTCACCCACAGCTCGGCGTTGTCGAGCACGAACCCGCGCACGAAGTCCGACCCCGGCCCGTCCAGGTTGACCGCGGCGCCCCAGGGCGTGGCGTACCGGTCGGTGAAGTAGGGGCCGAACTCGGCCAGGTAGTTGCCGTCGGGGCCGAGGTGGTTGTAGACGACGTCGAGGAAGACGGCCAGGCCGGCGGCGTGGCAGGCGTCGACGAAGCGACGGAAGCCGGCCGGCCCGCCGTAGGCGGCGTGGACGGCGTACAGGGCGACGCCGTCGTAGCCCCAGCCGCGCGCCCCCGGGAACGCGGCCACCGGCATGACCTCGACCGCGGTGACGCCGAGGGCGACCAGGTGGCCGATCCGGCCCACGGCCGCGTCGAAGGTCCCCTCCGGGGTGAAGGTCCCGCAGTGCAGCTCGTAGAAGACCAGGTCGTGCAGGGCCGGCGGGGTGAACGGGGGCGGCGGGGGTTCCAGGTCGACCAGCCGCGACGGGCCGTGCGGGCCGTGGGGTTGCAGGCGGGAACGGGGGTCTGGCCGCTCCCGCTCGCCGTCGAGGACCAGGACGTAGTCGTCGCCCGCCCTGGCCCCCTCCACGGTCCCCCGCCAGACGCCGCGCTCCTCCGGCTCCAGCGGCACCGTCCGACCGCCGAGGCGAACGGCCAGGGAGCGCACGTTCGGGGCCCAGACCCCGACGGTCGCGCCGCCGGAGACCAGCCGCGGCCCGAGGGGAGCTCCCCCCGTCACTGCGGGGCGAGCCAGATGGTGGCCAGGGGCGGCAGGGTGACCCGGGCCGAGGCCGGCTGGCCGTCCCATTCGATCGGCTCGGCCTCCACCACCCCCAGGTTGCCGACGTTGGTGCCGCCGTAGGACTCCGAGTCGGTGTTCAGCACCTCGACCCAGCGTCCCAACTGGGGCAGGCCGACCCGGTAGTCGCTGCGCGGCACCGGCGAGAAGTTGCACAGGCAGACCAGCGGCGCGCCGTCGGCCGCGAACCGGATGAAGGTCAGGGCGTTGTCGTCGACGTCGTTGGGGTCGATCCAGGAGAACCCCTCCGGCTTGGAGTCCTGCTCCCACAAGGCCCGGTGGTCGCGGTAGACCCGGTTGAGGTCGCCGACCAGGGTCTGCACGCCCCGGTGGTTGGGGTCGGCCAGCGAGTCCCAGTCGATCGAGCGCTCGTGCGACCACTCGGCCTCCTGGCCGAGCTCGCAGCCCATGAACAGCAGCTGCTTGCCGGGATGGGCCCACATGTAGCCCAGGTAGGCGCGCAGGTTGGCGAACCGCCGCCAGGTGTCTCCGGGCATCTTGCCCAGCAGCGAGCCCTTGCCGTGGACGACCTCGTCGTGGCTGATGGGCAGGACGAAGTTCTCGCTGAAGGCGTAGATGAGCGAGAAGGTCAGCTGGTGGTGGTGGAAGCGGCGGTAGATCGGGTCCTTGGAGACGTATTGCAGGCTGTCGTGCATCCAGCCCATGTTCCACTTGAAGCCGAAGCCGAGCCCGCCCAGGTAGACCGGGCGCGAGACGCTCGGCCAGGCGGTGGACTCCTCGGCCACCGTCATCGCCCCCGGGTGCTCGCGGTAGGTGACGGTGTTGAAGTCCTTCAGGAACCGGACCGCGTCCAGGTCCTCGTTGCCGCCGTACTCGTTGGGCAGCCACTCCCCTTCCTTGCGGGAGTAGTCCAGGTAGAGCATGGAGGCGACGGCGTCGACGCGCAGGCCGTCGATGTGGAACTCCTCCAGCCAGTACAGGGCGTTGGCGACCAGGAAGTTGCGCACCTCGTTGCGGCCGAAGTTGAACACCAGCGAACCCCAGTCGGGGTGCTCGCCCCGGCGCGGGTCCTCGTGCTCGTACAGGGCCGTGCCGTCGAACCGGGCCAGCGCGAACGCGTCCTTGGGGAAGTGCGCCGGCACCCAGTCCACCAGCACCCCGATGCCCCGCTGGTGCAGCTTGTCGACCAGGTGGCGCAGGTCGTCGGGGGTGCCGAAGCGGGCGGTCGGGGCATAGTAGGCCGAGACCTGGTAGCCCCAGGAAGGGGCGTAGGGATGCTCGGCCACCGGCATGAACTCCACGTGGGTGAAGCCGAGGTCGGCGATGTAGTCGGGCAGCTGCTCGGCCAGCTCCCGGTAGGACAGCCCGTAGCGCCAGGAGCCGTGGTGGAGCTCGTAGATCGACATCGGCGCCGCCGGCGCGTCACCTTGCTCCCGCCCGGCCATCCAGGTCTCGTCGCCCCAGGTGTAGTCCGAGGTGTAGACGACACTGGCCGTCTTGGGCGGCCGCTCGGCCGCGAACGCGACCGGGTCGGCCTTGAGGGTGAGCGCGCCCGAGGGGGTGACCAGCTCGAACTTGTACCTGGCGCCGGTGCCGACGCCGGGCAGGAACAGCTCCCAGATCCCCGAGGAGCCCAGCGCCCGCATCGGGTGCAGCCGCCCGTCCCAGGAGTTGAAGTCGCCGACCACGCGCACGGCGCGGGCGTTGGGCGCCCAGACCCCGAACGCGGTGCCGGCGACGCCGTCGACGGTGGTCTCGTGGGCCCCGAGCCGCTGCCACAGCCGCTCGTGCCTGCCCTCGCCGAGCAGGTGCTGGTCCAGCTCGCCGATGGTTGGCAGGAACCGGTAGGGGTCGTCGATCGTGAAGCTGCCGGCGTCGTAGGCGATCTCCAGCCGGTAGGCGGGCGGAACCGCCGTGCCGCCGAGGGTGCCCTCGAACAGTCCGGCCGGATGGACCTGGTCCAGCTTGACCCGCTCGTCGCCGGCCACCGCCGTCACCCCGGTGGCCTCGGGCCGGAAGGTGCGGACGACCACCCGGTCGTCCTCAAGATGGGCGCCGAGCAGGCGGTGCGGCTCATGGTGCTCGCCGCGGACCAACCGTTCGACCTCGTCCTTCGTCATGGGCTCGCTCCCAGGAGACGTCGGATGCCGCCGAGCGGGATCTGTAGCCACGGCGGTCGGTGTCTGGCCTCGTACATCACCTCGTACACTGCCTTGTCCAGCTCGAAGGCGCGCAGCAGCAGCTGGTGGTCGCCGGCGAGCCAGCCGGAGTCGCCGGCCCCGGCCAGGTAGCCGTCCAGGAACGCCTTCCGGTTGGCCTCCAGCCAGGCGGCGGCCGGCCCCTCGAACCGGGCCAGCTCAGGCAGGCTCGGTCCCGGCGTGTCCGGGTCCTCGCCCAGCACCAGCGGCTGGAAGGCGGCGTAGTCGAAGGAGCGCAGCATCCCGGCGACATCCTGCAGCGGGCTGGCCAGCCGCCGCCGCTCCACCAGGCTGCGGGCCGGCTCCCCCTCGAAGTCGATCACCACCCACCGGCCGTCCGGGTCCTCGACCTTGAGCACCTGGCCGAGGTGGTAGTCCCCGTGGATGCGCTGCAGGTAGCGGCTGCCACCGCCGGCCGCCTCGGCTTTGGTGTAGACCTCCTCGATGGCGTCGCGGTAGCCGGTCGCCTCGGGCACGAGGGCGGCCACCTGGGTGAGCTGGCCGAGCAGGCGGGCGCTGAGCCGGCCGAGGTCGGGCTGCCCGGAAGCCACCTTGGGCAGGGCGCGGGCCATGGCCGTGTGCAGCTCGGCGGTGAGCCGCCCCAGCGCACGGGCGTCGTCGGCGAAGTTGCCGGAGTCGCCGTTCTTGGACTCGTAGTGGTCGGCCACCCGCTCGGTGGCCAGCTTCCAGCCGTCGATGCTGCCGGGATAGAACCGCTGCAGGATGCCGAGGGTCGAGCCCAGGCCCTCGATCCAGCCGAGCGGGGCCGGGCAGGCCTCGAAGCCGGCGCCGGCCAGAGCCCTGGTCACCTCCAGCTCCGGGTTCTCACCCGGCTCGAGCAGGCGGAACAGCTTGAGGATGAGCCGGTTGGCGAAGACGAGCGAGGAGTTGGACTGCTCGGCGCCGAGCAGCCTGCCGGGGCCCCGCAGCGTCTCGGTCCACTCTGGCATGCGGTAGAAGCGCAGCTCCTCGACGTTGGCCGCCCGTGAGAGCAGGTCCAGATAGACGCCCCCGAGCCGCTCGTCGCGGGCCGCGTCGTAGAAGGGCCCGCCCTTGGGACCCTTGGTCTCGTAGATCACCGCGTCGGGGACGCGGTCGGTGAGCTGCCTGGCCTCCAGCCCGCGGTCGTGGCCCACCGGCACGTGGTAGCGCTCGACCCCGCCGTCGACGTAGGCGACGGCCGCCACCACCGCGTACAGGCTGGGCAGGGCCGTACGCAGGGGGACCGAGCTCTCGACCCTGACCTCCGCGACGGCCCTTCCCTTGCCGGCGAACCAGCGCTGCTCCGGCAGGAACTCGGCAAGGGCCGTCTCCAGCTCGGTCACGGTTTGCCTACCTGGGACGGAGGTGGAGCACGTGGGCCGGCTCCCAATTGGGATCGAGGCGGACCCAGTTTGAGGACCCGTGCCAGTTCCAGGTCTGGCCGGTCAGCTCGTCGTAGACGTCGAAGGCGCCGGTGTCCCAGCTCAGGCCGAGCGCGGGCATCCACAGGTGGATGAAGGTGTCGCGGGTCTCGCGCGGGTTCAGGTTGACCACCACCAGCACGACGTCCTCGCCGGTCTGCTTGGAGAAGGCCATCACGTCGGGCGAGTCGACCAGGTGGAAGCGGAGGTTGCGCAGCCAGTGCAGGGCCGGGTGGGCCCCACGGATCTCGTTCAGCCGGCCCAGGTAGCCGGCCAGCGACGGCTGCGACCAGTTCCTCGGCCGGTACTGGTATTTCTCGGAGTCCAGGTATTCCTCGGAGCCGGGTCGCACGGCCTGGTGCTCGTACAGCTCGTAGCCGGAGTACACGCCCCACGACGGCGACAGCATGGAGGCCAGCACCGCCCGGATCTTGAACGCCGCCGGCCCGCCGTGCTGGAGGTAGGCGTGCAGGATGTCAGGGGTGTTGACGAAGAAGTTGGGCCGCATGTACTCGGCCGAGGGCGAGTGGGCCAGCTCGTCCAGGTACTCCTCCAGCTCGACCTTGGCGTTGCGCCAGGTGAAGTAGGTGTACGACTGGGTGAAGCCGACCTTGGCCAGGACCCGCATCATCGGCGGGCGGGTGAACGCCTCGGCCAGGAAGATCACGTCGGGGTGCTCGGCCTTGACGGCGGCGATCAGCCACTCCCAGAACTGCACGGGCTTGGTGTGGGGGTTGTCGACCCGGAAGATCCGCACCCCGTGGGCGATCCAGTGGTCCAGGACGCCCTTGCACGCGGCGTGCAGGGCGGGTGCGTCCGGGCTGTCGAAGTTCAGCGGGTAGATGTCCTGGTAGACCTTGGGCGGGTTCTCGGCGTAGGCGATCGAGCCGTCTGGCCGGATGCGGAACCAGTCCGGGTGGTCCTTGACCCAGGGGTGGTCGGGCGAGCATTGCAGGGCGTAGTCGAGGGCGGTCTCCATGCCCAGCTCGTTCGCCCTGGCCACGAAGGCGTCGAAGTCCTCGATGGTGCCGAGGTCAGGATGGACGGCGTCGTGGCCGCCGGCCTCCGAGCCGATCGCCCACGGGCTGCCCGGGTCGGTGGGGCCGGGCTCGAGGGTGTTGTTCGGCCCCTTGCGGTAGCTGCGACCGATGGGGTGGATCGGGGGCAGGTAGACCACGTCGAATCCCATGGCGGCGACGGCCGGCAGGCGCTCGGCCGCCTGCTTCAGGGTGCCGCTGGTGGTGGCTGTCGCCCCCTCGGAGCGAGGGAAGAACTCGTACCAGGAGCCGTAGAGGGCGCGCGGGCGGTCGACCCAGATGCCCAGCCGTCTGGAGCGGGTCACGTCCTTGGGCGGGTGGTGGTCCAGCAGCTCGACCACGGCGGTGTCGCTGGCCGCGGCCAGGCGCTCAGCCGGGTCGGCGTCGCCGCGGCGCAGGCCGGCCGCGGCCGCCTCGAGCAGGTCACGGCCGTTCGCCGGCACCCAGGCCGTCGCCTCCTCGAACAGCTGGGCACCCTCCTCCAGCTCGAGGGTGATGTCGCGGCCGGCGTCGAGCTTCTTGTGCGTGCCCTGGCGCCAGGTGGCGATGTGGTCGGTCCAGGCCTCGATCACCAACCACCAGGAGCCGGTCCGGGGCAGGGTGATCTCGGTCCGCCACTGGTGGAGGCCGTGGTTGACCTCGACCATGGGGATCAGCTGGGCGCGGCGGTCACCCGGCCCGCTCAGCCGCACGGCCGCGGTGACGATCTCGTTGTGGCCGTCACGGAAGATGGTCGCCTCGACCGGGACCGTCTCCCCGGCGACCGCCCTGGAGGTGAACTGCCCACAGTCGACCTGGGGACGGATGTCCTCGATCACGATTCGTCCGATCATGCTGAGCACGCTACCACTCTCAGCGCCGGTCGAGGATCCTCGTTCCATTCGCGAGTGCCATTGCTGTGGCGGACCGAGGGCATGCGCACCGGGCATCCTCGGCCGGCGCGCTGGGGCACGAGGGGGTCAGCGCCCCCGTGGGAGCCGGCGTCGGGTGAGCGCGCGCACCCGCCAGACGGCCCCCCCTTTGGCCCCCACGAGGGCCTGCTCCGGGACCGGCCCGGGGCGGCTCGCAGTCTTTCTCGTCGCAACTTCCCTGGCAAGGAGCATCTGTGGCCCACCTGGAATGCCTACGCAAGCCGTGGAACAGGCGGGGTACGCTCCGCGGCGGAGGCTGGCCCGGGCCCCGGTTCGTTACAGTGACGCGGTGAACCTCGCCGTCGCCCTGACCACGTTCGCGGTCATCTTCCCGGCCGAGCTTCCCGACAAGTCGCTGTTCGCCTCGCTGGTGCTCGGGACCCGCTTCCGGCCCCTTCCCGTGTTCATCGGCGTCGCCGCGGCGTTCGGCGTCCACGTGGTCATCGCCGTGGCGATCGGCGGCGTGTTCGCCCTGCTTCCCCAGCGCCTGGTCCTGTTCGTGGCCGCGGCGCTGTTCGCCGGCGGCGCCGCCTGGCTGCTGCTCGACCGCGCCGACGACGGGGACGCCGCCGAGACGTCGCGGGCGGCGTCGGACGCCGGCCAGGGCTCGCTGCGGATCGCCCTGGCCTCGTTCGGCGTGGTCTTCGTCGGCGAGTGGGGCGACATCACCCAGCTCACCACGGCCAACCTGGCCGCCAGGTACGGCGACCCGGTCAGCGTCGGAATGGGCGCCCTGCTCGCCCTGTGGACGGTCACGGCGCTGGCCCTCACCCTGGGTCGCGGCCTCGTCCGGCGGATCCCGGCCCGCCTGGTCCGGCGGCTGACCGGGGTGGTGCTGACCGCGCTGGCGGCGATCACCCTGATCGAGGCCGTCCGGGGCTGACCGGCCCGGCTGCTTGCGCCAGGCGGCACGGCCAGGCACGCTGATGCCGACATGGTCCGCATCCCGCTGGTCTGGAACCTCGCCCTCGACTGTGGGCGTGTCGTCACCTGCGGCTGTCCGGGGATCCGGGAGCCGAGCTAGCCGAGGTCGGCCGCTCCCGGGTCTGCTGACACCCCGGCGCGCACCGCACGCCGGATCCCGCCCTCGGCCCCGTGCGAGCCAAGGAGGCACCGTGTCGGTCACCGACGAGCTGCTGCACAACAACGCCGAGTTCGCCAGCTCCTTCAGCAACGGCGAGCTGCCGATGCCCCCGAGCAGGAACCTGGCCGTTGTCGCCTGCATGGACGCCCGCCTGAACGTGTACGCCCTGCTGGGGCTGGGCGCCGGCGAGGCCCACGTCATCCGCAACGCCGGCGGGGTGGTCAGCGAGGACGTCATCCGGTCCCTGGCGATCTCCCAGCGCCTGCTCGGCACCCGCGAGGTGATCCTGGTCCACCACACCGACTGCGGCATGCTGACCTTCACCGACGACCAGCTGAAGGCCGACATCGAGGCCGACACCGGGGTCCGGCCCCACTTCGCCCTCGAGGCGTTCTCCGACCTGGAGCGCGACATCCGCCAGTCGATCGCCCGCATCAAGGCCAGCCCCTTCGTACCCAGCAAGGACGCGGTGCGCGGCTTCATCTACGACGTGCGCAGCGGCGCCCTCCAGGAGGTCACCTGACCTGACCGGGAGCGGAGGGCCGTCACGCCCGCCCACGTCGTCTCACGACGATCTGTTGCTGCGCTGTTGTGACTGAGCGTCCTGATCGGTGTGGACGTCCCGCTCCGGCGAGCCGAGTCCACTTGTATCATCGTTCAACCATGAGACCTCTACACCGATTCACTGTGCTGCCCACCGTGCCGGACGCCCTGGCCCCGCTGAGCGTCCTCGCCCACAACCTTCGCTGGAGCTGGCACCCGGCCACCCAGGAGCTGTTCCGCGCCATCGACCCCGCCGGCTGGGACGCCTCCGGGCACAACCCGCTGCGCATGCTGAACGAGACCGACGCCCACGTGCTCGAGCAGGCCGCCGCCGACCGCGGGTTCATCGCCCGCCAGCAAGACCTGCTCGACGACCTGAAGCGCTACCTGGACGAGCCGCGCTGGTACCAGACGCTGGCCGACGCCCCGTCCCGCATCGCCTACTTCTCGCCCGAGTTCGGCGTCAGCGAGGTGCTGCCCCAGTACTCCGGCGGCCTCGGCGTGCTCGCCGGCGACCACCTCAAGGCGGCCAGCGACCTTGGCGTGCCCGTGGTCGGCGTCGGCCTGTTCTATCGATCCGGCTACTTCCGCCAGTCCCTCACCGCCGACGGCCGCCAGCAGGAGTCCTACCCGGCCTTCAACCCCCACGAGCTGCCGTTCGAACTGGTCAGCGACGCCAGAGGCAAGCCGCTGCTGGTCTCGGTGCGCCTGCCCGACGCCGTGCTGCACGCCCAGGTGTGGCGGGCCGAGGTCGGCAGGGCGCCGCTGCTGCTGCTCGACTCCGACGTCGACGAGAACGGCCCGGTCGAGCGGGCGGTCACCGACCGCCTGTACGGCGGCGGCGGTGAGCACCGCCTGCGCCAGGAGATCCTGCTCGGCATCGGCGGGGTCCGTGCCCTGCACGCCCTCGGGATCGAGCCGGAGGTGTTCCACACCAACGAGGGCCACGCCGGGTTCCTGGGTCTGGAGCGCATCCGGCGCCTGGTCCAGGAGCAGGGCCTTGACGCGGCCACCGCCATCGAGACGGTGCGGGCCGGCACCATCTTCACCACCCACACACCGGTCTCGGCCGGCATCGACCGCTTCCCGCGCTCGTTCATCGAGCGCTACTTCGGTTCGGAGGGGGTCGAGACCTGCCTGGAGGTCGACCAGATCATGCAACTGGGGGCCGAGCCGGACGGCGACCACTCGATGTTCAACATGGCGGTCATGGGCCTGCGCCTGGCCCAGCGCGCCAACGGCGTCAGCCGCCTGCACGGTCAGGTGTCACGGGACATGTTCCGCGGCCTGTGGTCCGGCTTCGAAGAGGCCGAGGTGCCGATCGGCCACGTGACCAACGGGGTCCACGCCGGCACCTGGGTCAGCCGCGAGTTCACCGAGCTGTTCGAGCGCCGCCTCGGCGCCGACTTCCGTACCGCCAGCCGATCGTGGGAGCCGCTGCTGGAGGCCTCCGACGAGGACGTCTGGCAGGTGCGGCGGATGGCTCGCGAGCGGCTGGTCGTCGACGTGCGGGCCAGGCTGAAACGAGCCTGGCGGGCCAGGGGGTCCAGCGAGGGCCAGCTCGGCTGGATCGACCGGGCCTTCGACCCGGAGGTGCTGACCGTCGGCTTCGCCCGCCGGGTGCCCTCCTACAAGCGGCTCACCCTGCTGCTCGAGGACCAGGAGCGGCTGACCCGGCTGCTGCTCGACCGGGAGCGGCCCATCCAGCTGCTGATCGCCGGCAAGGCCCACCCCGCCGACGAGGGCGGCAAGTCGCTGATCGCCGACTTCGCGCGCTTCGCGGCCGGCGCCCGCGTCCGGCACCGGGTCGCGTTCCTGCCCGACTACGACATGGCCATGGCCAGGACGCTGGTGGCCGGGTCTGACGTCTGGCTCAACAACCCCTTGCGCCCCTACGAGGCGTGCGGGACCAGCGGCATGAAGGCGGCGCTGAACGGCTGCCTCAACCTGTCGATCCGGGACGGCTGGTGGGACGAGCTGTACGACGGCCAGAACGGCTGGGCGATCCCCTCGGCCGACGACCCGACCATCGAGCCCGACCGCCGCGACCAGCTCGAGGCAGCGGCCATCTACGACCTGCTCGAGCACGAGGTCCTGCCGCTGTTCTACGACCGGCCGGACGGGCTGCCCACGGGCTGGATCGCGATGATCAAGCACAACCTGGCCTCGCTCGGCCCGGCCGTGCTGGCCAGCCGCATGGTCCGCGACTACACCGAGGGCTATTACCTGCCGGCCGCCGCGACCTCACGGCGGCTGACCGGCGACGACTTCGCCGCCTCCAGGGAACTGGCGGCCTGGAAGCGGCGAGCCGCGGCGGCCTGGCCGGCGGTGGCCGTGCGCCGGGTCGAGAACGGCGTCAGGGAGCGCCTGCTCGGGGCCAGGTTCACCGTGCGCGCCTTCGTCGAGCTCGGCGATCTCGACCCGAGCGAGGTCGAGGTCCAGGTCGCCTACGGGCGGGTCGACGACGCCGACGAGCTGCCAGCGGTCGAGCTGGCCACCCTCAAGCAGAACGGCCACCGCAGCCACGACGGCTGGGTCTTCGAGGGGGAGGTTCCCCTGGCCACCCCGGGCGCCTTCGGCTACACCGTCCGGGTCGTCCCCCGCCACGTCGGCCTGGCCACCCCCTCGGAGCTCGGTCTGGTCGCCTGGGCCTGACCGTCCCGGAGCCTGGAGCTTCCCCCGACAGCGCGGACACGCGGCAACCCGGCGGGCATGGCCTGCCGGTCAGACCCGGACCAGCAGGGCGTGCGGGAGGGTGGCGAGGAGCTGCTCGGCTGGGGTGGGGCCGCCCGGGTGGTCGGTTCCGGAGAGCTGCTCTCGCCAGGGGCCGGGGGGGAGGTCGACCTGGCCGGGCACCGGGCCGGCGGGGAGGCGGGTGACGACCACGGCCAGGCGGTCGTCGCCGCGGGTGAAGGCGACCAGATGATCGGGTGCGTCGATCGGGCGGTAGCCGGCGAACAGCTCGGGGTGCTCGCGGCGCAGGCACAGGGCCGTCCGGGTGGCGCGGAACTTGAGGGAGCCGTCGCCGGCGAAGGCGACCGGGCGGCGGTTGTCGGGGTCGACGAGCACCAGCTGCTCGGTCTCGGTGCCCTGGTAGGTGTCGGGGACGCCGGGGCTGGTCAGGCGCAGCAGGGCGAGCCCGGCCGCCTTGACCCTGCCGCCGGGGGCGACCTCGGCGACCAGCTCGGCCAGCTCGGCCAGGAGGGTGGCGTCGTCATAGGCCCGTTCGACCAGCTCGGCCACCGCCCGCTCGTAGGCCGGTTCGGGGTCGGTCCAGGTGGTGTGCAGCCCGGCCTCCCTGACCGCCTTCTCCATGTAGGCAAGGCAGCGGCCGCGGTCCAGCGGCCACGCCCCCACCATCGTCTGCCACAGGACCAGCGCGTCCGCCGGGTCGACCGCGGACCCCCGGTGCACCCGGGCGCCCTCGCGGCCGGGCCGCTGCGGCACCAGTCGGTCGGTCCAGCGGTCGGCCAGCGTCCACCAGCGGTCGGGGCGCTCGCTGAGCACGGCCAGGCGGGCGCGTACGTCCTCGCCCCGCTTGGTGTCGTGGGTCGAGGTGGCGAGCAGGCTCCGCGGCCAGCGGGCCTCGCGGTCGGCGTTGGCCTGGTGCAGCTCGGCCACCGGGCGGCCGAAGCGGCCGAGGTCGCCGCCGACCTCGTTGCGGGCCAGCAGGCGGGTGTCGCGGTACAGGGCGGTGTCCTCCACCCCCTTGGCCATGGCCGGCCCGCTGAGCTGCTGGAAGCGACGAACCGCCTCCGGCGCCGGCCGCTCCAGCAGCAGGGCGGCGACCAGCCGGTCGAGGGCGGCCAGCCCGGACTCGTCCAGGGCGGACCGGGCCGCGTCGGCGGTGGCGGTGATCACCGCCCGGTCGGTGTCGGAGACCGCCTCGGTCACATAGGTCCGGTAGACGGGCAGGCGGGCGGCCAGCTCGACCACCGCGGCCCAGTTGGCCTGCCGGTCTCCGGGCAGGTGCCTGGCCACCCCGGCCACCTCGGTGGCGAAGTCGAGCTCCAGGCGCTCGCGCTTGCAGCGAAGGGCCAGCTCGGCCGGGTCGGGATCGGCGCCGGTGCGGCGCCGGTAACCTTCGGCGAACGCGCCGGCGGCCGCCGGGTCGACCAGCACCCCGTCGGCAACGGCCAGGAACTCGTAGCCGGTGGTGCCGGCGACCGGCCAGGAAGGCAGGCGCTCGCCAGGCTCCAGGATCTTCTCGACCACCACCCAGGGCACGCCGGCGGCCAGCCGGGCCAGGTAGGCGGCCGGGTCGGCCAGCCCGTCGATGTGGTCGACCCGCACCCCGTCGACCAGGCCTTCGGCGACCAGCCGGAGGGTGGTCGCGTGGGTCAGCCGGAACACCTCGGGGTCCTCCTGGCGGACACCGATGAGCTCGTTGACGGTGAAGAAGCGACGGTAGTTGAGGTCGACCGGGGCCCGGCGCCACTCGATCAGCTCGTAGTGCTGCTGGTCGAGCCGATCGGTGCCGGGAGCCAGCGGGAAGCGGTGCTCGTGGTAGGCGACCCAGCCGCCGCCGACCTCGAGCTCGCCGGCGACCTGTGCCAGCGGGCCGCCGAGCACCGGCAGCAGGACCTTGCCGCCGCCGGCCTCCCAGTCGATGTCGAACACCCGCGCGAACTCCGCCGCCGGCCCGTTGCGGAGCACCTCGACCCACCAGGGGTTCTCGTTCGAGGTGGCCATGTGGTTGGGGACCAGGTCGACGACCAGGCCCATCCCGTTGGCGCGGAGGGCGGCCACCAGGTCGCGCAGGCCGGCCTCGCCGCCCAGCTCGGGGGCGACCTGGGTCGGGTCGACCAGGTCGTACCCGTGGGCCGACCCCGACCTGGCCCGCAGGATCGGCGAGGCGTACAGGTGGGAGACGCCGAGGTCGGCCAGGTAGGGCACCACCGCCCGGGCGGCCGCGAACGGGAACGCCCCGGACAGCTGCACCCGGTAGGTGGACGTGATCGGCATGACCCGACAATAGCGCCCCGACCATGGCACGGGCGCTCTCGAGTGGTGCTTGGGCAGCCGGAGCGCTCCCCCACCTGGATCGGGGACCGCGGCTTGATAACCTGCCAGGTGACGCTTGGAGGCCACCATGACAACGGCCGGACGCTTTGTCGGGCAGACGGCGGTGGGGATCGCGGCGGCGGTGCGGGCGGGCCGGGCGACGCCGACCGAGGTGCTGGAGCAGCACCTGGAGCGGATCGCCGCGCTCGACCACCGGGTGGGGGCGTTCCGGCTGGTCAGGGCCGCGGAGGTCAGGGCAGAGGCGCGGGCCCTCCAGGGCCGGGGCGACCTGGCCGGGCTGCCCCTCGCCGGGGTGCCGGTGGCGATCAAGGACAACATCGACCTGGCCGGCGCGCCGACCCGCAACGGCTCGGCGGCCACCAGCCAGGAACCTGCCGCCGCCGACGCCGAGCTGGTCCGCCGCCTCCGCGACGCCGGGGCGCTGCTGGTCGGCAAGACCAGCGTGCCCGAGCTGTGTCTGTGGCCGTTCACCGAGAGTGAGGCGTTCGGGGTCTCGCGCAACCCGTGGAGCCCCGACCACACCCCCGGCGGCACCTCGGGCGGCAGCGCCGCCGCGGTGGCGGCGGCCATGGTCCCGCTGGCCCTTGCCGCCGACGGGGGCGGCTCGATCCGCATGCCGGCGTCCAACTGCGGGCTGGTCGGCATCAAGCCCGGCCTCGGCGTGGTGCCGTTCCCCGAGGGCGGCGTCTCGACCTGGTCGAAGATGAGCGAGTTCGGGCCGCTGGCCACCACCGTCGCCGACCTCGGGCTGCTGCTGGACGTGCTCGCCGGCACCGACGCCCACCGGGCGGTCGCGCCCCCGACCCGGCCGCTGCGGATCGGCGTCAGTGCCAAGCCGGCGGTGGTCGGGGTCAGGGTCCATCCGGAGGTCCGGGCGGCCATGGAGGCCACCGCCGAGGCCCTCCGCGAGGCCGGCCACCAGGTCGCCGCCGCCGACCCGCCGTGGCGCAACGGCGATGCCGGGCCGATCCTGCGACGGGTGTTCCTCGGCTGCGCCGAGGACACCGACAACCTGCGATGGGACGCGCTCGAGCGCCGCACCCGGGCCGAGGCCCGCGTCGGCCGCCTGCTGCGCCGGCTGCGCCCGGCGCCGTCCGGCCCGCCGGCGCGCGTGCTGGCCCGCTACGACGCCTGGTTCGAGGACCACGACGTGCTCCTCACGCCGACCCTGGCCGCGCCGCCGCTGCGGATCGGCGCCTACCAGGGCAAGGGCCTGGCCCGGACGCTGCTCGGGATGACCGCCTACATGCCGTTCTGCCCGCCGCTCAACCTGGTCGGCTTCCCCGCGGCCTCGGTCCCGGCGGGCACCACCACCGACGGCCTGCCGCTCGGTGCCCAGCTGGCGGCGGCCCGCGGCGGCGAGGCGCTGCTGCTGTCGCTGGCCCGTCAGCTGGAGACGCTGCGCCCCTGGCCTCGCCATGCCCCCCTCGAGCCGGTCGCGGTCCCGGCCCCGGGTCAGCGCTCGTAGCCGGCGGCGGGGACGAAGTAGACGTTGCGGTTCTCGGCCAGCAGGTTGAGGTCGTGGCTGCCGTAGCCGAAGGCGACGCCCTCGACGTTGGTCGGGCGGTCGCCGTGGCTGCCGAGGTCCACCGTCCAGGTTGGCGGGCGGCTGATCAGGTCGGCCACGAACGCCTCGCCGTGCAGCGACGGGTCGGCGGCCCGGTAGACGAACAGCGTGGTGTGGGTGTCGACCGCCAGTCGCCGCTTGTCGGTGGAGAGGTCGGCCCCTGACAGGTTGGCCACCTCGCCGGCCAGGGCGCTGACCTTCTCCAGGGTCACGGCGGCGTCTGGGTCGAGCTTCGGGAACCGGTACACCGTCGACCGCTCGGCCTTGTCGATCAGGTAGGGGACGTTCTCGAACAGGAACATCGCCTCGGCGTTCCTGCCGGCACATCCGGCCGCCGGGTCGGGGAAGCGGTAGCGGTAGGTGGCCAGCAGCTCGGCCTGCCCGGTGGCGGCCAGGTCCGGCTCCCGCACCTTCAGCAGCGCGGTGTCGCCGCGGTCGCACTCGTTGTTGCCGATGTCGGCGATCCACAGGTTGCCCTGGTCGTCGCGGCCGATGTCCTCCCAGTCACGGGCCTGCACCGGCATGGTGACCGTCTTGAAGGTGGCGCCATCGACGACCTGCTCGACCCGTCCGTCGACCACCTTGTAGGCGTACAGCGCGTTCTGGGGCTTGCCGGGCCGGTCCTGGCCTCCCCGGTCCCTGATCGCCCAGAGCACCCCCGGGTAGCGCTTGGAGGCGACGATCCCCGACCCGCCGCCGGCCTCGAAGGCCCGCTGCAGGACCTGGACCCCGTCGTCCGCGCTCGCACCGGTGGTGGAAGGGGTCGTCGGGGTGGTCGGCGCCCCCGCCCCGCCGTCGCAGCCGGCGAGCATGAGCAGGGCGGCGGCAACGGTGCCGGCCCACCTCGCGATGGCCAAAGGGCGCCTGGGCGGCGGTGGGGGGCCGGAGCTCCCCCCACGCGCGTCGGGGACCCGCCTCATGCTCGTCGACGCAGGACGGCCAGGCTGCGCGAGGTCATGGAGAGCTCCTCGCCCGCCAGGTAGCTGGGGGCGTCGGCCCCTGGAGGACGCACGTAGGCGAGGCCGGTGTCGGCGACCAGCTCGTACTCCTTGCCCCATGGCTCCCCGGGCAGGGTGAACAGGGCCGGCTCGGTGCCGCCGTTGAGCAGCAGCAGGAAGCTGGCGCCGACCAGCCGCTGGCCGCGGACGCCGCGGTCGGGGAGCTCCTCGCCGTTGAGGAACACCCCCAGGGTCGAGACATCCGGCGCCTGCCAGTGGGTCTCGTTCATCTCGGCCCCGTCGGGTGTGAACCAGCCGATGTCCTTCACCCCCGAGCCGTAGATGGCCTGCCCCTGGAAGAACTTGCGGCGCCGGAACACCGGGTGGTCGCGCCGCAGCGCGATCACGGCCCGTGCGAACTCCAGCAACGCCCCCCGGTCCTCGTCCAGCTCCCAGTCGACCCAGGAGATCTCGTTGTCCTGGCAGTAGGCGTTGTTGTTGCCCTGCTGGGTGCGGCCGATCTCGTCGCCGGCCAGCAGCATCGGCACCCCGGCCGACAGCAGCAGGCTGGCCAGGAGGTTGCGCTTCTGGCGCTCGCGCAGCTGGCTGACCTCCAGGTCGTCGGTCGGTCCCTCGACCCCGCAGTTCCAGGAGCGGTTGTCTTCGGTGCCGTCCCGGTTGCCCTCCCCGTTGGCCTCGTTGTGCTTGTCGTTGTAGCTGACCAGGTCGTTCAGGGTGAAGCCGTCATGGCAGGTGGTGAAGTTGATGCTGGCGTAGGGCCGGCGGCCGTCGGACTGGTACAGGTCGCTGGATCCGGTGAGCCGGTAGGCGATGTCGGCCACCCCGGTCCGGGCGCCGCGCCAGAAGTCCCGCATGGTGTCGCGGTAGCGGCCGTTCCACTCGGTCCACAGCACCGGGAAGTTGCCGACCTGGTAGCCACCCTCGCCGACGTCCCATGGCTCGGCGATCAGCTTGACCCTGCTCACCACCGGGTCCTGGTGGATCAGGTCGAAGAACGCCGACAGCCGGTCGACCTCGTGGAGGCTGCGGGCCAGCGCGCTGGCCAGGTCGAAGCGGAAGCCGTCGACGTGCATCTCCTCGACCCAGTAGCGCAGGCTGTCCATGATCAGCGCCAGCACCTGCGGGTGGCGGGCGTTCAGGGTGTTGCCGGTGCCCGTGTAGTCCATGTAGAAGCGCGGGC
>DASYSE010000012.1:0-5176 GCA_036003705.1 Actinomycetes bacterium | reverse complement strand
CTGCTGCCACGCCGCACGGCGGCGGCCCTCGCCCACCGCGCGATGCGCTAGGCCGGCCCGAGGATGGCCGCGAGCGCCCTGTCGGTGTCGCGCAGGTCGGGCAGGACGGCGTCGGCGCCGGTCGCCTCCAGCTCGTCGACCACGTAGGGGCCGGTGGCGACCGCGACCACCCTGGCCCCGCCGGCGCGGCCGGCGGTGACGTCGAGGGGGGTGTCGCCGACCAGCACGGTGGCCGGGCCCGCGAAGGCGGTGCCGTACTTGATCTCGGCCTTGGTCCTGGCCACCTCGACCAGGCTGGGCCGGTGGTGGTGGTCGGAGCCGAACCCGCCGACCTCGAAGTCGAGGTAGCCGTCCAGCTCGAAGCTGGCCAGCTTGAGCAGGGCGTTGGGCTGCACGTTGCCGGTCAGCAGCGACTGAACCACGCCCTCGGTGCGGCCGAGCGCGGCCAGGGTCTCCCTGGCCCCGGGCAGGGCCCGTCCCCGCTCCCGGATCAGCGCCGCCTTGGCCGCCAGGGCCGTGACCAGCGCCTCGCTGAACGCCGGCAGGTGCCGCTCCCCCTCGGCGATCTCGTGGGCGGCCAGGAACTCGAGGGCGATCTCGGGGTCGGTCCGCCCGGCCATGGCCAGCGCCCTGGCGGTGACCTGGTCGGGGGCGCGGCCGAGCACGGCCTGGAACGCCTCGGCGAAGATGTCGCGGCCGACCGCCCCGGCCTGGACCAGGGTGCCGTCGATGTCCCACAGGACCAGCCGGCGCATGCCTACCGTTTTGCCAGCTCGGCTCGGTGGGCCGCCGCCCTTCCGCCTCCGCCGGCGGCCAGCGCCGCATACGGCGGGACCGCGTAGAGGTGGATGCGGTTGTCGAGGAAGTCGGAGAAGGCCAGCAGCCGGCCGTCGGCCGACACGTCCAGCCCGGTGGTCTGGTTGCCGCCGACCATGGCGTCCAGCGCCTTGCCGCTGGCCGTGTCGATGGCCAGCACCGAGCCCCACTCCGGGCCGGGCCGGTAGTAGGAGGCGCCGTTGCGGCCCCGGTTGGAGACGTACAGCACCCGCCCGTCGGGGGTCAGGTCGATGGTGTTGGGCACGTTGTCGGTGGTGGCCAGCCTGCGGACCCGCTCGCTGGCCAGGTCGACCACGAACGCCTGGTTGGTCCCCATGTCGTCAGCGTACAGGCGCCGGCCGTCCGGGTCGCCGACCAGGTGCCGCATGGCCCCGCCGGTACGCAGCAGCGTCCTGGCCTTCCCGCTTGCCAGGTCGATCCGCTGGAGCTCGCCGTCCTGGAAGCCGGCCACGTACAGCCGCCGGCCGTCGGCGGTCGGCCAGAGGCCGCGCGGCGTGGGCACGGTCTTGAGCAGCCGCCGGACCCGCCCCTTGCCCAGGTCGATCTCGGAGACGTCGCTCGACACCCAGTTGGCCACGTACAGGGTCCGCTCGTCGGGGGAGAGGGCCATGACCTTGCTCCAGGTCCCCTTGGTGGCGAGCTGGCGGCGGACCCGGAAGCTGCGGCGGTCGATCTCCCAGACCGAGGCGGTCTCCATCTGGCTGGCGTACACGGTGCGGCCGTCGCGGGTGAACAGCACCTCGACGGCGCCGTGCCGGCCGAGCCGGATGGCCTTGCGCCGGCGCAGGGTCCTGGTGTCGAAGACCTCCACGCCGCGCCCGCCGAGCAGCGACACCCCACAGCTCGCGGCCGTCGGGCGAGAAGGCCACCTGCTTGGGGTTGGACCCGCTGCGCAGCTCGCCCAGCTTGTGGTGGAGCAGGCCGGCGGGGTCCAGCCACAGGTCGAGCGAGCGGTGGCGGTCGAGGGTGACCCGCTGGACCAGCCGGTTGTAGCCGGCGCGGGCGACGGCCAGCTCCAGGTCGCCCCCGGCCACGGCGCCCCGGAACGGCGTGCGTACCCGCCGGACACCACCGCCGGCCGGGCGGATCGAGAGCAGCGCCCCTGGCGGGTGGGTGGTGACCCGCAGGCGCCAGGTCCGCGCCTCCGGCCGGCGCTCGGCCGCGGCGGCCGCCCCGGCGGCGCCGGCCGGGGCCGGGCGGGCCGCCGCGGGCGCCGCCCTGGTCGGCGTGACAACCTCGCGGCGGTCGCGGAGCCAGATGCCGCCCACCGCCAGCACCAGCACCAGGACGAGGAGCAGGGCGCTCCTGACCAGGCGCCGGCGCCGACCCGGCGACATCCGTTCCATCTGCGCAGTTCCACCGTTGACGGCCGAACGCGACCTACCTTAGCGCGCCGGCAGGACCGGCAGGGGGACATCGGGCGCGGTAGCAACCGGAAGGTGTGGGTACAGGGAGAGACGGCCGGAGACTCTGGAGGTGACGTGGCGGACGCGCGGGTGCTGGCCCTCGACCTGGGCACGTCGTCGGTGCGGGCGCTGGTCTTCGACGACCGCGGGGCCCCGCTGCCCGACATGCTGGCCCGGCGCCCGACCCACCTGGACATCACCGACGAGGGCAAGGCCGAGTTCGACCCCGACGGGGTGGTCGCCGCCGTCGGCGAGTGCCTCGACGAGCTGAACGGCCGGGGGGAGCTGGACGGCGTCCAGGACGTGGCCACCTCCTGCGCCTGGCACTCGGTGATCGCCCTGGACGGCGCCGGCCGCCGGCTGACCGGGGCGCTCACCTGGGCCGACACCCGGGCCGCGCCGCTGGTGGCCGAGCTGCGGTCGCGGGGCGACATGGACCGCCTCCAGGCCACCACCGGCGCCCGCCCGCACACGCTGTACTGGACGGTGAAGCTGCCCTGGCTGGCGCGGGAGCTCTCCCCGGCCCCGGCCAGCTACCTGGGGCTGTCGGAGTACGTGACCGGCGAGCTGCTCGGCGACCCGAGCGCCTCGCCGTCCATGGCCTCGGGGACCGGGCTGCTCGACCTGGCCGACGCCACCTGGGACGCCCAGGCCCTGGAACTGGCCGGGGTGGACGAGCGGGCCCTGCCGGCGGTGGCCGGGAACGGCTGGACGGGCCGGCTCGGCCCGGACGGCGCCCGCCGCTGGCCGGCGCTGGCCGGGGCGACCTGGCACCCGGTGACCGGCGACGGAGCCGCCTCCAACGTCGGCGCCGGCTGCGTCTCGCCCGACCGGGTGGCCATCAACATCGGCACCTCGGCCGCGATCCGTGCCGTCCAGCCGGCCGACGAGGCCGGGCCGCTGCACCGGGAGCTCTGGCGCTACCTGGTCGACCACCGCCGGGTGGTGAGCGGGGCCGCCTTCTCCGGGGCCGGGAACCTCTACGCCTGGCTGCGGCAGGTGACCACCCTGCCGGTCGAGGGATCGGTCGAGGGCGCGCTGGCCACGGTCCCGCCCGGGTCGAGGGGCGTGGTGGTGATGCCGTACCACGCCGGCTCCCGGCCGCCGCTGGACCTGGCCGCCGGGTCGGGAGCGATCACCGGGATCTCGCTGGCCACCTCCGCTGTCGAGATCCTTGCCGCCACCCTGGAGGCCGTCTGCTACCGGCTGGCCGCCGGGTTCGATGCGTTGGCGGCCACCCTCCCGGGTGAGCCGCAGGTGGTCGCCTCCGGCGGGGCCGTCGTCGCCTCGCCCTGGTGGCAGCAGACCCTCGCCGACGTGCTCGGCCGCCCCGTCCGGGTGGTCGACGAGCCGGAGGCGTCCGCTCGGGGCGCGGCCCTGCTCGCGCTCGGCCAGACCACCGACCCGGCAACCGTCCGCGTGGTCGAGCCCCGCCCCGACGCCGCCGAGGCCCAGCGGGCGGCCAGGGCCCTCCACCAAGACCTCGCCACCCGCCTCGGCTATGTATGACCCCCGACCATGGCACACGCGCTCCTGAGTGGCGGTGGGGGCAGCCGGAGCTCCCCCCACATGGATCAGGGACGACCGGACAAGGAGACACGCCGTGACCGATCAAGAGGACCAGTTGGGCCGGCAGCAGTTGCCCGACGACCTGGACCCGCACGAGATGGCCGACAGCATCGAGGACGAGCTGGTGGCCGAGGAGGGTGTCGAGCTGGGGCTCGACCCCGATCTGGCCCTGTTCGCGGCCAGGGACGAACTGGAAGAGGGCGAGGAGCCGCCCGGGTAAGTTACGCTCTGTCCATATGGAACGCGCACTCATCACCGGCATCGGCACCGTCAACCCGCTCGGGTTGGACGCCCCATCGACCTGGGAGGCGATGCTGGCCGGGCGCAGCGGCATCGACACCATCGCCGCCTTCGACCCGTCGGCCTACCCGGTCCGCATCGCCGGCGAGGTCCGCGGCTTCGACCCCGAGGCGGTGGCATCGCGCAAGGACGCCCGCCGAATGGACCGCGGGGTGCTGTTCGCCGTCGCCGCCACCGACGAGGCGGTGGCGGACTCGGGCATCGACAAGCTCGACCCGGAGCGCACCGGCGTGGTCGTCGGCTCGGCCATCGGCGGCATCGGGATCGTCGAGGAGCAGCAGCGCATCCTGATGGAGAGGGGACCGGGCCGGGTCTCGGCCACCTTCCTGCCCAACTGCCTGGTCGACACCGCCACCAGCTACATCGCCACCAAGCTCGGCGTGGTCGGCCTCAACTTCGCGGTGGTGTCGGCCTGCGCCACCGGGTCGCACGCCATCGGCGAGGCCGCCGAGCTGATCCGGCGGGGGCGGGCCGACGTGATCCTGGCCGGCGGCACCGAGGCCTGCATCACCCCGCTGGTGCTGGCCGGCTTCTGCCAGATGCAGGCCCTTGCCCCGGGCAACGAGGACCCGCCGGCCGCCTCCCGCCCCTTCGACCGCGCTCGCGCCGGCTTCGTGATCGCCGAGGGCGCCGCGGTTGTCCTGCTCGAGTCGGAGTCCAGCGCCCGTGCCCGCGGCGCCAAGGTCTACGCCGAGGTCGCCGGCTACGGCGCCTCCAACGACGCCTACCATGTGGCCACCCCGCACCCGGCCAGCCGCGGCGTGATCCACATGTTCGCCGACGCCCTGCGGTCGGCCGAGGTCCGGCCGGAGGAGGTCGGCTACATCAACGCGCACGGCACCGGCACCCCGCTGGGCGACCCGGCCGAGACCCAGGCGATCCGCCAGGCGTTCGGCAGCCACGCCGACGAGCTGGCCGTCTCGTCCACCAAGTCCATGACCGGCCACCTGTTCGGCGCGGCCGGCGCCCTCGAGGCGATCGCCAGCGCGCTCGCCCTGCGCGACCAGGTCCTGCCCCCGACCATCAACCTCGAGGACCCGGACCCAGCATGCGACCTCGACTAC
>DASYSE010000011.1:0-1598 GCA_036003705.1 Actinomycetes bacterium | reverse complement strand
GGGGTGGGCCGCGTCGGCCTCGAACCGACGACACCCCGGTTAAAAGCCGGGTGCTCTACCAACTGAGCTAGCGGCCCACGACAGAGCGGCCCGATGGTGCCATCGCGGTCGGCACCCTGTCAAAGGGTTCCGAGTCTACGGCCAGCCGGCGGTGGTCTGCTCGAAGTTGACCGTGACCCAGATCCGGCCGTGACTGATGTAGGTTCCGACCCGAACAGGTTGGTCTTGCAGCGGAGGATGTTGGCGCGGTGTGGCGGCGAGTCCATGAACGCCCGCTGCAGCCCCTCGACCGAGCTGCCGACTCCGACGTTCTGCCCGAGCCACACCCAGTGGTCGGTGGCGCTGGAGATGTCGTTGTGCCACAGCCGGCCCTTGCGGGCCATGGCCACCGAGTGGCGGTAGGCGAGCCTGCCGAGGGTCGCCGAGACCTTCATCCGCGGCAGGCCGCGGGCGGCGTCGGTGCGGGGACCGGCGACCGCCGGCTGCTGCCCGATCATCGGCGTGAAGAACACCCCGATGGCCAGCAGCAAGAGTATGAGAACGCGGTGGACCGGCATGGCGCCCTCCTCCGAAGCGGACCCGTCACTGGGTTGTCGACCGCTCGGAGGACGGTCTTGAGCGGCGCCGGCGCGCTAGCCCGAGGCCTCCCGTTCCGCCCTGGCCTGCTCGGCCGGGAGCAGCTTGTAGCCGACCCCCCGGATGGTGGCGATCATCGACTCGTGCTCGGCGCCGAGCTTGGCCCGCAGCCGGCGGACGTGCACGTCCACGGTGCGGGTACCGCCGAAGAAGTCGTAGCCCCAGACCTCCTGGAGCAGCTGCGCCCTGGTGGAGACCCGCCCGGGCCGGGCGGCCAGGAAGCGCAGCAGCTCGAACTCCTTGAAGGTGAGGTCCAGCGGGCGCCCGCGCAGGCGGACCTGGTAGGAGACCGGGTCGACCAGCAGCTCGCCGACCCGGATGGCGGCGTCGGGGGAGGCGACCTCCGGCCGTTGCGCGAGCAGGCGGATGCGGGCCTCGACCTCGGCCGGGCCGGCGGACGGCAGCACGAAGTCGGAGGCGCCCCAGTCCCGTTGCAGCCCGGCCAGCCCGGCCTCGGGCATCACCACCAGGATGGCGACGTGGTCGCCGGCCGCCCGCAGGCGGCGGCACAGCGCCTGCGCGCGGGAGAGGTCGCGGGTGGCGTCGACCACCACCAGGTCCTTGGACACGGCGGCGTCCACGCTGGAGCCGTCCAGCGGCAGCGTGGCGACCGGGTGGGCCAGATACTCCAGGGCGGGCAGGATCTCCGTTGCCCCTCCGGGCCGGCCGGTCAGGCAGGCGAGCTGGGCCACCGGTCCCCCTCCGAGGATGTGCGTCCGCGGCCTCGGCGCCGCCGGCAACCTACCATAGCGGGCATGGTACGGATCCGACTGTTCGCCGCCCTGCGGGAGGCCGCCGGGGTGCCCGAGGTGGAGGCGCCCGCCGGACCGCTGGACGGCATCCTCGCCGGGCTCGGCGAACGGTTCGGCGACCACTTCGCCACCGTGCTCGGGTACTCGAGCGTGCTGGTGAACGGCGAGCGCTGGCACGACCGGGCCGCGCCGGTCCCCGACGGCGCCGAG
>DASYSE010000010.1:0-3710 GCA_036003705.1 Actinomycetes bacterium | reverse complement strand
GGCCGAGGGGGCCACCCATCTGGCCACCTCGTTCGAGCGGCTGGACCCGGACCGGCGTGGCAAGGTCGGTGCCGGCGCGACCGAGGCGGCCGATGCCGCGGTCAAGAGCCAACGGCGCCTCGAGCGGGCCTACCGGGAGGCGGCCTCGGCGCTGCTGGCCGTCGACGACCTGCGGGAGGTCATGGGCCGTCGGGAGCTGTACCGGCGCTTGTCCCGGGTGAGCGAGATCCTTATCGAGGCGGCCGACCGTGTGTGGTACGCCACCGTCAAGGAGGGATGAGCCACCACAGGTGACCCCGACCCGGCGTGGCGCCGTTCGCTTGCGGTTCGCCGCCCGACCAGGCGGAGCAGGCGTTCCATCATGCGGAGCCTTGTCTGCGCCAAGGTAGAATTGTCTGACGTTGCGAGGCCTCTGCAAGGAGCGAGGTGGCGAAGGCGAGCCGACCGGCGGTGGCGGAACCCCAGCGAGGCTCCGACGGGGTCCAGTCCGTCGAGCGGGCCCTCGAGCTGCTGGAGGCCCTGGCAGAGTCCGGTGTGGGCAAGGGAGTCAGTGAGCTGCGGCGGACCACCGGCCTGCCCGTGGGTACCATCCACCGGCTGCTCGCGACCATGGCCGCGCGAGGCTACGTGCGCCAGGACACGGCCACGCACAAGTACGCGCTCGGCTCTCGGCTGATCCAGCTGGGAGAGGCGGCGACCCGGTGCTTCGCACGGTTCGCCCACCCCTACCTGGCCGAGCTGATGGAGGTCAGCGGCGAAACGGCCAACCTGGCCGTGTTCGAGGACGGGCAGGTGGCATACGTCGCCCAGGTCCCCTCCCGGCACCACCGGGTGCGGATGTTCACCGAGGTCGGTCGGCGCGTGCTGCCCCACACCAGCGGCGTCGGCAAGGTCGTGCTCGCCTTCCGCCCCCGGGCGGAGGTGGAGGCGCTGCTGGCCAGGACGGGGCTGCCACGGCGGACCCCGCGGACCATCACCGAGCCGGAGCGGTTCCTGGCCGAGCTGGACACGGTCGCCCGCCAGGGCTACGCCATCGACAGCGGCGAGGAGGAGGTCGGGGTGCGCTGCCTGGCCGTCCCGGTGTTCGGGATCGGGGACTCGGTGGCGGCGATGTCGGTGTCCGCTCCGGAGGGCCGGCTCGAAGCCGGGGACATCGAGCGGATCCTCCCTGAGATGCTGCGGATCTCGGCCGCCCTCAGTGGCGCCTTCATCACCTCGACAAGCAAGCGCAGCAGCACCGCCGTCGAGGGTTGACGGAGGCCGAAGCAGCGGTATACTCCGAAGACAAAGGGGATTCTTTCCACCATCCGGAAAGCTCCGGGTAGATCCGACCGGAGGTGCCCGATGAAGGTCGCCCATCCCCGGACCCTGGACGAGGCGCTCGACGCCCTCCAACGGATGCCGGACGCCCAGCTGCTGGCCGGCGGCACCGACTTCGTGGTCGAGGTCAACTTCGGCCACCGCCGGCCCCCGGCCGTGGTCGGACTGCGCCGGGTCGCCGAGTTGCAGGGCTGGCGGCCCGACGACGGCGAGCTGGTGCTCGGCGCCGGGCTCACCTTCACCGAGATCGAGACCCAGCTTGCCGACGAGCTGCCGGCGCTGGCCGCGGCCGCCCGCACGGTCGGATCCCCGCAGATGCGCAACGCCGGCACCATCGGCGGCAACCTCGGCACCGCCAGCCCCGCCGGCGACTCCCTGCCCGTGCTGGCCGCCCTGGACGCCAAGGTGGTGTTGGTCAGCCGGGACGGGGAACGCACCCTGCCGCTGGCGGAGTTCGTCACCGGGGTCAAGCGCACCGCCCTGCGGCCGGGGGAGATCATCCGCGAGGTCCGCGTCCCCCGGCTGCGCGGCCCCCAGCAGTTCCTCAAGGTCGGCACCCGCAACGCGATGGTGATCTCGATCGCCTGCGCCGCCCTGGTGGTCGACCTGGACGGCCGCACCGTGCGCTGCGGGCTCGGCTCGGTGGCGCCCACCCCGGTGCGGGCCGCCGGGGCCGAGGCGTTCATCGCCGGCGAGCTCGACTGGGACGGACCGCGCGCCCCGGCCGCCGCCGTGGCCCGCTTCGGCGAGCTGGCGGCCGCGGCCGCCAGCCCCATCACCGATCACCGCAGCACCGCCGACTACCGGCGGCGGGCGGTGCAGGTGATCACCACCAGAGCGCTGCAAAGGAGCCTGGCATGACCGGCGAGGCCAGCGACGCCCTGCACGACCCGGCCACCACCGACATCCGGGGGCGGCGCGACCAGCTCGCGGCCGAGGAGGGCCCGCCGGTCATCGAGGCCCTGGAGACCTACAAGCTCACCGTGAACGGGCGCGAGCGGGAGGTCGAGGGCGCCTGGATCGGCGAGAGCCTGTTGTACGTGCTGCGCGAGCGGCTCGGCCTGCCTGGCTCCAAAAACGCCTGCGAGCAGGGCGAGTGCGGCTCCTGCTCGCTCATGCTGGACGGGGTCCTGGTCGCCTCCTGCTGCGTCCTGGCCGCCGACGCGGTCGGCAGCGAGGTCCGCACGGTCGAAGGGCTGAGCCCCGAGGGCGAGCTGACCGACGTCCAGCGCGCCTTCGTGGAGCAGGGCGCTGTCCAGTGCGGCTTCTGCATCCCCGGAATGATCGTCGCCATCCATGACCTGCTGGACCGCCGGCCGGACGCCGACGAGCTCGCCCTGCGCGAGGCCATCTCGGGCAACCTGTGCCGCTGCACCGGCTACGGCCGGATCTTCGCCGCCTTCCACGCCGTCAAGGAGGAGCGCGCCCGTGCCCGCACCTAGCCTGCCCAGCACCTTCACGCGCAAGCGCCGGGCGCCCGGGCTCGGCGAGAGCGTCCTGCGGCCCGACGCCCCGGCCAAGACCAAGGGCCAGTTCGCCTTCTCCTCCGACCTTTGGATGGACGGGATGGTCTGGGGCGCGACCCTGCGCAGCCCATACTCCCATGCCCGCATCCGGTCGCTTGACACCGCCCCGGCCCTGGCCATCTCCGGGGTGCATGCGGTCATCACCAACGACGACCTGTGGGGCAGCCGCAGCTATGGCCTGGAGCACCACGACCAGCCGGTGTTCGCCGACGAGGTGGTCCGCTTCCACGGCGAGCCGGTGGCGGCCGTCGCGGCCGACCACCCCGAGATCGCCCGCCGGGCGATCGCCGCCATCGCCGTCGACTTCGAGGTCCTCGACCCGGTGGTCGACCCGGAGGCGGCCATGACCGCCGCGCCGATCCACCCCGCCGGCAACCTGTTCCGGCACATCAGGGTCCGCTTCGGCGATCCGGAGTTCCAGGGTGACGTGGTCGTCGAAGGCGACTACGAGGTCGGCATGCAGGACCAGGCGTTCCTCGGCCCCGAGTCCGGCCTGGCCGTGCCCAGCGAGGACGGCGGGGTGGAGCTGTACGTGGCCACCCAGTGGCTGCACGTCGACCGCGACCAGATCGCCGCCTGCCTCAACCTGCCCCGGGAGAAGGTCCGCCTCACCCTGGCCGGGACCGGCGGCGCCTTCGGCGGCCGCGAGGACCTGTCCATGCAGATCCACGCCTGCCTGCTCGCCCTGGTCACCCGCAAGCCGGTCAAGATGGTCTACAGCCGGGAGGAGTCGTTCTTCGGCCACGTGCACCGCCACCCGGCCCGGCTCTGGTACCGCCATCACGCCACCCGCGAGGGGAAGCTGGTCAACGTCGAGTGCCGCATGGTCTTCGACGGCGGCGCCTACACCTCGTCCTCGACGGC
>DASYSE010000009.1:0-12757 GCA_036003705.1 Actinomycetes bacterium | reverse complement strand
CAGCGAGATGCCCAGCGACTCCAGCGCCTTGGCGGCGACCCCTTCGCCCTCGTGGATCAGGCCGAGCAGGATGTGCTCGGTACCGATGTAGTTGTGATTGAGGAGCCGAGCCTCCTCCTGCGCGAGCACGACGACGCGTCGCGCCCGGTCGGTGAAGCGCTCAAACATGCCAAACCCCCAGGGATACGGCGGCTGCGGTTCCTTGCCGCCAATCGACTATACACCTGGCCCTCTGGCGTCCCGTGCGGGAGGTGTAGGACGTCGCGGTACGGACTTTGTCTACTTCGGCAACGCTCCGGGACCACTGGCTGTTCCCGATTCGTCGCTGCTTCATCGGCGCCCACCGCCGGGACTTGACGGGTCGCCGGCCTCCACCTGGAGCTTCGCTCCAGACCCTCGCCTGGACGCCGGTCCCGGGAACGACTACAGCTCTTCCGGCCGGAGCTGGGGAAACAGGAGCGCCTCGCGGATCGAGGACAGGTCGGCGAGCAGCATGACCAGGCGGTCGACCCCGATGCCGAGGCCGGCGTTGGGCGGCAGGCCGAGCTCCAACGCCCGCAGATAGGCCTCGTCGACCACCATCGCCTCCTCGTCACCGCCCGCCTTGGCAAGGGCCTGCTCCTCGAAGCGGGCCCGCTGCTCGTCGGGGTCGGTCAGCTCGGAGAAGCAGTTGGCGTACTCCCGGCCGAGGATGATCAGCTCGAACCGCTCGGTCACGAACGGGTCGTCGCGGTGCGGGTGGGCCAGCGGCGAGACCTCGGCCGGGTAGTCGGTCACGAAGGCGGGCCCGACGATGCGGTGCTCGGCATGCTTCTCGTACAGCTCCAGCACCAGCTTGCCGGTCCCCCACCCGGGCTCGTAGGTCACCCCGGCCCGGTCGCACAGCTCGCGGACCTGGTCGAGCGGCCAGTCGTAGGCCAGGCCCGGCTCCCCCAACGCCTCCCGGACGGCGTCGAGCAGGGTGACCTCGTCCCAGTCGCCGTCCAGGTCGACCTCGCGCCCCCGGTGGCTGAGGCGGCGGGGACCGCCGGCGGCGTCGGCCGCCTCCTGGATGACCCCACGGGCCAGCTCCATCATGTCGCGGTAGTCCTGGAACGCCGAGTTGGACTCCAGCATGGTGAACTCGGTGTTGTGGGTGGAGTCGATGCCCTCGTTGCGGAACATCCGCCCCAGCTCGAAGACCCGGTCCACCCCGCCGGCCAGCAGCCGCTTCAGGTACAGCTCGCTGGCCACCCTGAGGTACAGGTCGGTGTCGAGGGCGTTGTGGTGGGTGACGAACGGCCGGGCGTACGCGCCGCCCGGAACCGGGTTGAGGATCGGGGTCTCGACCTCCAGGAAGCCCCGGGCCAGCATCGACTCGCGCAGCGCCCGCACCACCCGGGAGCGCACCAGCATGGCCCGCATGGCGGCCGGGTTGACGGCCAGGTCGAGCTCGCGCTGCCGGGAGCGGACCTCGACGTCGGTCAGGCCCTTCCACTTGTCGGGCAGGGGGCGAAGGGCCTTGCCGAGCAGGAACACCTCGGTCGCCTTGACCGACAGCTCGCCCTTCCTGGTCTTGATCACCGGCCCCTGGACCCCGACCCAGTCGCCGAGGTCCAGGTCGAGGACGACCTCGAACTGCTCGGCCCCCAGGGCGTCGACGGTGAGCATGGCCTGCAGCTCGTCGCCGTCGTGGCGCAGCGTCCAGAAGGCGAGGCGACCCATGGACCGCTTGAGCACGATCCGGCCGGCGACCCGGACGACGTCGCCGCTCTCCTCGCCGTCCGCCAGGTGGCGCCAGCCCCGCCGGATCTCGGCCAGGGTGTGGGTGCGGCGGAAACCGACCGGGAAGGCGTCGATCCCGGCCGCCCGCAGCCTGGCCAGCTTGACCCGGCGCGCCTGCTCGACCGCGGAACGGTCCTCGTCGTCGGACACGGGTCGGGCGGCTCCTCGGCTGGCTGGCTGTCGGGTCGACAACCGCATGCTACCCGAGGGGCCGCCCTCCCTTGGTGGTCAACGCCGGTCGTCGGAGCCGCAGCACCGGCACGCAGACCCGTCCAGTGGCGCCCGCCGACGCCGGCGGCCGCGAACCAGGCCAAGGCAGACATTCGCCCGTGATGCCGTTACCGCGCGGTTAGCTCCCAGCATCATCGTCTGTACCGGCTTCAGGCGGACCCGCGACCGGGAACACCTACCCCGCCGGAGCCGCGCCGATGACGATGACCACGCATGCAGGCAGGCAGGCCCAGCGTTGGCCCGCCGCCGCGCCGAGGACACCTGTCCTCCGCCTCGGCGCCCGGTCATCGCGGTCGCTACCCGGACCGGCCGCCGAGGCTCCCGCCGAGGCGCGTGGAGCGACCTCCGAGTCCAACCCCGGCTCCCGCCCCCATCCCCCAGGAGCCGGGGTTGGACATCGGCGCACGCGCAATGCGGATGCCTTGCCGCTGAGATTGCTGCCGTAGTCCTCGGTTCCGGGGGCGAGTCCTCCCCCCCGAACCCCCCAGGAGCGCGGCCGCCGGTGCGGGTCGGGCCGGGTTGCCCGATTGCTCAGCGGGGCCTTGCGGTGACGAGGGCGGCCAGGGAGGCGACCAGCACGCCGGCGCCGAGGACCTGGCCCGTGGGGCCGAGGTGGACGGCGCCGCCGTAGATCACCAGGAACAGGCCCAGCAGCAGGCCAAGGCTGCCCAGGCTGCCGATGCCGGAGCGCCGCCTGGCCCGGGCGAAGTCGGTGCGGCCGCGGCGGCCCAGGAACCCCTCGAGGACGGCGGCCGGGTGGTCTTCCTCGGCCAGGTACAGCCAGGTCTCGCCGGGCCCCTCGTCGACCAGCAGCAGCCAGCCGGCCGGCGGCCGCTGCTCCGCCGCGGCAAGGACCCTGGCCGCCCGCTCGCCGAAGGCCGGGACGCGCATGGCCCGGTCCCGTGCCGGGGTGGCGGCCACCACCACCCGCACCCGCAGCAGCCCGTCCGGGTCCACCGCCGCGGTCGCGGCCAGCCGGTCGAACACGGGCCCGTGCTGGTCCATGCGGCGCCAGACGGCCACGCCCTCGCGCCGGACCAGCCCGTCCTGTGCGGCCGGCGGGCCGAGCACGACGGCTTCGATCCCGAACGGCCGGAACGCCCGCGGTGACAGGGCCCGCCCCTCGACCCGGTCGGACCGGGGCAGCCGCTCAGCCATGCCCGCGCTCGCGCCCACGACCCTCCGGGGGGCTGCCGCTCCGCTCGTCGAGCCCCCCGGACCCCGCGGCGTTGCGATCCCAGATGATCCGCAGGCCGTGCAGGGTGAGCCAGGGCTCATGACGCTCGACCGTCTCGCAGGCCTCGAGCACGGCCCCGGCCAGGCCGCCGGTGGCCACGACGGTGGCCCGGCCGCCGAGCTGGGCGACCATGCGGCGCACGATGCCGTCGACCTGGCCGGCGAAGCCCCAGATGGCGCCGGCCTGCATGCTCTCGACGGTGTTCTTGCCGATCACCGACCGGGGCTCCACCAGCTCGACCCGGCGCAGCTGCGCGGTCCGCTCGACCAGGGCGTTCATCGAGATCTGGATGCCGGGGGCGATGGCCGCCCCCAGGTGCTCGCCCCGCTCGGAGACGGCGTCGAAGGTGGTGGCGGTGCCGAAGTCGACCACCACCACCGGCCCGCCGTAGGCGGCGAAGGCCGCGATCGCGTTGACCACCCGGTCGGCCCCGACCTCGCGCGGGTTGTCGGTCAGGATGGGCAGGCCGGTGCGGATTCCCGGCTCGACCATCAGCGGCTCGACCTGGCAATAGCGGCGGACCATCTCGCGCATGGCCTGGGTGAGCCTGGGCACCACCGAGGAGACCACCACTCCGGCGGCGTCGGCCAATCGCAGCTGCTCCTGGGCCAGGAACCCGCCCAGCAGCAGGGCGTGCTCGTCGGCGGTGCGCTCGGCCACGGTCGCCGCCCGCCAGTGCTGGGCCAGCTCCTGCCCCCGGAACACCCCGATGGTGATCTCGGTGTTGCCGACGTCCACGGCGAGCAGCATCAGCCCTCCCAGTCCAGGGCGATGTCCAGGGCCGGGGCGGAGTGGGTCAGGGCACCGACGGCCAGGAAGTCGACCCCCGCCTCGGCGACCGCTCTGGCCCGTTCCAGGGTGATCCCGCCCGACGCCTCGGTGCGGGCCCGCCGCCGGGACATGGCCACCGCCTCGGCCATCGTCTCCGGCTCCATGTTGTCGAGCAGTAGCAGATCACAGCCGAGGTCGAGGGCCTCGGCGACCTGGTCGAGGGTCTCGACCTCGACCTCGAGGGGGAGGCCGGGGCCGGCCGCCCGCGCCGCCTCGACCGCCCGGCGCAGGCTGCCCGCCGCCTGGATGTGGTTGTCCTTGACCAGCAGGGCGTCGTAGAGCCCCATCCGGTGGTTGGCGCCGCCGCCGCAGCGGACGGCGTACTTCTCCAGGTAGCGCAGGCCGGGGGTGGTCTTGCGGGTGTCGCGGACCACCGCGCCGGTGCCGGCCACCGCCTGGACGAAGGCCGCGGTCAGGGTGGCCACCCCCGACAGGTGGCCGACCAGGTTGAGCATGGTCCGCTCGGCGGCCAGGAGCGTCCTCGCCGGGCCGGCAAGCTGGCCGAGCACCGCCCCCGCCTCCACCGGGGCGCTGTCGGCCAGCTCGGGCCGGAACGCGGCCGGGCCGAGCTGGAGCCGCTCCCTGACCTCGACCAGGACCACGTCGACCGCGGCCAGGCCGGCGACCACCCCCGGGTCGCGGGCGACCAGCAGCGCCGCCGCCCTGGCCCCGAGCAGCCGGCTGGTCGGATCGCCCTCGGCGCCCAGGTCCTCGTCCAGCGCGGTCCGGACGGCCAGGGTCAGGGCGCCCGCCGGCAGGGTGATGGTCATCGGCGCGCCTCGGCCGCCTCGGCCACCGGCAGCAGGCCGACCTCCAGGTCGCCTCCCGCCGTCCTGGTCACGGTCTGGCGGACCCGCCAGGCCTCGGCCGGGGCCGGATGGTCCGAACGCCAGTGCCCGCCTCTGGACTCCTCCCGCCTCGCCGCCAGCTCGGCAACGACCCTCCCGAGCTGTACCAGGTTGGCCGTCTCGAACCGGTCCGGCCCTCCAGGGCCGGCGCCCACGATGAGCCGGTCCAGCTCGGCAACGGCCTCGGCAAGCTGCAGGCCCGAGCGGACCACCCCGACCCGGTCGGTCATCAGCCGCCGCAGCCGGGCCCGGACGGCCGCCGGGTCGCCGCTCCCAGGCGCGGCGGCCGGGAGCCGGTCGCCGGCGGGGCCCGCGGCTCGGGTCGGGTGGGGGCGCTCGGCTGACAGGGCCCGGCCGATGCGGGCGGCGAACACCACCCCCTCCAGCAGCGAGTTGGAGGCCAGTCGGTTGGCGCCGTGGACGCCGGTGCAGGCGGCCTCGCCGACCGCGAACAGGCCGGGCAGGCTGGTCCGGCCGTCGAGGTCGGCGACCACCCCGCCCATCAGGTAGTGGGCCGCCGGCGAGACCGGGATCGGCTGCCTGGTCGGCTCGATCCCGGCGGCCCGGCAGCGGGCCAGGATGGTCGGGAAGCGGCGCTCGAGGTGCTGCCCCGGGATGGCGGTGGCGTCCAGCCACAGGTGGGCGACGCCGAGCGCGGCCATGCGGGCGGCCATGCCGCGGGCTACGACGTCGCGCGGGGCCAGGTCGGCGAGCGGGTGCGCGCCGGCCATCACCGGTGTGCCCTCGCCGTCGCGGAGCACGGCCCCCTCCCCCCGCATCGCCTCCGAGATCAGCGGGCGTGGGTCGCCGTCGACGTGCAGGGCGGTCGGGTGGAACTGGACGAACTCCAGGTCGGCGAGCACGGCCCCGGCGCGCAGGGCGGCCGCCAACCCGTCCCCGGTGGACAGAGGCGGGTTGGTGGTGTCGGCGTACAGCTGCCCGGCACCGCCGCTGGCCAGCACGACCGCGGCCGCCCGGACCAGGCACAGGCCCCCACCAACCCACAGCAGCGCCCCCACCACCTGTCCCCCGCCGGTGACCAGGTCGACCAGGAAGGCGTGCTCGACGCTGCGGATGGCCGGAGCGGCCCGCACCGCCTCGGTCAGGGCCCGTTCCAGCTCCGCCCCGGTGGCGTCGCCGCCGGCGTGCACCACCCGCGACCGGGAGTGGCCGCCCTCCCGCGTCCGGGCGAGCTCATGGGCAAGCCCCGGGTCGCGGTCGAAGCGGACCCCGCGAGCGTGCAGCTCGGCGATGGCCTGGCCGCCCTCCTCGACCAGCATCCTGACCGCCACCGGGTCGCACAGCCCGGCCCCGGCGGCCAGCGTGTCGGCCAGGTGCTCGGCCACCGAGTCGCCCTGGCGGCCGGCAACCGGGTCCAGCACGGCCGCGATCCCGCCCTGGGCGTGCCGGGTGGCGGAGTGGCCGAGCCGGTCCTTGGTGGCCAGCAGCACCGAGCGGCCAGCGGGCACGGCCAGGGCGGTCGACAGCCCGGCCACCCCAGAGCCGACGACCAGGACGTCGACCTCCTCGGTGGCAAGGTGGGGAAGGTCGGCCGGGTCGGCGGCCAGCAGGCCGCGCGGGATCAGCATCCGTTCGCTCCTCGGTCCAGGCCCGGGACGGGTCCCAGCTCAGTCATCCCAATATGACATTGTCGATCAGGCGGGTGTGGCCGATCCGGGCCGCGGCGGCGAGGACGTGGCCGGGCTCGGCCTGCTTGGCCGGCTCGAAGCCGGCCGGTTCGACCAGGGCGACGTAGTCGGGCGCCACCCCGGGGGCGGCCTCCAGCAGGTCCCGGGCGGCCGTCTCCACGGCGGCCGGGTCGCGCTCCCCGGCCAGGAAGGCTACCTGCCCGGCCTGCAGGGACCGGTAGAGCGCGGGCGCCATCCGCCGCTCCCGCGGCGACAGGTAGGTGTTGCGGGAGGAGATGGCCAACCCATCCGGCTCCCTGACCGTCGGGCAGGCGACGATCTGGTTGGGGAAGGCGAGGTCGGCGGCCATGCGCCTGACCACCGCGAGCTGCTGGGCGTCCTTCTGGCCGAAGTAGGCCCGGCCCGGCCCGACCAGGTGCAGCAGCTTGGCCACCACCGTCGCCACCCCGTCCAGGTGCCCCGGCCTGACCAGCCCCTCCAGCCGGTCGCCGAGCCCGCCGACCCGCAGCCGGACCTCGGGCGGCGACGGCCACATCTCCTCCTCGTCGGGCAGGAAGGCCAGGTCGACCCCTTCGGCGGCCAGCACCGCCAGGTCGGCCTCGGGGTCGCGGGGGTAGCTGGCGAGGTCCTCGGCCGGCCCGAACTGCAGCGGGTTGACGAACACCGAGGCGACCAGGAAGCCGTTCTCGCGCCGCGCCCTGGCCAGCAGCGCCCGATGACCGGCGTGCAGGGCGCCCATGGTGGCCACGAAGCCGACCCCGGCGCCGCCGGCCCTGGCGGCGTCGGTGGCGGCGCGCAGCTCAGCGCTGCTCGCGACCCCGCGCACGCCGTCCGATTCTCCGGAGCAGCTCCAGCCGCTCGTGGGCCTCCTCGCCCTCGACGTGGCCGTGCAGGCCGGCCTCGACCCGGCCGCGGGCCTCCGGGTCGAGGCGCCCGGCGGCGGCCGCCCGGTCGGCGACCAGGCGGGCGAGGGCGATGTAGACGTTGATGACCTTCTGCTTGCGGGCCAGCGCCTCGGCGTGCATCGCCACCGTCCGCCCGTCGCCCCGCACCCACGGCCCGGAGAGGCCGGCCTGGCCGGTGGCCAGGGCCGAGTCGACGCTGGCGTGGATCAGCCCGCTCAGCAGGCCCGCCGGGTCGATGACGCCGCCGGCCCGTAGCTGGTCGGCGGCGGTGGCGGACAGGGCGGCGCAGCCGTTGGCGGCCAGGACCAGCGCGGCGTGGTAGCGCACGCGGCCCGACTCGGGAACGTCCATCGGGCGGCCGCCCAGCGCGACCACCACCTCCTTGCCGGCTGGTTCGCCGGTGACCCCCCAGACCGTGCCCGGCAGGCGCCGCAGCGTCGCCTCCAGGTCGTCGTTGAAGATCTGCACCGGGTGGCAGGCGGCGATCCGGGCGCCCGCGGCGGCCGCCGGGGCGAGCAGGGACGGGCCGTCGACCCCGGCGGTGTGGACCACCACCTGGTCGGCCGCGAACGCGCCGTCGGCTGCCAGCGCGGTGACCAGGGACGGCAGCTCGTCGTCGGGCACGGCCAGGATGACCAGCGACGCGCCCCTGGTGGCGTCGGTCGGGTCGGCCGTCGGCAGGCCGCCGGCCGCCTCGACCCGTTCCCGCCCGCGCTGCGAGCGGGTGCCGAGGGTGACCTCGACGCCGCTGCGGTCGAGGAAGATGGCCAGGGCGAGGCCGACGCGGCCCGGGCCGATCACGGCGGCGGGCGAGAGCTTGCTGGATTGGGATGGCGGCATGGAACCCCCGGGGCCAGATGTCACCGAGTATATCCGGTCAAGTCGGGACGAAGCCCCCTACGCCGGGCAGCCAGGTGCAGGGTCCTGGCGCTCGAGCGGTAGGGCTCGCGTCCGGCGACCAGCCGCTCCAGCTCGACCAGGGCGGTCAGCTCCTCCTGGCCGAGGTCGTCGTCGCCGGCGTCGGTGAAGACCCCGACCCCGCACGCCGCGACCAGCTCGAACCCGGCCTTGTCGAGCTCGGCCTCGGCCTCGGCCAGGGTCATCGCCTCTCCGGCGGCGATCAGGCGCAGGGCGGCTGCGTGCTCGCCGCGGCGGCCGGCCCGCAGGGCGAGCCAGTCGCGGTTGGCGAACCCGAGGGACAGCACGCCGCCGGGGACGAGCACGCCGGCCAGGGAGGCGAGCAGGGCCGCCGGGTCGTCGACCCGGGTGACCAGGTCGTGGCAGACGGCTGCGTCCTGGCCGGCCGGGCCGAGCAGCTCCGGCAGGTCGGCGGCGTCGCCCTGCACGGTGATGACGCGGTCGCCCACCCCACCGCCCTCGTCGGCCGCCCGCTGGGCGCAGGTGGCCAGCATGGCCGCCGAGGTGTCGACCACCGTGACCTGATAGCCGCGCCTGGCCAGGGCGACGGCGAGCTGGCCGGTGCCGCCGCCGGCGTCGGTCACCGCGGCCGGCGGCGCCGGCAGGGCGTCCAGCACCTGGTCGAGCAGCAGCTCGAACCGCACCCGGCCGCGGGCCCTATTCACCGGGACACCCCCCTGACGAAGGCCGCCGATCCACCGGGGCACCCCTCCGGCCGGACCCCTCCGGACATCAGGGTTCCAGCTCGCCGACGGGCACGACCCCGGACACCGGGCCCAGCCGGGCCAGCACGGCGGCGGCGAGCTCGCCGTCGGGGAAGCGGGCGAACGGGTCGGCATCGCAGAGGGGCACCAGCACGAAGGCCCGTTCCCTCGCCCGCGGGTGGGGAACGGTCAGCTCCGGCGAGTCGACCGGCGGCCCGTCGTACAGCAGCAGGTCCAGGTCGGCGGTGCGCGGCCCCCAGCGCTCGGCCCGGACCCGCCCGAGGCTGGTCTCGGTGGACAGGAGCAGGTCGAGCAGCTGGTGGGGGCTGCGGTCGGTCTCCAGCACGGCCACCGCGTTGAGGTAGGGGCCCTGCTCGGGCCCGCCGGCGGGCACCGTCTCGAAGACCCGGGAGACAGCCATCACGTGGGTCGACGCGTCGGCGTCCAGCGCCCGCACGGCCGCGTCGAGGGTGGCGAGGCGGTCGCCGAGGTTGGACCCCAGCCCGACGTGGGCCCGTGTCATGCGCTTCCCTCCCCGGTCGTCTCGCGGTCCCGTATGATCTCCACCGCCACCGTCGCGTCGACCGGAAGCGGCGCCTGCGGCTTGGTGACCCGCACCCGCACCTGGCGGACCCGCTCGTCGGCCAGGACCAGCTGGGCGACGTCCTCGGCCACCGCCTCCAGCAGCTTCCTCGGACGCCCGCCGACCACCTCGGCCACCCGGCCAGCCAGACTACCGTAGTCCACCGTCGTGTCCAGGTCGTCGGAGCGGCCGGCCGCGGCCAGGTCGACCACCAGCTCCAGGTCGACCACGAACACCTGGCCGAGCTGGGCCTCGTGGGGCAGCACCCCGTGGTGGCCCCTGACCCGCAGGCCACTGAGGAGGATGCGGTCGCTGCTCATGGGCGCAGGACCGGGGACCCGTGGTGCAGCACCATCCGCCAGCGCACGCCGTCGCGGCGGAAGACGTTGGTGGCGAGCACCTTGGCGTCCTCCATCTCCGGCCCGGTGGAGCCGCCGGACAGGATGTTCTCGGCGCAGCTGACCCAGGCGGTGTCGGCGTCGACCTGGACGCGGACGTCGGTGAGGATGAACTGGATGTAGGCCGAGTTGGCGAAGATGGCCATCCAGGAGCGGCTCACCTGGGGCCAGCCGGTCATCAGGTCCCATCCCGGGTGGATGCAGCGGACCTCCTCGTCGTGCTGCCAGCACGCCTCCATGCGGTCCATGTCCAGGGCCTCGAAGGCGGCGTAGAACTCCTCGTTGGCCTCGGTCACGGCCGCCAGGTCGGCCGGCGTCACGGCCGGTCCCCGTCCATCGGGGGACCGGGCTGGCGTCCCCCGGGCACCCCGCCGAGGAGGGCCTCGGTCATCCGCACGGTGCGGACCAGCGGCCCGACGTCGTGGACGCGCACGATCCGCGCCCCGCGCTCCACCGCCCAGACCACCGTGGCCGCCGTGCCCTCCAGCCGCCGGTCGACGGGGGCGTCAAGCGCCCGGCCGATGAAGCCCTTGCGGCTGGTGCCGACCAGCACCGGGTGGCCCAGCCGGGTGAACCGGGCCAGGCCGTCGAGCAGGGCGTAGTTGTCCCGGTCGCGCTTGCCGAAGCCGATCCCCGGGTCGACCACCAGCGCGTCGCGGTCGACGCCGGCCGCCTCGGCGGCCTGGCAGCGCTCGGCCAGGAACGCCTCGACCTCGGCGACCACGTCGTCGTAGACAGGGTTGTCCTGCATGGTGGCCGGGGTGCCGAGCATGTGCATCAGCACCAGCGGGACCTTGGCGTCGGCGACCACGCCGAGCAGGCCGGGGTCGTGGCGGCCGGCGCTCACGTCGTTGACCATGGTCGCCCCGGCGGCCAGGGCGGCGGCGGCAACGGCCGACCTCCTGGTGTCGACCGAGACGGGTATCCCGGCCGTGGCGGCCAGCTCCTCGATCACCGGCAGCACCCGCTCCAGCTCGATCGCCTGCTCGACGTCGGTGGCGCCCGGCCGGGTCGACTCGCCCCCGACGTCGAGCAGGTCGGCCCCTTCGGCGGCCAGGTCCAGCCCGTGGGCCACGGCCGCGCGAGGGTCCAGGTAGCGGCCGCCGTCCGAGAACGAGTCCGGGGTGACGTTCACCACCCCCATGACCAGGCATCGCGTCGCCGTTGGCAGGACCAGGTCGCCGACCCGCAGGTCGTGCGGGGCGAGCGGGGAACCAGACAAGAATCAACCCTCCCGAGCCCGGGTGATCGGCCCGCCCACCACCTTAGCCGAGGCGGGTGACCCCCAGGAGGTTCATCGCCTCAAGGCGGGTCGACATGGAGTCGCGGAACGTGCCCCGCACGGCCGAGGTCACCGTGACCGCCCCTGGTTTTCGCACCCCGCGCATGCTCATGCACAGGTGCTCGGCCTCGATCACCACCAGCGCCCCCTGGGGCTCCAGCCGCTGCACCATGGCGTCGGCGATCTGGGAGGTCAGCCGCTCCTGGACCTGCGGCCGCCTGGCGAGCCCGTCCACCAGCCGGGCCAGCTTCGACAGCCCGGTGATCCGCCCCTCCGCTCTGGGGATGTAGGCGACATGGGCCTTGCCGATGAACGGCAGCAGATGGTGCTCGCAGATGCTGTACATGGGGATGTCGCGGATCATGACCATCTCCTCGTGGCCCTCCTCGAACACGGCCTGGAGGGCGTCGGTCGGGTCGGCCCGCAGGCCGGTGGTGATCTCCTCGTACATGCGGGCCACCCGGCCGGGAGTGTCGCGCAGGCCGGCCCGGTCGAGGTCCTCGCCGATCCCCTCCAGGATCAGGCGAACGCCACGCTCGACCTTGTCATGGTCGAAACCGCCGCCCGGCAGGGAGCTCAGTCGGACGGTGCGCCGTCCTGTGCGCGGGCGATAGGGGCCTCGTCGCGGGAGCGGCCGCCGTTGGAGCGGACGTGGCCCGGCGGAGGGGCCATGATGCCGCGGGCCGGGCGCTTGACCACCGGGGCGAGGATCTGGGCCAGCTCCGCCTTGCCGATGGTCTCCCGCTCCATCAGCGCCTCGACCATGGCGTCGGCGACGTCGCGGTAGGTGGTCAGGATCTGCTCGGCCTCGGCGTGGGCCTCGTCGACCAGCCGTCGCATCTCCTTGTCGATCTCGAACGCCACCTGCTCGGAGTAGTCCTGCTGGTGACCGAAGTCGCGGCCGAGGAAGACGTTCTCCTGCTTGGTGCCGAGCACCAGCGAGCCCAGCCGGTCGCTCATGCCGTACTCGCAGACCATCTTGCGGGCGACCTGGGTGGCCTTCTCGATGTCGTTGGAGGCGCCGGTGGTCGGGTCCAGGAACCACAGCTCCTCGGCGACCCTGCCGCCCAGCAGCATGGCCAGCTCGTCGATCATCTCGCTGCGGGTGACCAGGAACTTGTCCTCGACCGGCAGGCTCAGCGTCCAGCCCAGCGCGCGCCCGCGGGAGATCACCGAGACCTTGTGGATCGGGTCGGCGTTGGGCAGCGCGTGCCCGACGATCGCGTGACCCGACTCGTGGTAGGCGATCATCCGCTTCTCCTTCTCGGAGATCACGCGGGTCTTGCGCTCCGGGCCGGCGATGACCCGGTCGATCGCCTCTTCGAGCTCGTCGCCGTCGATCTCCTTGCGGCCGTGGCGGGCCGACAGCAGCGCCGCCTCGTTGACCACGTTGGCCAGGTCGGCGCC
>DASYSE010000008.1:0-9296 GCA_036003705.1 Actinomycetes bacterium | reverse complement strand
ATCGGCGCCGTCTACTCCCGGTTCGGCAGCAAGGCCGACCTCTTCCTGGCCATCTTCGACGAGCGGATCGACCAGATCGTCGCCGAGGTGGCCCGGGTGGCCACCCTCGACCAGCCGCTGCCGGCACACGCCGAGCTGCTGGCCGGACGCCGCATGGAGCTGCTGGACCGGGAACAGGAGTGGTTCCCGCTGGTGCTTGAGTTCTGGTCGCATGCCGCTCGCGACCAGCGCCTGCGGCGCGAGTTCGGCGCCCGGCACGAGCGCCTGGTCGGGGCCTACGCCGCGCTCATCGAGGCCGACTACGCCCGGCTCGGCCTGGCGCTGCCGCTGGCCCCGGGGGTGCTGGCCAGGGCGGTGGTGGCGATGGGCAACGGGATCGCGCTGGAGCGCCTGGCCGCCCCCGACCGGGTGCCTGACGGGCTGCTGCCCACCATGGCCATCGCCTTCCTGCGCGGCGTTGCCACCGACGACCCGCAGCCCGAACGGAGGTCCTGACCATGCGACCGGCCTACCAGATCAAGCGGCTCTCGGACATGGCGGGGGCGATGGCACTCGCCCGCGATCTGATCGGCCACGACCGCTGGACCGCCGAGGAGCTCCAAGCCTTCCAGCGCCGGCGGCTGCACGCGGTGGTGCGGCACGCGACCACCCGGTCGTCCTTCTACCGGGAGCTGTACGGCGGTGCCGGCGCCGACGGCCCGGTCGAGCTGGACCGGCTGCCGGCGATCGACAAGGCCGCGGTGATGGAGCGGTTCGACGACCTGGTCACCGACCGGCGGCTCACGCTGGGGGCGGTCGAGGCCCACCTGGAAGGCCTGACCCGCGACGAGCTGCTGCTCGGCAGGTACCGGGCGATGGCCGACCCTGCGCAGCGCCCTGGCCGGCGTCCCGGGCCTCGTCCAGTACAAGGTGGTCGCCGACCAGGACGGCCTCCACGTCCGCGCCGCCCTGCGCCCGACGCCAAGCCCGATCAGACCGTTCAGCTGGTGATCACCCGGCTGCGGGAGAAGCTGGTCGCCCAGGGCGTGGCCCACCCGGCCGTCGACGTGGAGCTGCGTGACACCCTCCAGGACGAGCGCGACACCGCCGGCAAGTTCAAGCTGGTCGAGTCGTGCCTGCGTCCGGCGGCCGCCGCCAGACGGTAACCGTCCGGCCCGATCGCTGCCCGCACCGGCGTGGCTGCTGCCGCACGCGTCCGGCAGCCGCCGTTGCCCGATCGCCGCCAGCACGGCGTGGCTGGTGCCGCACGCGTCCGGGCGCCGCCGTTGCCCGATCGACACCTACAGAAGGGACAGCTGGTCACTGCCGGTGGGCTGGGCGCGGCGGCGGACGGTGGATCGGGCGTGGTCGAGCAGGGCCGCCTGGATGTCGGCCAGGAACGGGGACGGGGTCGCGTCGCGGACCGAGCCGCGCCAGGCACGGCGGCGGGCGTGGCTGAGGTACAGGTGGGAGCGGGCCCGGGTCATGCCGACGAAGAACAGGCGGCGCTCCTCGGCCAGCTCCCCGGCCGCGAACTGGGCGCCGAAGCGCAACGGCAGCAGGCCGTCCTCGCAGCCGACCAGGAACACCACCGGGAACTCGAGGCCCTTGGCGGCGTGCAGGGTCAGCAGCGACACCCGGTCGGCCCGCGGGTCCCAGGTGTCGACCTCGTCGCCCAGCGCCAGCTCGGCCAGGAATCGCTCCCGGTCGTCGCCGCACCGGTCGGCCAGGGGTCCGAGCAGCTCCAGCGTCTCGGCGGCGTGGTCGCCCGACGTGGCGGCGGCCAGCCGCGCCCGCAGCGACCGGTCGCCGGCCGGAGGGGCAGACCCCTCCAGAGGGCCCGGAGGCGCGGGGTCGCGGAGGGCACGGACGATGGCCCGGACCGCCGGGCGGTCGAGCAGGCGGTCGTGGGAGCGCTTCTGGAACGGCATGCCGGCCCGGCCGAGCGCCTCGGCCAGCGGGCCCGACTGGGCGTCGGTGCGGTACAGCACGGCAACGTCGGCAAACGACAGACCGTGCTCGGCCCCGCCGTCGGCGCGGCCGCTGTCCAGCGACAGGAACGAGGCGCCGCCGAGCAGCCGGTCGATCGTCTGGACCACGAACTCCGCCTCGGCGAGGTCGCTGGCCGCCTGGTGGATCGTGATCGCGGTCGGCGACCCCTCGCCGCCGACCGCAGCCAGCACCCGCTCGGCGACCAGCGTCGAGGGGGCGATGGCCTGCAGCGCACCGGCGACGATCGCCGGGCTGGAGCGGTAGTTGCGGGTCAGCCGGACGGTGGCGGCCGTCGGGTAGTCCTCGGCGAAGCGGAGGAAGAAGCCGACGTCCGCGCCCCGGAAGCCGTAGATGGCCTGGTCGGGGTCGCCGATCGCGCACAGGTTGCCGTCGGGCGTGGTCAGCAGGCGCAACAGCCGGTACTGCAGCTCGTCGACGTCCTGGTACTCGTCCACGGCGACGAAGCGGAACCGCTCGCGGTGCCGGGCGGCGAGGGTCGCGTCGCCGGCCAGCAGCATCACCGGCAGGGCGAGCAGATCGTCCAGGTCGACCAGGTCGAGCTTTCGCATGGCCGCCTCGTAGCGGGCGAGCGGCCCGGCGACCTCGGACGGCTCGGTGTCCAGGTCGGGCCAGCGTGCCGCCCTGGCCCGCTTGCGCCGGATCAGCTCGGGGAGCAGCCGCCGGGCTTCCCGCTCCGGGCAGCCGAGCAGCTCGGTGAGCAGCTCCAGCCGCTCGCCGTCGTCGGCCACCCGGAACCCGGGCCCGAGCCCGACCGCCTCATGCTGCTCGCGCAGGAGGCGCAGCCCCAGCCCGTGGAAGGTCGTGACCAGCATGCGCCGCGCGTCCGCCGGCACCAGGGCGTCCAGCCGCTCCTGCAGCTCCGCGCAGGCCCTACGGGTGAAGGTGATCGCCAGGCACCGCTCGGCCGGGATGCCGTGCTCGGCCACCAGGTGCGCCAGCCGGCGGGTCAGCGTCCGGGTCTTGCCCGTCCCCGGCCCGGCCACGATCAGCAGCGGCCCCGGCCCCGCCCCGGCCGCCACCTGCTGGTCCGGGTCGAGCCCCCCGAGGACCCCGGCTCCCGTCGGCGGGGTGTGGACAACCGGAGCACCGCCCTCCGTCCATGGACTAAGGTCCCCCTCCGGGGGCCTCGGCGCCAGCGGCCGGGGTATCGACGTGGCCGGGACGGGCGAACCCGCTGCTCGGGTGGCCGCGGCCAGGGCCGGGTCAGGATGCCGGGTGGTGGCGCCGGCCCCAGCCAGGGCCGGGTCGGGATGCCGGGTGGCGCCGGCCCCAGCCAGGGCCGGGTCAGGATGCCGGGTGGCGCCGGCGTCGGCCAGGGCCGGGGTTGGCTCCGCGCGCGACTGCACCGCTGGGGCCGGCTCGAGCCCGAACAAGGTGGCGGTGGAGGGGCTGGTCCTGAGCTCCTCGGGGGCGAAGGCCCGGATGCTGCCGTACTCGCCGTCGTAGCCGGCCTCGCGGATGACCACGCCGCGGCGCACCCGGTCGACCGCCTCGGCGACCAGCGGCGGGCCGGCCTTGGCGATGGCGTCGATCGGCACCCGCTCGAGGATCTCCAGCTCCGGCCCCAGCCGCTCGACCAGCCCGCCGACCACCGCCTCGACCGCCTTGCTCCTGGGCCCGACCCCGAGGACCTCCCCGACCAGCTCTGGCAGCTGGATCAGGTTGCGGAAGCCGGCGGCGCCGGCCGGTCGGGAACCCGGTGGCCGGTCGGCCAGCACCTCGACGCGGTGCAGCACCCCGACCGTCGGTGGCTTGCCGCACACCGGGCAGCGCTCCCCGAGCCGCCGGGTCTCGCCCGGCTCGGTACGGACGCCGCACTTGCGGTGGCCGTCCAGGTGGTACTTGCCCTCCTCGGGGAAGAACTCGACCGTCCCCTCGAATCCCTGGCCGGTCTCCAGCGCCCGCCGGATGGCGAAGTAGTCGAGCTCGGTGTCGAACACCGTCGCCTCCCGACCCAGCGCCGGCGGCGAGTGGGCGTCGGAGTTGCTGACCAGCCGGTAGCGGTCGAGGGCCGACACCCGCCAGCACATCTCCGGGTCCGACGACAGCCCCGTCTCCAGCGCGAACACGTGCCCGGCCAGGTCGTCGTAGCAGTCCTCGACCCGGTCGAACCCCGACTTGGAGCCCAGCACCGCGAACCATGGCGTCCAGGCATGCGCCGGCACCAGGTAGGCGCCGTCGCCGCTCTCCAGAGTGATCTCCAGCAGGTCCCGGGAGTCGAGCCCCAGGATCGGTCGCCCGTCGGAGGCGAGGTTGCCGATCCGCCGCAGCGCCCTCGTGCACCTCGCCGCCGCCTCCAGGTCGGGCATGTACAGCAGGTGGTGGACCTTGCGGGTCCGCTCGGCCCGCTTGTAGATGGTGGAGATCTCCACCGACAGCATGAACCGCACCGGCCCCCGACAGCTCGCCGGCAACCGCCCCTGGACCGCCCGCTCCACCTCCTCCCGCAGCCGGAACAATCCCGGCTCGGCCGGCACCAGCGTCGACTCCAGCTCCTCGAACCACCCAGGATGGGTAAAGTCCCCGGTGCCGACCACGGAGATTCCCTTCCGTCGGCCCCAGAGGGCGAGGTGCTCCAGGTCGCAGTCGCGCGAGCAGGCGCGGGAGAACTTCGAGTGGATATGGAGGTCGGCGTGGAATGGCGGCATGCGCGGCATCTTTCCACATCGCCGCGACGTGCCGCTGGCGGGGCCGGAACCCGAGAAATGGCGCCAGCGGTACCCCCGGAATCCGGCGGGCACGACGGCGGCGACCGCCGGGGGGCAGCTGTCCCAATGGCCCACGGGGGCCCGGGCCGCCGAAACGGCTGGTCGCGCTGCTGGACGGCGGCAGCGTCGGCGACTTCGAGGACGCCATGCCCCAGCTGATCGCCAGGGGGAGCACCGCCCGACCGCCCGACTGACCGGCCGGTAGTCTGGCCCGCATGCTGTCTCGACTTGCCGCCGTGCTGGCCGCCGGTACCCTCCTGTGGCTCGCCCTGCCGGCGGTGGCGGCCCGGGAGGCCGAGGTCGTGCTGCGGATCGAGGACCCGCGGATCGTCGAGTCGAGCGGGCTGGCGGTCAGCCGGCGCCATCCGGGGGTGCTGTGGACCCACAACGACAGCGGCGACGCCGCCCGGCTGTTCGCGGTCGGGCGGGACGGCCGGGTCCTTGCCACCTTGGCGTTCGCGGGAGTGGAGGCCCGCGACTGGGAGGCGATGGCCACCGGCCGCGACGACCGCGGCCGGCCGGCCCTGTTCGTCGGCGACATCGGCGACAACCAGAGCCTGTGGCCCTCGATCACGGTGTACCGGGTGGCCGAGCCGGCGCGGCTGCGCGACGCCACCGTGCGGGTGCGGCGCTACCGGCTGCGCTACGCCGACGGTCCCCGCGACGCCGAGGCCCTGCTGGTGGATCCCCGCAGCAACCGCCTGTACGTCGCCAGCAAGGACCTGGCCGGCGGCGGCCTGTACCGGGCGCCCGCCCGGCTCCGCACCGACCGGGTGAACGTGCTCCGCCGCGTGGCCGCGGTGCCGCCGCTGGTCACCGACGGAGCGTTCGCCCCCGACGGCCGGGTGTTCGTGCTCCGCGACTACCAGGAGGCTCACCTCTACGCGGCCCCCGGCCGGCGGGTCGGGGGGGTCGTGCTGCCCCTGCAGGTCCAGGGCGAGTCGATCGCCGTGGAGGCCGACGGCCGTGCGGTCCTGGCCGGGTCCGAGGGGTTCGGCAGCGAGGTCTGGCGGGTCCCGCTGCCGGAGTCGGCCATCCCGCGCGCCGGCCCGACCACACGCCCTGCGCCCCGCCCGGCCCCGCCCGCAGGCGCCCGGCCGCCGGGCGACGGGTCGCCGTCCTGGCCGCCGGCGGCGCTGGCGCTGGGGGCGGTGACCGTCGCGGTGGTGCTGCTGGTCGTGGCGGCGCGGCGCCGCCGGTAGCCAACCCCTGCCTGCACGGTGGTGCTGCTGGTCGTGGCGGCGCGGCGCCGCCGGTAGCCAACCCCTGCCTACAGGGCGATGCCCGGGTAGAGCGGGTAGCGGTGGAGCAGGTCTCCGGCCCGGCTCCTGGCCTGGTCGCGGACGCCATCGTCGAGGCTGTAGCGGGCTTTGGAGTCGCTAGCGGCCTGGGTGGCCTCCATCACCGTGTGGACGATGGCGGCCACCTCGCGCATCTCGTCGGCGCCCATGCCCAGGGTGGTCACGGCCGGCGTGCCCAGCCGCAGCCCGCTGGTGTACCAGCTGCCGTTGGGGTCGAAGGGGATCACGTTGCGGTTGAGGGTGACACCGGCCTCGCGCAGGGCGGTCTCGGCCTGGCGGCCGGTGAGGCCGTAAGGGCGGGCGTCCACCAGCAGCAGGTGGTTGTCGGTGCCGCCGGTGATGACCTTGGCCCCTTGCCGCTGCAGGGCGTCGGCCAGGGTGGCGGCGTTGTCGACGATCCTCTGCGCATAGTCGGCGAACTCGGGCCGGGCGGCCTCGGTCAGGGCGACCGCCTTGGCGGCCATGACGTGCCCCAGCGGCCCACCCAGCACCAGCGGGCAGCCGCGGTCGACGGTGGCCGCGAACTCCTTGGCGCACAGCACCATGCCGCCCCGGGGGCCGCGCAGGGTCTTGTGGGTGGTGGTGGTGACCAGGTGGGCGTGCGCCACCGGGTCGAAATCGCCGCTGAACACCTTGCCGGCCACCAGCCCGGCGAAGTGGGCCATATCGACCATCAGCACGGCCCCGACCTGGTCGGCGATCTCGCGGAAGATGCGGAAGTTGATCTTGCGCGGGTAGGAGCTGTAGCCGGCCAGCAGCACCAGCGGCCGGAAGTTCTCCGCCTGCTTGCGCACCTGGTCGTAGTCCAGCAGCGAGGTCTCGGGGTCGACCGAGTAGCGGGCGATCTGGAACAGCTTGCCCGAGATGTTGGGCCGGAAGCCGTGGGTGAGGTGGCCGCCGGCATCCAGGGCCATGCCGAGCAGGCGCTGGTTGCCGAGGTCGTGGCGGAGCGGCTCCCAGTCGGCGTCCGAGAGGGCGTTGAGGTCCTTGGCGCCGGCCTGCTCCAGCACCGGCGCCTCGACCCGGCGGGTCAGGATCGACCAGAACGCCACCAGGTTGGCGTCGATGCCGCTGTGGGGCTGGACGTAGGCGTGGTCGCTGCCGAACAGGCCCTTGGCCAGCTCGACCGCCCGGCTCTCGATGGTGTCGACGTTCTCGCAGCCGGCGTAGAAGCGGTGACCGGGCGAGCCCTCGGCGTACTTGTCCGACAGCCAGTTGCCCATGGCCAGCAGCGTTGCCGGGGAGGCGAAGTTCTCGCTGGCGATCAGCTTGAGGTTGGCCCGCTGGTCGGCCAGCTCAGCGGTGATCGCCGAGGCGACCTCCGGCGCGACCTGGCCGACCACGTCCATGGCGGCCGCGAAGGCGATGGCGTCGGCGTTGACGCCGCTGAGGTCGGCGTCGGGGCAGACGGTGCGGAGGTAGGAGGCAACGGTGGAGTCGGCGTTCATGGTTCCTCTCCTGTCGGTGGCGGCCGCCAGCCGCATCCTACCCGGTGCCTGCTCCCGGGGATGGTTTGCCGATTCGTCCTATACTGCGCGTTGCAACCTGGAGGTTCGCCGCCTCCTCCATCCCGCCGCAAGGGAGGAGGTGAACAAGGCATGACGCACCTCAAGGCCCGTACGGCCCGTGCCGCCTGGATGCTTGCATCGCTGGGCGCGCTGGCCGCAGCACTGGGCGCTGGCCACAAGTGGACCTAGCCGTCTAGGCACAGGTGTGCAGCCCTCAGCGGCCCAGGCTCGACAAGGGTCTGGGGACGTGGTGTTATCGGCCCTCCTGCCGGTCTGAACGCTCCTGCGGGCTTGGGGGACAATGGTCGCTCACCGCCGCTCGTCAGGGCTGCACGCCTACGTGCTCACCGTCTCGGCGGTCGGGCTCGGCCTGCTGGTGCTCCTTGCCAGCGGGGGCGGGCTGGCGGCCGTGCTGCGGCAGCCGCCCGTCTTCTGGGCGCTGGTGGTCTGCCTGGTCGTCACCGAGTCGTACCCCGTCCTGCGGCTGCGGGCGGGGAGCCAGACGGCCACGACCGCCGAGACGTTCGCGTTCGCGATCCTGCTCGGGTGGGGCACAGCGGCGGCCGCCTTCGCGATGACGCTCGCGTTGCTGGTCACCGAGGTGCTGCGGCGGGCCGCGCCCGAGAAGGTCCTGTTCAACATCGGTCAGTACGGTCTGCTGATGGCACTGGCCGGCGGCGTCTACGAGCTCCTGGGCGGCGGCCGCCCATTCAGCGCCGGGCAGCTCCCGGCGTTCGTGGCCGCCGCGCTGGTCTTCTTCGTCGGCAACCTCGTCCTGGTCGGCGGGGTCACGGCGCTGGCCAACGGGCGTCATTTCGTCGCCGACCTCAAGGAGTCCCTGCGGGTCGAGGCCCTGCCCTACGGGATGGTCTTTGGCCTGGCCCCGATCATGGTGGTGGTTGCGCTGAACGAGGTCAGCCTGCTCCCGCTGCTGGTGCTGCCGCTGCTGGCCGTTCGGGTCGCGCTCAAGACCGCCGTCCAGGCCGACGAGCAACGGGCCTCGGCCGAGCAGGCGGCCGAACGGGCCGGGCTGATGGCGGCCGAACAGGCTCGGCTGGCCGAGGCCGAGCACGCCCTGGTCGAGCGGCTGCGGGAGAGCGACCGGCTCAAGGACGAGCTGCTGGCCACCGTCTCCCACGAGCTGCGAACCCCGCTTGCCGGCATGCTCGGCGCCCTGGCCACCCTGAGCGCTCGGGAGGGCCAGCTCACCGACCCGCAACGCCAGGAGCTGGTCGACATGGCGGTCCGGCAGGGGGACCGGCTCAAGCTCCAGATCGAGCAGCTGCTGCTGGCCGCCCGGCTGGAGCGGAGTGGTCACGAGCCGGGCGAGCGGCCGGTGGTCGACGCGGCCGCGGCGGCCCGTGATGCGCTGGCCGCCGCCCGGGCCGCCTACCCGGCCCGCCAGATGGTGCTGGACGCCCGCGAGGTCCTGCCGGTCCGAGCGGTCCCGGAGGTGGTGCTCCAGGTGCTCGGCAACCTGCTCGACAACGCGGTCAAGCACTCCCCCGACGGCACCCCGATCCGGTTGGAGGCGCTGCGGGTCGGTGCCCTGGCGGTGCTGGCGGTCGAGGACACCGGGCCCGGGGTCCCGGCCGCCGAGCGCGACCGCATCTTCGAACGGTTCACCCAGCTGGACTCCGGGGCCACCCGCCGCGCCGGCGGGGTCGGGCTGGGGCTGTACATCGCCCGCCAGCTGGCCAACGCCCAGGGCGGGGAGCTGCTGGTCACCGACCCCACCGGAGCGGGCCGCGGCGCCCGCTTCGAGCTCCGCCTTCCCCTGGCCCAGC
>DASYSE010000007.1:0-22573 GCA_036003705.1 Actinomycetes bacterium | reverse complement strand
GCGGTGGCGGCCGCAGCCGGCCGGCCAGCGGGTTGGCGAGCTGGAGGGCCAGCGCCGAGCGTGGCCCCGGCGGCAGGCTGGCCGCCCGCAGCAGGAAGGTCCGGACCGCCTGGTACTCCTGGGTGCTGATCCGGCTGGTGTCCAGGGTCGCGGTGTAGGGCTCCAACCCCGGTGGGGGCGTGAAGCTGACCGGCGCCGGAGCGCCCAGCCCGCTACGCTCGCGCAGCACCAGCGTCCCGGCCACCAGGTCGCCGAGCCGCTGGTTGTCCTTGGTGAGCAGGATGAACACGATCGCGAAGAAGCCGCTGGCGACGGCGAAGTCGACCAGGCCGAGCAGGGCGCGGATGGCAGCGTGGCGGAACCGGATGGGCGCGCCCTCCCTGGTCACCACCCGCAGCCCCAGGGCCGCCTTGCCGAGGGTGCGTCCCCGCCACAGGGTCTCGAAGGCGATGAAGTAGCCGAGCCACCAGCTCGGCAGCAGGACCAGCACGATCGTGAGCGCGACCCAGTCGGGCACGACCGCCTCGGTCGCCTGGCCGAGCAGGGCCACCGCGAACAGGCCGGCGAGGATGCCGGTGGTCACGACCGCCATGTCGATCAGGTAGGCCAGGATGCGCGAGCCCAGGTTGGCGGTCCGGAACTCGAGCGCCACCGCCTCCGGCGTGACCATCCGAGGAGACTCGACCTGCGCCATCCGGACCGCGTCCCCCTCTAGAATCGGCCGGTGGACATCGACCGCTACATCGCGACCAACAGCCCCGTCTGGACCCGCCTGGCGGAGCTTACCGGCAGGGCGCAGCGGGGGGTCGGCCGCATGTCCGCCGCCGAGCTCGACGAGCTGGTCCGACTCTACCAGCGGGTGGCCGGCCATTTGTCCTACGCCCAGACCTACTACCGCGACCCGGCCCTGACCGCCAAGCTGAGCGGGCTCGTCGCCCGGGCCGGGTCGGTCGTGTACGGCACCCGGCCCAGGACCCTGCGGGCCTTCGGGCGCTTCTTCACGGTGAGCTTCCCGGCGGCGGTCTGGCACGCCCGCTGGTTCGTGGTTGTCGCCACCCTGGCCGCGCTGCTCCCCGCCCTCGGCTTCGCCCTCTGGCTGGCCAACTCGCCCACCGCGGTCGAGGCGGCGGCCCCGCCGGCGGTCCGCGAGGCCTACGTCAACCGCGACTTCGAGGCCTACTACTCCTCGGCTCCGGCGGCCCAGTTCGCCTCCCAGGTGTTCTCCAACAACGTCGTGGTGGCCTTCCAGGCCTTCGCCCTCGGCATCTTCTTCTGCGTCGGGACCCTGTACGTGCTGGTCTTCAACGGCGCCACTCTGGGCCTGGTCGCCGGGCTGTTCGCGGCCGTCGGCCAGCAGTCCAAGTTCTGGGGGCTGATCCTGCCCCACGGGCTGCTGGAGCTGACCAGCGTGTTCGTCGCCGGGGCGGCCGGGCTGCGCCTTGGTTGGACGCTGATCGACCCAGGCGACCGGCCTCGCCTTGACGCCCTGGCCGAGGAGGGCAGGCGGGCGGTGGTGATCGTGCTCGGGCTGGTCGCCGCCTTCCTGGTCGCCGGCACCATCGAGGGGTTCGTCACCGGCCGGCCCTGGCCGACCTGGCTGCGGGTCGGGATCGGGGTGGCCGCCGAGGCCGGCTTCCTCGCCTATGTGATCGTGCTCGGCCGCCGCGCCGCCGCCCGCGGCCTGACCGGCGCCCTCGGCGAGCAGGACGCCGGGGGCTGGCTGACCGACCGCGACCGCCTCCCCGCGCCGCTGGCCGCTCCGGTGGTCCCGGCGGGGGTGCGACGGGCGCTGAACCGAACTCTGGAGGAGCGATGACCATGGTTGGCGGATCCGGTGCGCCGGTTGGGGGCGGGGGAGAGGCGATGATGGTTGGTGCGACCGTGCTGGTGACCGGGGCCACCGGTGGGCTCGGGCCGGCGGTGGTCGGGGCGTTCCTGGCCGACGGATGGCGGGTGGTGGCCACTTCCCGTTCGGGACGGCCGCCCCAGGACCTGGTCGGCCACGACCGGCTCGAGTCTGTCGCCACCGACCTGTTCGAGCCGGTGGACGTGGCCGAGGCGGTGACGGTGGCCGTCGGCGACCGGGCCGGCGCCCCGTTGCGGGCGCTGGTCAACCTGGTCGGCGGCTACGCCGCCGGTGGCCGGGTGCACGAGACCCCGGTGGAGCAGTTCGAGCGCCAGCTGACGCTCAACCTGCGGCCGACCTACCTGGTCACCCAGGCCGTCCTGCCGCATCTGGTGGACGGGGGCGGCGGGGCGATCGTCTGCGTCTCCGCCCGGGCCGCGGTGGCGCCGTTCCGCGGCGCTGGCGGCTACGTCAGCGCCAAGGCGGCGGTGCTCGCCTTCGCCCAGGCGGTCGCCGTCGAGTACCGGGCCGACGGTGTGCGCTGCAACGCCGTCCTGCCCAGCGTGATCGACACCCCGGCCAACCGGGCCGCGCAGCCGGAGGCCGACCCGTCCAGGTGGGTGCCCCCCGAGCAGGTCGCCGCCGTGATCCGGTTCCTGTGTGGCGAGGAGTCGGCACCGACCAGCGGTGGCGCCATCCCCGTGTACGGCCGCGCGTAAGATCCGGCCCATGCACCCCCAGAGCCCCCCCGGCCTCCCCGGTTCCTCCGGTTCCTCCGGCCTCCCCGGTTCCCGCGGTTCCTCCGGCCCCCCCGGTTCCCCCGGTCTTCCCGGCCCTGCGGCCGAGCTGGCGAGGCGGGTCCACCAGGCGTCCCATCTGACCGGCACGTTCGTGCTCCGCTCGGGCGCGACCAGCCACGAGTACTTCGACAAGTACCGTTTCGAGTCCGACCCGCGGCTGCTGCGTGAGATCGCCGAGGCCATGGCCGGGCTGCTCCCGGCCGGCGCCGACGCGCTGGCCGGCCTCGAGCTTGGCGGGGTGCCCCTGGCCACGGTCCTGTCACAGGTCACCGGGCTTCCGGCCGGGTTCGTGCGCAAGCAGGCCAAGCCCTACGGGACCCGGCGTCTGACCGAGGGCTTCGACGTCGCCGGCTACCGGCTGGTGGTGGTGGAGGACGTGGTGACCTCCGGCGGCGCGGTGGTCGAGTCCTGCCGGGCCCTGCGCGCCGAGGGGGCCGAGGTGGCGGTCGCCGTGTGCGTGATCGACCGGGAGGCCGGCGGCCCCGCCAACCTGGCCGAGATCGGCATCCAGCTCCGCCCCCTGTTCACCATGAGCCAGCTCGCACGGTTCGCATCGGCATCCCCAGAATCCTCCGCCCCCTCCGACCCAGCGGGCTCCTGAGGCCCCGGCCCGGATCCGTACCGCCGGCCCCGGCGTGCGTTTCCCTGGCCGAGCCCCGCCCGGATCCGTACCGCCGGCCCCGGCGTGCGTTTCCCCGCCCGAGCCCCGGACCGGATCCGCACCGCCGGCCCCGCAGCGCGTTTCCCCGCCCGAGCCCCGGCCGTCAGCTGTTCTCGCCGGCCGATTCGGGCCGCTGGATCTCGCGCACCGGGGCGATGACCAGCTCGTGCAGGCGCCAGTCGAGATCGAGCAGCTGCTGGTTGGCCCGCTCGATCCGGCCGACCAGGTCCTGGTCGTCGACCGGGACCACGAATGCCTCTCCGGTGAAGACGTGCCCCGCCTCCCGCAGCCGCACCTCGGCGTCCTTGACCCAGTCCATGATCATCAGCTGGTTCTTGATCCACAGTGGCAGCGGGTCGGCTCTCGAGTCGCCGACGACCGTCGGTTCCTTGTCCATCAGGTCGTCGACGGCCACCTGCAGGTTCGTGTACCCGTCACGGACGATGTCCAGGGAGATGATGCTGGCCGCCACCGAGTCGGCCCACCACAGTCCGAGCCCGATGCCGACCACCCCGAGCATGGCCGCACCGCCGGTCATCCAGTCGGCCCGGTTCATCTCGGCGTCGGCGTACAGCACCTTGTCGTTCAGCTCCCTGGCCAGCGGCTGCTTGAGCCGGCCGAGGATCACCTGCGGCACCGCGCTGTAGGCGAGCGCGGCCAGCATCAGCCAGCCGAGCCAGATCGGCCGGTCGCCGAACGGCTTGACCAGGTCGATCGGCGGGTGCTCGAACTTGATCAGCTTGCTGACCGAGTCGTAGAGGATGAAGGCGCCGAGAGCGAGCAGCGCCACCGACGCGCACAGGTAGGCGATCGACGTCGCCCGATGGTAGCCGTAGGGGAACCTGTCGTTCGGCTTGCGGTTGCGGACCCGGGAAGCGACCAGGAAGGCGATCGGCGGGGTGAGGCCGAGGATGTCCTCGACCCAGGCCGCCTTCATGGCCTGGGAGCTGCCGAGGGTGAAGTAGAGGAGCACGATCGCCGACAGCAGATAGCCGATCGACAGCCACTCCAGCCGCACCGCCTCGAGCAGCTTCTCGTGCTTGTCCGGCGGCAGCTCGTGATGCTCGCTCATCCGGGGCACCCTCTCGAGGTTCCCAAGCCCCTCCGGCTCATCGGCTGGACTCTGCGTCCAGCAGGGCGGGTACTTGGTCCTGGTGGGCGATCAGGAAGCGCTCCAGCCGTACCAGGAAGGCGTTCTCGCCCAGCGGGGTCGCCATGACGTGCTTGGCCTTGCGCAGGTGGACGCCGGTGTCCCTGAGGTCCAGGTTGTCGAGCAGCCACTCGTCGACGGCCACGGCCGACCCCTTGACCTGGGTCACGTCCGGCACCCGGACCGGGATGGCGTCGGTCTTGTCCTCCAGGATGCCGGCCGCGTCGGTGCCGAGCTCGACCGCCACCCGCAGCCCGGCGATGTCGTCGGGCACCGGCTGCGAGGCCGGGACCGCGACCACCACCCGGGTGGTGGCGTAGGAGCGGGTGATGGCGGCCTTGGTCTGCCATGGGGTGTCGGCGGTGAGGCCGCCGACGACCAGGTCCAGCTCGCGCACCTCCAGGGCGGCGATCAGGTCGGCCTCCGAGCCGGCGGCCCACTCGACCCGGGCCCCGAGCTCGGCGGCGAACCGCTGGACGAGCTCGACTTCGACCCCGCCTGGCTGGCCGGTCTCCAGCCTCGTCCACGGCTCGCTCTCGGTGATCCCGACCCGTAGGGTGCCGCCGCGGACGCGGTCCAACGTGCTCTCCGGGTCTCTGGGGATGCCGCACCCGGCGAGCAACAGGGCGGCCAGGACCACCGCGAGCAGCATCTTCATGGCCGGATTCTCACGCATCGGAGCACCAGAGGTCTGGAATGGCCCGCCGCCGGTTCGCCAAACCTCGGCGTGGGTTGCCTGAGACCCGGCTCACAGCCGGCCGGTGGCCTTGACCCGCAGGTAGGCGTCGGCCAGGTCGGGCGCGAGCCGACCGGGAGGGGCGTCGACCACCACCGCGCCGAGGCCGCGCAGGCGGGCGACGATGCGGCGGCGGTCGGCGAGGGCGGCAACGGCCGCGGCCTTGCGATAGGCGGCCCCCGGCTCGACGGGGGTGGCCAGCGCCCAGCCGCGCACCTCCGGGTCGGCCACGCTGGCCACGACGACCAGATGGTCGCGGGCGATCAGGGGCAGCGCCGGCAGCAGGGTCTCGGAGACCGCCTGCTCGGCCAGCTCCGTCAGGATCACCAGCATGGCCCGGCGCCGGAAGCGGGCAAGGGTTTCGGCGAAGGCTCCCCGGTAGTCGCTCTCGACCAACAGCGGCTGCAGCTGGTACATCGCCTCGGTGACCCGCGAGAGCTGATCCCTGGCATGCCCGGGGCCGACGACGGCCCGCACCTCGCGGTCGAACGCGACCAGCCCGGCCCGGTCGCCGAGGCGGGTGGCCAAGGCGGTCAGCATCATCACGGCGTCCATCGCATGGTCGAGGCGGGGCACGTCGGCGACCCGGCCGGCCATGGTCCGGCCACTGTCAAGCAGCAGCAGCACGGTCTGGTTGCGCTCGGCCCGGTAGGTGCGGACGATCGGCTTGCCCGACCGGGCGGTGGCCGCCCAGTCGATCCGCCGGAACTCGTCGTCGACGGCGTACTCGCGCAGCGAGTCGAACTCGGTGCCGCCACCACGCCCCTGGGCCGAGCGGAGCCCGACCTCCAGGATGCGGGCCTTGTTGACCCGCAGCTCGGCCTCGTCGCGCGAGGTGAACGGCGGGTACACCCTGAGCACCCCGGGGAGGCTGCGCCGGGCCTGGCGCGCGGCCAGCCCCAGCGGCCCCTCGACCCGCAGCACCATCTCGGTCGGGGTGAACCGTCCCCGCCGCCTCGGCCGCACCGTTGTCACCGCCAGCGCCCGCCCCCTCGCCGGCACCACCAGCCGCGCCCGCCTGGTCACCGCTCCCAACGACGGCGCCAGCTCATCAGCCAACCGCACCCGTATCCCCCGCCCACCCCGGTCACTCCAGGCCGCCCGCATCCGCCGCCCACCCCGGTCGCCCCGGGCCGCCCGCCCGCCCCGGGCCGCCCGGTCGTCCGAAGCCGCCCGCCCACCCCGGGCCGCCGGGTCGCCCGAGGCCGCCCGGCTGACGCGGTGGGACACGCGCCAGGCGATCCGGGCTTCCGCGCCGAGGGGCACGATGCCGGGCAGCTCCCGCTCCACCTCCAGATCGCCGGGCCGGACGGCCAGCAGCCAGTCACCGGCGGCGGCGGCCAGCAGCAGCCCGTTCACCACCCACAATCCGCCCGGCGGGCGCACCGGCAACAGCAGCACCACCAGCGACCCGACCGCCGCCGCCACCACCAGCCGCCAGGTAGGGACCGGCACCGCTACCTGCCCCAGCCGGTGGCCATGGCCGCCAGGCCCGCCGTTCGGGTCACCGGGGCACCGGGACGGACGCGAGCACGCCGTTGAGCACCCCGTCGGCGGTCACTCCCTCCAGCTCGACCTCCGGACGCAGCTCGACCCGGTGGCGCAGGGTCGGCTTGGCGACGGCCTTGACCTCGTCAGGGGTGACGTACTGCTTGCCGGCCAGCCAGGCCCACGCCTTGGAGGCGTGCAGCAGCATCGTCGCCCCACGGGGCGATACGCCGAGCTCGAGCGACGGCGACTCCCGGGTCGCCCGCGCGATGGCCACGATGTAAGCCTGCACCCGCGCCTCGACCAGGACCCGGGCCACCTCCTTGCGGCCTTCCTGCAGGTCCTGGAGCCCGGCCACCGCCGTCACCCCGAGGGTGCTCAGGTCATGTGGGTCCATGCCGGCGTCGTGGCGGGCCAGCACGGCCTGCTCCTGCTCGGCCGAGGGGTAGCCGACCCGCAGCTTGAAGAGGAACCGGTCGAGCTGGGCCTCGGGCAGGGGATAGGTACCCTCGTACTCGACCGGGTTCTGGGTGGCCACCACCAGGAACGGGTCGGGCAGCGGGTGTGCCTGACCCTCGACCGACACCTGGCGTTCCTCCATGGCCTCCAGCAGGGACGCCTGGGTCTTCGGCGGGGTCCGGTTGATCTCGTCGGCCAGCAGCAGGTTGGTGAACACCGGTCCCTGGCGGAAGCGGAACGACCCGTCCCGCTGCTCGAAGATCACCTGCCCGGTCACGTCGGACGGCATCAGGTCGGGGGTGAACTGCACCCGCTTGAAGTCGAGGTCAAGGGTGCGGGCCATGGTCTTCACCAGCAGCGTCTTGGCCACCCCGGGGACACCCTCCAGCAGCACGTGGCCGCGGACCAGCAGTGCGGCGACCAGTCCGGAGACTGCTCCGTCCTGCCCGACCACCGCCTTGGCGATCTCGTCCCGGACCCGGAGCACCGCACTCCTTGGACCCTGCATGGCGGGCGAGCTAGCGGACACGGATGACCTCCCGGCGGATGGTGTCGACGGCCTGGCTGAGGGCGACGAGCTCGGCCTCGTCGCGGGGAGTTGCGGGGGCGAGGGTTCGCAGCACCCGCTCGCGCGGGATGCCGGTGCGCTCGGCGACGGTGTCGGCCACATGGTCGGCCGGGGCCGATGGCGGCATTCCCAGCCGCTCGGCCAGGGACCGCCGCAGGTCGTCGGAGAGCAGCCCGGCCGCTTGGCCGCGGCCTCTGGCCCGCTGCAGCAGGTTGCCGACGGCCACCACCAGCTCGGCGCCCGGGAGCTGGACCGGCTGCGGCTCGGTCACGGGCCGGCCCATCCGTCGCGCTCGCCACAGGGCGAGCAGGACGAAGGCGACAACCAGCTGCCAGAGGGCCAGCCGCACCCGGGGTGCGATCAGGTCGGCCAGCCCGGCGCTGCCGCCACCGGGCAGCGGCGGTCGCAGGACCTGAACGGCCGTGCCCTCGGCGGGGGCGAGCAGGCTGGCCAACAGCACCGCGTTGTCGGCCTCCCCGAGCTCCTGGTTGACCAGGGCGCTGGCCCCGCCGAGGCGGACCACGTTGCCGGAGCCGAGCGGCTGCACCAGCAGCCAGGCGCCGTCGTTGCGCGGGAAGCAGCCGCGCGCGCCGCCGCCCGCCGGGACCTCGAACACCAGCCCGCCGGGGGCCGACACCCTCCCGGCGTCGCGCAGGGCGGCCACATCGCAACGCCGCTCGATCTGGGCGTCGAGCAGGCCGATGCGCGTGGTCCCGGCCTGCTCGACCTCGGTCACGCCCGAGTTCGGGTCGGCGACCACCAGCGTGCCGCCCCGCCGGACCCAGTCGAGCAGTCCCGCCCGCCGGTCGGGGGTCAGGTCGTCGCTGAGCAGCAGCACGGTGTCGGTCCCTCCACCGGGCTGGTCTCCGGAGACGTTCACCCGGCCGCCCACCTCCCGCAGCACCTCGACCAGCCCCTTGGTGCCGAGCGGCCCCGGCGACTCCGGGTCCAGCGGATTGCCCTCCTCGGCCCGGCGCCCCCCGATGGCCGCCACCAGCAGCAACCCGAGCACAACCGCGACCCACGGCAAAGCCTTCCTGATCCCGGTCCTCACCGCACGGGCTCCCGCACCGGCCCGGGGCGCTCGGCACCCCTCGGATGCGACCAGGCCGGCCCGTCGCGCCGGGCCGCCGCGCTCATGGCCGGGCTCGCCGGAGGACCCGGCCGGACAGGTCGCGCAGGCGGTCCGCTTGCGTGGCGCCGGTCTCGAGGCGGCCGTACCAGGCGACCTCGAACAGCTCGGTGACGCCGGCGAAGTCGGCCGCCGCGTCGGGAAGATTGCGCCCGACCTCCTCCCGGTACTCACCGGCGGTCCGACCCGGCACCTCCTCGACCAGCCCGCGGGACGCGAGGTCGGCCACCAGGGCCCGGTAGCGGGAGCGGACCGCCTGCCGCCACGCGCCGGCACGCTCGTGCGCCTCCGCTTCGGCGCGCCAATCGGCGGCCGAGCGGCGGGTCCCGCCAGGCACCGCCGCGGCGAGCTCGGGGCTGGGGGTCAGCCCTCGCGAGAACCGGGCCACCAGCACGCCCACGCCGACCAGCACCAGCGCCAGCAGGACCAGCCCGATGATCCCGCCCGCCCCGCTGCCGCCGAGCGCCGCCAGCAGGCTTCCGACCAGATCGAGCAGCCAGTCGAGCAGCCGGCTCAGCAACGGCCGGTCGGGCGGCCGGAACTCGGGTCGCGACAGCACATCACGCACCGCCTCCCGCACCTGCTCCGGATCCCGAACCGGCACCCGCAGCCCCCCCTGCCCCTGCCCGAATCCGCCACCCCCAGCCCCACCGCCCACCCGCACCATGATCCCAACCGGCAGTGCAGCCGCCATTCCCGCCCCAACTCCACCTGGCGCCGACGCTTCGCTCGCCCGTGTCATGCGGCACCGCCCGGCAGCGGCGTCGCGGGCCGCCCGTGTCATGCGGCATCGCCCGGCAGCGGCGTTGCGGTCGCCCGTGTCATGCGGCCACCATCCGGCAGCGGCGTTGCGGCCCGCCCGTGTCCCGCCAATCCCTGGTGGGGGACGGCCGGGATCGGGTGGACTGGTCAGCGGGTGGGTGCACCGCGGTCCAGCTCGGCGGCGATCATCTGCAGATCGAAGCCCTCGTTCCTGATCCGGAGGTCGAAGTAGACCAGCGTGGCCACGATCGACACGAACGGCGTCGTGACCAGCGCCGGCACGATGCCGCCGATGGCGACCAGGATCCATCCCCACCGGTAGCCGACGGCCAGCGCGACGAACGAGAACGGCGCGGACAGGATGTTGCCGAGGAACGAGGCCATCACACCGCTCACAATTCCGATGCCCATGACCTGCCAGAACCGCGGGCGGACCAGGGCCACCGAGCGGGCCATGGCCTGGATCGGCCCGGTCTCCTCGACCATCACCGCCGGCGTTGTGACCAGGAAGAAGGTCATCGGCACCAGCGCCCCGACCAGGCATAGCAGGAGGCCGGCCAGCTTGAGCAGGAGGGTGAAGAAGAACACGGCGAGCAACGCGAGGAATCGGCGCCCGGTGGCCCGGATGGCCGGTCCAGGTTCCAACTCGCCACCGAGGTAGCTGGCGGCGACGATCCTCGAGATGGCCCCACCGACGAACGGGGTGACGAGGACGCTGGCCGCCACCGCGAACAGGCTGCCGAACAGGGCGGCGTTGGACGGCCCGGTGCTGGCCGCCTCCTCGAACAGGGAAGGGTCATCGAGCAGCCGGAAGAAGCTGTAGCCGCCGAGCAGGTCGCGCTGGAAGAACGCGGCCACCAGGTTGACCGGGATCAGGAAGACGGCCGCCACCAGGACGATCGTGCGCAGGTTGGCCTTGAGCAGCCGGAACGACCCGTCAAGGATGTCGCCGAAGGTCATCGGGTGCAGCGGCAACGGACCCGTCTGGGCCGAGCCGGCCTTCGGCAACGGCGGATACGGCGAAGGCACCCCCCATGCCGGCTGCCCGCCCGGCGGGCCCGGTGGGGGTCCCCACCCCCGCTGCCCAGCCGGCGGGCCCGGTGGGGGCCCCCACCCCGGCTGCCCACCCGGCGGTTCCCAACCCGGCTGCCCGCCTGGCGGTTCCCAACCCGGCTGCCCACCCGGCGGGCCCCACCCCGGCTGCTCACCCTGGGGTGGCGGTCCTGGCGGCGGACCCCAACCGGCACCACCCGGCGGCGGGCCGGGCGGGGTGGTCGAGCCGGGCTGACCGGACGGTTGGTCCGGTGGGTGCCAAGGTGGCGGTGGGTCGCTCACAACCTTCCTTTCATCGGCGCTCGCGCGCATTGTCACGAGGCCATCCGGGACGGTCAACGGCGTCCGACAAACCTGTGAAAGGGTTCGGACTCCACTGTTGGTCGCCGACGTGACATCCTTGGCCGATTGCCGGTGCTGGGGAAGGGGGCGGTTTGGCGTGAAGGGCAGGGTACTGGTCGTCGACGACGACCCGTCGCTCGGTGAGATGCTCGGGATCGTCCTGCGCCAGGAGGGCTTCGAGCCGGTGTTCGTCCGCTCGGGTGACCAGGCCATCGCCGCCTTCCACCAGGCCAAGCCCGACCTGGTCCTGCTCGACCTCATGCTACCGGGCAAGGACGGTCTCGAGATCTGCCGCGAGCTGCGCCTGGAGTCGGGCGTGCCGATCGTCATGCTGACCGCCAAGACCGACACGGTCGACGTGGTCCTCGGGCTCGAGTCGGGGGCAGACGACTACATCACCAAGCCGTTCTCGGCCAAAGAGCTGGTCGCCCGCATCCGCGCCCGGCTGCGCCGCCGCGACACCGACGGCGCCGAGACCCTCCGCTTCCACGACATCGAGATGGACGTGATGGCCCACCAGGTGACCAAGGTTGGCAAACCGGTCAACCTGACCCCGCTCGAGTTCGAGCTGCTGGCCACCCTGGCCAGGCGGCCCCGCCAGGTGTTCACCCGCGAGGTGCTGCTCGAGCAGGTCTGGGGCTACCGCTACGCCGGCGACACCCGGTTGGTGAACGTGCACGTCCAGCGGCTGCGGGCCAAGATCGAGGACGATCCAGAGAACCCTCGGGTAGTGCAGACTGTGAGGGGCGTCGGCTACCGGATCGGTCCGGAGGGCGGTGCCGTGGATGCGTCGGCGCAGGCGGGTGATCAGGGATAGCAGTGGGCCGCTTCAGCCTCGCCCGGCTCGACCTGCGGGCCAGGGTGGTGCTGTTCACGTCGGCGATCGTGGTCGGCGCGCTGTTGCTGCTCGGCGCCGCCCTGCACGCGTTGCTGGCCAAGTCCCTGTACAGCCAGCACAGCGCCGACGCGATCCAGCAGGTCAAGCTCCTCACCAGCCAGAACGGGTTGGGTGACGTCACCGGCCTCGACAGCAAGCAGATCCAGGTGAAGCTGCGCGACGGGCTGATCGCGGGCCCCGGCGGTCAGCCCAGCTTCAAGGCAGTGGTGTTGCACGACGCGAATGGCGACGAGACCGTCTCCGATTCCAACTACCGCTACGGGCACGTGCCGGTCGGGCTGGCCGACCGGGTCGGGACCCATACCGAGTTGGCCCTGGTGTACGTCCGGTCGCCCGTCGGCGCTGGCCGCATGCTGATCGTCGGCGCCCCGATCCGCATCGAGCAGAGCGACCAGGCCGGCCTCCAGGAGGCCTACTTCTTCTACCCGCTGAACTTCCAGGAGGAGACCCTGGCCAGGCTCTCCAACTTCCTGCTCATCGTCGGCGCCGGACTGCTCGCGGCCGTCGTCATCCTGGCCGCGATCTCGATCGGACGGGTGCTCAAGCCGATCCAACGGGCCAGGGACGTCGCCGAGGAGATCGCGGCCGGAAATCTGGCCGCCCGCATCCCCCAGGCGACCAGCCAGGACGACTTCGGCAAGCTGGCTGAGTCGTTCAACCGGATGACCGACAACCTGGCCCAGAAGATCGGGGAGCTGGAGCACGTCGGCAGCCTGCAGGCCAGGTTCGTGTCCGACGTCAGCCACGAGCTGCGCACGCCGCTGGCGACGGTGCGCATGGCCGCCGACTACATCCACGCCGCCCGCACCGGCCTGCCGCCGGACGCCCAGCGGGCCGCGGTGCTGCTGGAACGCGAGCTGGAGCGGTTCGAGAACCTGCTCGAGGACCTGCTGGAGATCAGTCGATTCGACGCTGGCGTGATCAACCTTGAACCGGTCGAGGTCGACCTCAGCGGCCTGCTCGACGAGGTGATGGACGCCCTCGACCCGATCGCCCACGGCCGTAAGGTCGACGTCGGCCTGGAGGTCGACCGCAGCCAGGGCCAGCCCCTGGTCGCCGCCGACCCGCGCCGGCTCGACCGGGTCTTCTCGAACCTGATCAAGAACGCCATCGAGCACACCGTCGAGGGCGGTGTGCGGATCTGGGTGGGCCGGCGTGGCCCTGAGGTGGTGATCACCGTCGCCGACGAGGGTGAGGGCATCCCGGCCGAGGACCTGCCGCACATCTTCGAGCGCTTCTACCGGGCCGATGTCCACCGCGCCAGGACCCTTGGCGGCACCGGGCTCGGGCTGGCGATCGCGCTCGAGAATGTGAACCTGCACCGGGGCTCGATCGACGTGCAGAGCGAGGTCGGCCGGGGTTCGACCTTCACCGTCACCTTGCCGGCCGTCGACCCCAAGCCCGAGCTGCCGGAGGGACAGATCGCCGAGCTGGAACCCGAGGCGGCTCCGGCGCCGGAGGTGGCGGTTGGTGGCTAGCCGCCGCTCCCGCCTCCTCCGGCCGGCCGCCGTCCTGGCGGCGCTGCTCGGGCTGGCCGCCTGCTCGGCCGGCGTGCCCCCGACCGGCGAGGTGGTCACGGTCAGCCCGGTCGCCGCCTCGACGCCGACCGTGAACCCGGAGACGCTCGAGGACGCCGCCGAGCCGAGCTCCGGGCTGTCCGAGACCGAGGTGGCGGTCGGGTACCTGTCCGCCATGAACACCGGCAGGCGGACGATCATCCGACGCTGGGTCATGCCCGACGCCCGCGAACAGGTCGAGCGCTGGTCGGACCGGACCACCGTCCGGGTGTACAGCGCCTTCGAGCCGGGGCTGCCCTATGTCAGGGACGCCAAGCGGATCGTCCCGATCAGGGTCAAGCTGGTCGGCCAGCTCAAGGACGGACACGAGTGGTACCCGGCGACCGGCGACGACACGCTCAACCTGGAGCTGCAGATGAACGGGGCCGACGCGCGGGTCGCCAACCCCGGTGATGTCATGTGGGTGCGTGACATCAGCTTCAACAAGCTGTACGCCCCGGTCGAGACGTTCATGGTCCCCGACCTGGCCGATCCGTCGCCGCTGCTGGCCCCGGTACCGCTCTTCGTCCAACGGGCTGGTGCGGGCAACCCCGAGGCGCCGGCGTTGGTGGAACGCGCCCTGAAGCTGCTGCTGGCCGGCCCGCAAGGTCGGTACGACAACCTCAACACGGCGATCCCGCCCGGGACCGAGCTGCGAAGCTTCAAGTACGCCGACGAGGTGGCGACGGTCAACCTGTCGAGCAAGTTCACCCACGCCGTCGGCTCCGGCCAGCTCCGGGTCGGCCAGATCGTCTGGACGGTGAGCCGCCTGCTCCAGACCGCGCAGGTTCGCATTCTTGTCGAGGGCCGCCCGGTGGGCGCTCTCGGCATCGACAGGTTCCAGGCCGATCGCCTGTGGTGGCGCAGGGATGAGCAGCTGGCTGGGCTGTGGCCCCAGCGGTCACGGGAGCGTGACGGCGATTCGGTGCTGTTCGTGCGGCACGGGGAGATCTATTCGATCGCGCCGAGGCCCGGCCAATCGCCCAAGGTGGTCGAGCTGGACGCCCCGGGCCCGATGTCCGCGCCGACCTGGTCACCCGACCATCGCTGGATGGCGTTTCTCGTCGGCGGCGGTGGCTCCCAGGTCATGTGGCTGGTGCAGCCCGGCGGCAGAGCCTTCCCGGCCACCGGCGACATCCCGGGCAAGCTCTCGCACCCGTCCTGGAGTCCGGACTCCCAGCGAGTCTACCTGGTGAACAGGGACCAGGGCAGGGCCAGGCTCTGGGAGGTCACCCGCAGCAGCCTGAGCGTCCACCCGATGGACCTTCCCGAGCTGCCCTCCGGCCTCCAGCCCGCCAGCATCGCCGTCAGCCCCGACGGCGCGTTCGTGCTCGCCCTCGCCGACCGCCCCGATCGGAACGCCGACGACGGCGACCCGGACCCCGGCGGCCAGCTCTTCGTCGGCCAGTTCGGCCCCGAAGGGGTCATCAGCTGGTCACAGCGGCAGATCGCGCCCGGTCTCGGCCGCGTGTTCAGCCCGGTCTGGGTCGACGCGGTCACGGTCGCCTTCATCGCCGAGACCGACAACAAGGACGACCTGGGCAAGCTCTGGATCGTCGGGTCCGATGGCTGGCAACCCACCGCGCTGGTCAACAACGACGCCGACGGTGTCCCCATGCTCGACATCGGCAAATACCTCGCCGTCAATCCCGCCGGTGACGACTTCATCGTCACCGTCCGTTCCAACAACGGCGCCTCCCTGTGGATGATCGACCGCCAGGGCAAGTCCCCCCGCACCCTCACCCTCTCGACTCCAAACACCTTTGACACCGACCCGAGCTTCGCCAGCCGCTGAGCAGCCCGCGCGATAGTCGGGGGCTGTGGACGGGCCGGGGCGATGGTCGGGGGCTGTGGACGGGCCGGGGCGATGGTCGCCGGAGGCGGTTAGCCTGCGGGCATGTCGCTCGCCGATCTCCTGGGTGGATTGCTCCGACCCACCATATGCCTGGCCTGTGGCACGACCGCGGCCTGGCCCTGCTGCGCCCGTTGCCTGCCGTCCGATCCGGCGGGCGTGGGGCCGTGGAGGCTGGCCGCCAACCCGGACGTGGCGCTCTGGGCGCTCGGATCGTACCGGGAGGGCCTGCGGGCCGCGGTGCTGGCCGGCAAGCTGCACGGCCAGCCGGCCGCCCTGACCGAGCTGGGCCGCCGGCTCGGGACCGCCCTGGTCGCCGCCGGAGTCGGCGCCGACCTGGTCACCTACATCGCCGCCGGTCGGGTCGCCGGGCCGCCCCGCGACCACGCCGAGCGGGTCGCCGCCGGGGTCGCCAGGGCCCTCGACCTGCCCCTGGTCGACCTGCTCGCGGCCGCCGGCGGCCGCGATCTCGGCCGCGCCGCCGGCGGTGCCGGCGCTGCCGACCCCGTGCGTCGTTCCCGCGGCGCCGGCCGTGCCGACCCCGTCGTGCCGCCACCTCCCCGGCCGCCACCCAGGTGCAGGTACCTCCTGGCCGGCGGCCGGATCCTGCTGGTCGACGACCTGGCCACCACCGGCGGTACGCTCGCCGGCGCCGCCGCCACCCTCCACGGCGCCGGCGCCCGCCAGGTCGAAACCGCCGTCCTGGCAGCCGCCGCCACCGCCGTCGTGGCAGCCGCCCCCACCACCGTCCAGGTTGGCACGGCCCTCCGGTCCGCGACGCCGACCTCCGCGACCCAGTACCCTCCCTCCAATGAGGGCCTGCTCGCGCGGGGGTATCCCAAGGTGCCCTTTTGAGCCGGATTTGCCCTGCTCACGCCAGTCGCATTGTGTGGTTGTGACCCGTTTTCGTGTGTAGAATCCGGCCAATACGACCAGCGGGCTGTGAAGGAGGATGGCCCGCGTGCCGACGTGATCTGGCAGACAGCGCCGCGTCAGGGCCAGGTTGCGAGGCTCGATGGGGGGGTATGGCCGGGGACGGCCGATCGTGTCTGGTCACCGGACTGGGAGCTGCCCATGCAGGTAACGGTGAAGGGCAAGAACACCACCGTGCCCGAGAAGGTCCGCGCGCGGACGGAGCACAAGCTGGCCAAGCTTCAAAGGTTCGACGACCGCATCCTCGCGATGGACGTCGAGTTCTCGGAGGAGCGCAACCCACGCGTCGCCGACCCGCACCGGGTCGAGGTCACGTTGACCACCAGGTCCGGCCTCGTCCGCGCCCATGCCAACGCCACCGACCCGGTCGCCGCCGTCGACCAGGTCGTCGATCGTCTCGAACGCCAGGTGAAGAAGCTCAAGGGCCGGCGGGTCGACCGCACCCAGCACGCCGACGGGGTCAAGGCCATCCCTCCGCTGCCGCCGGAAGGGGTCGGGGAAGCCCCGGCGGCAGACCGGCCTGCCGGGCATGATGAGGACGCCCCTGTGGATGGTGATGAGACTGACCAGGCCAAGGTCGTGTACCGTCGCTCTGACGGCGACGCCGGGGCCAACGAGTCGGAACCGTGATCAGCCAGCAGGGAGCCAGGGGGGTTCGGGGGCTCATGCCACGGTCCGCCGTCCCCGGCTGGATCAGGGAGTGAGAGGGGAGAGCGTGGCCGACGACCGGCAGGCGCGACCGCGGGGCGCAGGTGATGCCATCCGCGTGCTGATCGTGGACGACCACGCGTTGTTCCGCCGTGGGCTCGAGATGGTGCTCGAGCAGGAGGACGACGTCGAGGTCGTGGGAGAGGCCGGCGACGGCGCCGAGGCCATCGAGAAGGCCCAGGAACTCATGCCCGACGTGGTGCTGATGGACGTCCGGATGCCGCGGCGCAGCGGCATCGAGGCGACCCAGACCATCAAGGACCTCATCCCCCACGCCAAGATCCTGATGCTGACCATCTCCGACGAGGAGGCCGACCTCTACGACGCCATCAAGGCCGGCGCCAACGGCTACCTGCTCAAAGAGATCTCGATCGAGGAGGTCGCCAACGCGATCCGCTCGGTCGCCCAGGGCCAGTCGCTGATCTCGCCGTCCATGGCCTCCAAGCTCCTCAACGAGTTCGCCACCATGGTCAAACGGGCCGACGAGAAGCAGCAGCTCCCCACCCCGCGGCTCACCGACCGTGAGATGGAGGTCCTCAAGCTCGTCGCCAAGGGCCACAACAATCGCGACATCGCCAAAGAACTCTACATCTCCGAGAACACCGTCAAGAACCACATCCGCAACATCCTGGAGAAGCTGCACCTGCACTCCCGCATGGAAGCGGTGGTGTACGCGGTCCGCGAGAAGCTGCTGGAGATCAAGTAACCTCCTTCGGGTGCCATCCTCTGAGCACAGGAGGCCAACGGTGACCATGTCGTTCGCAGCGACAGCGCACGAGAGCCGGTAGCAGGCCTCGGATGGGCACCGTTCTGGCACTGGACATCGGCGGCACCAAGCTGGCCTCCGCGGTGATCGACGACACCGGCCGCATCCTGGGCCGCGGCCGCGTGCCCTCCCCGACCGGAACCGACCCCGAACCGCTCTACGAGGCCCTGGTGGCCTGCGCGGCTGCCGCTCTTCGCGGCGCCGACGTCCTCCCCGGCGACCTGGTCGGCATCGGCGTGGCCGCCGCCGGGCCCATGGTCTGGCCGTCCGGCGAGGTCTCCCCACTCAACATGCCGGCCTGGCGCGGCTTCCCGCTCCGCAAGCGCCTGGCCGAGGAGTTCGGCAGCGAGCGGGTCCTCATCCACAATGACGCGGTCGGGCTGGCCGTCGGCGAGCACTGGAAGGGCGCCGGCATCGGCGCCTCCAACCTGCTCGGCATCACCGTCTCCACCGGCGTCGGCGGCGGCCTCATCCTCGACGGCCGCCTCTACCACGGCACCAGCGGCAACGCCGGCCATGTCGGCCACGTCGTCGTCGATCCGGACGGGCCGGTCTGCGCCTGCGGGGGCCGCGGCTGCCTCGAGGCGATCGCCTCCGGGCCCAACACCGTGCGGCACGCCCTCGATGAGGGCTGGCGCCCCCGGCCCGGGGTGGTGGCCGACGGGGTCGCGCTGGCCGCGGCGGCCGCTGGCGGCGACGCGGTCGCCCTGCGCAGCCTGGCCAGGGCCGGCAAGGCCGTCGGGACCGCCATCGCCTCCTGCGCCAACCTGCTCGACCTCGAGGTGGCGGCCATCGTCGGCGGCTTCTCCCAGTCCGGCCCACCGTTCTGGGAGCCGCTCCAGCAGGCGTTCGCCACCCACGCCAGCCTCCCGTTCGCCGCCGCCTGCCGGGTCATCCCTGGCCAGCTGGTCGGCACCGCCGGGTTGCTCGGCGCCGCCGCCTTCGTGCTCATCCCCGACCGTTACGGTTGGGCCCCCGACCCGGCTCCCGGTCACTAGAATGGACTCTTGGCTGCGAACTGACTCCGGCGGGTGATGGTCGGCCCACCGGTCCGAGGAGGAATCCGACCCGTGGTGCTGTCCAAGGTCCTGAGCTTCGGCGAGGGAAGAGAGCTGCGTCGCTGTCAGGCGATGGTGCCCGAGATCAACTCGTTCGAGCCGGCGATGCAGCAGCGTTCCGACGCCGAGCTGCGCCAGCTGACCGACACCTTCCGCAAGCGGCTGGCCGACGGCCGGACCCTCGACGACCTGCTGCCGGAGGCGTTCGCCGCGGTACGAGAGGCCAGCGTGCGCACCCTCGGCAAGCGCCACTTCGACGTCCAGCTGGTGGGTGGGGTGGCCTTGCACGGAGGCAACATCGCCGAGATGAAGACCGGTGAGGGCAAGACGCTGGCCTCCACCCTGCCTGCGTACCTCAACGCCCTGACCGGCGACGGCGTCCACATCGTCACCGTGAACGACTACCTGGCCAGGCGTGACGCCGAATGGATGGGGGTGATCCACCGCTTTCTCGGGCTGGAGGTCGGGGTGGTCCTGGCCACGATGACGCCGCAGGAGCGCCGGCCGGCCTATGACGCCGACATCACCTACGGCACCAACAACGAGTTCGGCTTCGACTACCTGCGCGACAACATGGCGGTCTTCACCGAGGACCTGGTCCAGCGCGGCCACGCCTACGCGATCGTGGACGAGGTCGACTCCATCCTGGTCGACGAGGCCCGCACCCCGCTGATCATCTCGGGCGCGACCGAGCAGGGTCACCGCTGGTACCAGCAGTTCGCCAGCCTCGCGCCCAGGCTGCGCCGCGACGTCCACTACGAGGTCGACGAGGGCAAGCACACCGTGGCCATCAACGAGGCCGGGATCGCCAAGGTGGAAGAGCTGCTCAAGATCGAGAACCTGTACGACGCGATCAACACCCCCCTGGTCCACCACCTGCAGAACGCGATCCGGGCCAAGGAACTCTACAAGCGTGACGACGAGTACATCGTGCGTGATGGCGAGGTCCTGATCGTCGACGAGTTCACCGGGCGGGTGCTGGAGGGCCGGCGCTACTCCGAGGGCCTGCACCAGGCGATCGAGGCCAAGGAGTCGGTCTCGATCAAGGAGGAGAACCAGACCTACGCCACCATCACCCTCCAGAACTACTTCCGGATGTACGACAAGCTCTCGGGAATGACCGGCACGGCCAAGACCGAGGCCGCCGAGTTCAACCACATCTACAAGCTGGACGTTGTCGAGGTCCCCACCCACCGGCCGATGATCCGCGTCGACCATGGGGACGTGATCTACAAGACCGAGGAGGCCAAGTTCGCCGCCCTGGTCGACGAGATCGTCGAGCGCCACGAGGCCGGCCAGCCGATCCTGGTCGGGACGGTGTCGATCGAGAAGTCGGAGCGGGTCAGCGGCCTGCTGGACAAGCGGGGCATCAAGGCCGAGGTCCTCAACGCCAAGCATCATGAGCGCGAGGCCCACATCATCGCCCAGGCCGGTCGGTTGGGCGCGGTCACCGTTGCCACCAACATGGCCGGCCGCGGCGTGGACATCATGCTCGGCGGCAACGTCGAGTACCTGGCCGAGGAGTCCCTGCGGATCAAGGGCCTGGACCCGGTGGAGATCCCGGCCGAGGAGTGGAACGCGGCCAGGCAGGCGGCCATCGGGGAGATGACCAGCCAGGTCGCCGACGAGCATCAGCAGGTCATCGACCGCGGTGGCCTGACCGTGCTCGGCACCGAGCGCCACGAGTCCCGCCGGATCGACAACCAGCTGCGCGGACGATCCGGCCGCCAGGGCGACCCCGGCGAGTCGCGGTTCTTCCTGTCGCTCGAGGACGACCTGATGCGCATGTTCGCCACCAAGACCGTCGGCAACCTGATGGAACGGCTCTCGCTGCCCGACGACGTGCCCATCACCCACCGGCTGGTCACCCGGGCCATCGCCAACGCCCAGCGCCAGGTCGAGTCGCAGAACTTCGAGCGCCGCAAGAACGTCCTCAAATACGACGAGGTCATGAACAAGCAGCGCCAGGTCATCTACGAGACCCGCCGGCGCGTCCTGGAAGGCGGCGAGGACCTGCGCGACCAGACCCTCGGCTTCCTCGGCGACGTGGTCGCCGGCCTGGTCGCCGAGTACTGTCCGCAGGGGGTCTACCCCGAGGAGTGGGACATCGAGGGCCTGTTCAAGGCGCTCACCCAGCTCTACCCGACCGAGCTGCAGCCAGAGAGCCTGGACCTCGAGGGCCTCGACCATGCCGAGTTCGAGACCATGCTGCTGGAGGACGCCGAACGCGCCTACAAGGAACGCGAGGCCGAGTTCGGCGCCGACCTGCTCCACGCGCTCGAGCGCCGGGTGCTCCTGACCGTCCTCGACCGGCACTGGCGCGAGCACCTGTACGAGATGGACTACCTGCAGGAGGGCATCGGGCTGCGGGCCATCGGCCAGCGCGACCCGCTGGTCGAGTACCAGCGGGAAGGCTTCGACATGTTCCAGGCGATGCAGGAATCCATCAAGCGTGAGGCCGTCGCCTACGTGTTCAACGCCTCCATCCAGGTGATCGACGAGGCCGAGGAGCGCCGTCAGGCCCCAATCCCTCCGCCGACCCAGCTCAGCTCCGCCGTCACCGAGGCGGAGGAACGCGCCGTGACCAGCCAGCCCCAGCGCCAGGGCGGCAAGAAGGTCGGCCGCAACCAGCCCTGCCCCTGCGGCTCAGGCAAGAAGTACAAGCTCTGCCACGGAGCCGCGACCCAGCGCGCCTAGCCCACCCCGCCGAAACGGCCGCATGGGGCCTCCCTTGAGTCGGTGGCCGGGCCTGACGGCGCCCCGCTTGACCACGGCACGACCCGCTCGGGCCGTGCGGAGGGCGATGGCCGGGCCCGACGGCGTCCCTTGACCACGGCACGACCCGCTCGGGCCGTGCGGAGGGCGATGGCCGGGCTGGCGGCGCCGCTTGACCACGGCACGACCGACCCGGGTCGCGCGGAGGGCGATGGCAGGGCCTGGCGGCGCCGCTTGACCACGGCGAGTTGGAGCGTGTGATGGAAGCAGCAGTGGCGGGTCGTTACCGGGCCGCGGGACGAAGCTTGAGCCTAGGGCGCCGCGGGCGCTGCGGGCGCCGTAGACCACGACCGGTCTTGACCCGGTCGTAGCGGGTGGCCGCGTCCAGCTGGTGGCGGCCAGCGGCCGATGGCCGCAGTTCCTCCCAGTAGCGCTCCGCCAACCCGGCCATCCCGCACCCCCGAACCCGCGAAGACCCGTCCCCGATCGGAGCTCATGGAGAGCTCATCCAAACATACGTTGCGGATCTCGATCGAGTTCAGCATGGCGGGCAGCCATCTCGGCCGGGTGTCGTGGCTGTGTCAGTCTCGTTACGCCACCAGCGCAGCTCCGTCACCGTCCAGCGACCACCGGCGGCATCCAGCCGGATGGCGACCGGCCGGACGAGGTCACCCTTCTGGACCACCGCGACGGTGTCCGCCAGGCCGGGTCTGTCCTCCTGGCAGTGCACTGTGATGAGCGACCGGCCGCTCGGAAGCGGGCCGCCCCGACGGCCGATGCGATGCTCGAGCACTTCCCACAGCTCGGGACTGAAGATCCGCTCCAGCTGCGCCGCGCTCCGGCAGCCCGCCTCCACCTCGAGCAGCGCCATGGCGATATCCCTGGTGATCGCCACCGGCGACGGCAGGTTGGCCCTGGCACGGCGCCGCGCGATACCCAGATCACGATCCGACGGGTCACGCACGACCACGAAGCGGTTGCGCCGACCCGCCGCCCGCCGCCCCGAAGCCGCCAACGGTTCCCGGGTCGGCGACGGGTCGGGGGTCGGCGACGGTTCCCGGGTCGGCGACGGTTCCCGGGTCGGCGACGG
>DASYSE010000006.1:0-6154 GCA_036003705.1 Actinomycetes bacterium | reverse complement strand
CTCCAGCGCCGGAACCTGCCCGCCCAGCGCGTCAAGATCGCCACGGTCGGCGGCGATCCGCCCGGCGGCCGCGTCCTGCTCGGCCCTTGCCGCATCGACCCGGACGGCGACGTCGCGGTGCTCGGCCGCCGGGCGGGCCAGGTTGCGGAGCAGGTCGAGTCGCTCCCGCAGCCCGGCAAACTCCAGGTGACGGGCGGCAAGGCCGTGGAGGGCGCCGAGGCGGTCCTGCTCGGCCCTGGCCGCCTCGACCGCCTCCAGGTAGGCGGCGCGCGCCTCCTCGGCCCGTTCCCGCCGGGCCTCGACCTCGTCCAGCAGAACCCGTTCCCCGGTCAGCTCCAGCAGCTTGGCCAGCAGGCCGGCCGGCCGCTCGTCCATGATCCGGTCGATCGCTCCCTGGGGCAGGGCGAGCACCTCGCGAAGCGCCCGGGTGATGCCGGTCCGGTCCAGCAGCTCGTCGTAGAGCCGGGGGCCGAGCCAGTCCTGCTCCGGGTTGGCCTCCATGAATGCGTCCAGGTCGTCAGCCAGCGGCTGGTCGAAGCCCCAGCGGTGCAGGCCGGGCAGGACCAGGTAGCGTCGGCTGTCGGCGGTCACCAGGCAGACGACCGTCATCCGCTCGGCGTCGCGCAGGCGCTGGTCGGCGGCGGCGAACAGCCGTTCGCCGCGCGCCGGCAGGACCGGGTTGCTGAAGGTGGCCCGCAGATAGGCCCGCTGGGCCGGCGCGCCGCCGGGGCCGCCGTCGAAGATGTACCGGTCGGAGCTGCGGCCGGGGGCGAAGCTGGTGATGCCCAGCAGCAGCTTGATGCCGTCGAGGAAGCAGGTCTTGCCGGAGCCGTTGGGCCCGGTGGCCACGTTGATCCCGTCGATCAGCAGCGGGATCGGGTCGGGCCGCAGCGACCCCCAGTGGACGAGCTGGACCTCCTCAATGCGTGGCATCGTCCCGGTCCCCCCCTGATCCGTGCTCGACGTCCAGTTCCGCGGCCCGGCGCCGCAGGTGGGCGAGCCGCTGGTGGCGGGCCAGCAGCGTCCGTGCCTGCTCGGCGGCTCCAGGCTCGTCCAGCGTGTCCAGCAGCGGCCCAGCCTCCACCCGGCCCTCGCGCATGGTGAGGTAGCCGGCCCGGCCCAGCCGTTCGAGCACGCTCGGCAGGCCGGTGCCGGCCAGCCTCGCCCCCAGCAGCTCGGCCAGGTCGTCCGGGTCCAGCCAGGTCTCGTCCGGCCGCTCGGCCGGTCCGTCACCGGACCGGGCCCGCTCGGCGGGCAGGAACCGCAGATGCAGCCAGCAGGTGGCGAGCACCGCCAGCTCGGCCGTGCCGAGGGCCAGCACCGGGTCGTGGCCCTCCAGCTCGGGCACCGGACCGTCCAGCCTGGCCAGCCAGCGCTCCGACCGGGGCGAGTAGGCGAGCTCGCAGCCGGCCTCGGCCAGCCGCCGCCGGACCTCCTCGCGGGTCTCCGGCTCGCCCAGCTCGGGGACGTCGGTCGCGGCCACCGGACCGACCAGCAGCACCCGGCACACCTCGGTCGCGTTCACCTGGCCACCTCCTGCCGGTCGGACCCGACCCGGTCCGCCGGGGCCCGCTCGACCTTCAGGTCGTCGACGGAGGATTCGTCGGGGTCGGGTGGTGAGGTGGCGGCCACGGCGCGGACGCCGGTCCAGGAGACCACGCCGACCTCGTCGTGGCCGACCACCTCCACGCGTGGCTGCGGGTCGAGCTCGGCGGCCAGGCTGTCGTCGCCGGCCGGCCCCCAGCGCGACCACGCCTCGACCACCGCGGCCATGCGGGCGGTGGCCTCGGCCCAGCTGCCGCCGACCACCCACCTGGCCAGGTCGGTCTCGCCCAGCCCGGCCAGCCAGGTGATGACGTCGGCGGCCAGGAGCACGAAGTCGGGCACCACCTCGGGCGACTCGATCGGCAGCAGCGTCGGCTCGGGCAGCGGCACCACCACCGGCTCCGGCCGGCCCAGGTGCTCGTCCAGGGCGTCCATGGCGTCACCGGCCCGGACCGGGGCCACCGCCGGCGGCAGCTGGAGCCGGCCGGCGACCAGTCCGGCCAGCGTCGCCAGGTCGGTGGCGGCGACCAATGCGCGCAGCTCCTCGGCGGCCGGGTTGGCGCCCGGGCCGAGGGTCGGCCTGGCGGCGGCCGGAGGCTCCGCCGGGGCAGGCTCGGGCGCCGGGGCGTGGCCGGGCGCCGGGCCGGGGTCCGGCGCCGGGGCGCCCCGCACCTCGTCGACCAGGGACAGCAGGCGACCGGCGACGGCCGCGGCCCGCTCCCGCTCGGCCTCGTGGCCGCCGGGCCGCGCAACCAGCTTGGCCATCTCGGCCAGGTCGGCCAGGTGGATGGCGGCGACCTCGGCCGCCGCCGCCAGCGCTTCGTCGGCGCCCTGGTCGATCAGCCGGTGCAGGGTGGCGTGGTCCTGCTCCAGCACCGCGGTGGCGGCGACGAAGGGCGCGAACGCCGACCGCTCGTCGACCCCGCTCGCCCTGGCCAGGGCCATCGCCGCCCCCAGGACCTTGACGGCCCGATCGGGGGCGATCTGCGGGGCGGCCAGCACGGCGCAGACCGTTGCCACCAGGTGCCCCTCGTCGGAGAGGCGCCATGCCGCCGGGCCGGCCCGCTCGCCGTGCCGGGCGGCCTCGACCACCAGTCCATCGGTCCGCAGCTCGGACAGCAGCCGGTTGGCGGTCGCCGGGTCGAGCCAGGTCAGGGCCTGCTCGGCATGGGACAGCGACCAGCTCGGGTTCGGCAGCCCGGCCAGCTCGCGAAGCACGGCAACCTTGAGCCGTTGGTAGGGTTGGCCAAGAAGCTCGGCGAACGGCCCCAGCGACGGCACGGCGCGGCCGGCCGGAGGCGGGGGGGAAGCTCGGCCGGGTCGGGGAGGCTCGCCGGCCGCCGCTGGCCACATTGCTGCCACCATGCGGGCAACGTACATCAACCAGGGCGGAAGCAACCTAGGTATCTCTACGGAGCCGCTGTGCCCCAGCCTGCGTAGCCCCGATGGACTACCGAGCCGCCTGGGCGTCCCGGTCCATCAGCACCCGGCGCAGGATCTTGCCGGACAGCGCCTTGGGGATCTCGGCGACGAACTCGACCCTGCGGACCTTCTTGTAGGGGGCGACCCGCTCGGCCACGAACGCCATGACCTCCTCGGCGTCCAGCGGTGTCCTGGCGACAACGAACGCCTTGGGGACCTCGCCGGCCTCCTCGTCGGGACTGCGGACGACGGCCGCGTCGGCGATCGCCGGATGGGAGAGGAGAATGGCCTCCAGCTCGGCCGGCGCGATCTGGAGGCCCTTGTACTTGATGAGCTCCTTGACCCGGTCGACGATGAAGACGTAGCCGTCCTGATCGATCTTGCCCAGGTCGCCGGTGTGCAGCCAGCCGTCGGGGTCGAGCATGTCGGCGGTCGCGTCGGGCGCGTTCAGGTAGCCCTTCATCACCTGGGGGCCGCGGACCAGCAGCTCGCCGACCTCGCCGCTGGCGACGTCGGCGCCGGTGGCCGGGTCGACCACCCTGGCCTCGGTGTTGGGGAGCAGCACGCCGACCGAGCCGGGTCGGGGGCCGTTGGGGGTGTTGTGGTTGGTGGTGACCACCGGGCTGGTCTCGGTCAGGCCCCATCCCTGCACCACCTCGCAGCCGAGCCGGTCGGCGCAGGCCCGCTCCATGCTGGCGTCCAGGGGGGCGGCGCCCGAGAAGACCGACTCGAGCGCCGACAGGTCGTACTGGTCGACCAGCGGGTGCTTGGCCAGCGCGACCACGATCGGCGGCGCGAGGTAGGCACGGGTGATGCGGTGCTCCTGGAGCAGGCCAAGGAACTGCCCGAGCTCGAAGCGGGGCATGGTGACCAGCGTGGAGCCCCGCCACACGGCCGAGGCCATGAGGACCACCAGCCCGTAGATGTGGAAGAAGGGCAGCACGGCGATCAGCCGCTCGCCCGGGTTGGCCAGCAGTGCCGGCGCCCCCTGGCAGAGGTTGGCGACCAGGTTGCGGTGGGTGAGCATGACTCCCTTGGGCAGGCCGGTGGTGCCGCTGGAGTAGGGGAGGGCGACCAGGTCGTTGGCCGGGTCGAACGCAACCACCGGCGGGGTGTCGCCGGCGGCGAGCAGGCTGGCGAACGGGGTCGCGCCCTCGGCCTCGCCGAGCACGAACACCTCCTCGACGCCGCTGCCGGCGGCCGCCTGGAGGGCGTTGTCGAGGAACGGCGGCACGGTGAGCAGGAACCGGGCGCCGGCATTGTTGAGCTGGGCGGCGAGCTCGTCGGCGGTGTAGAGCGGGCTGACGGTGGTGACGATCCCTCCCGCGGCCGAAACGCCGTAGAAGGCCAGGGCGTACTCGGGCAGGTTGGGACTGTAGATGGCGAAGACGTCACCCTTGCCGAAGCCGCGGGCGGCCAGGCCGGCCGCCACCCGGCGGACCCCGCCCGCGAGCTGCCCGTAGGTCAGCGTCCGCCCGCTCGGCCCGTCGATCAGGGCCGGCAGGTCCGCCCGGCCCATCGCCTCGGCCAGCACGAACTCGTGCAGGGGCAGATCGGGGATGGTGACGTTGGGATGGGGACTGATGACGATCTCGCCTGCCATGGCCGCCTCCCTGACCGGTGTTCTGGGCCAGTATTGTCAACTGGTCGACGCGGACGTCAGACTGAGGCTTCAACTGGAGGTGCCGCAAGGTGTCCGACCGGTTCGACCATCTGGAAGACAACGAACGCGAGTGGCTGCGTGCCTCACGGCGCTCCGCCGCCCGTCGTTCCTGGCTGCTCATCGGCGCCCTGGTGGTGGTCGCCATCTTTCTGGCCTGGCTGACCGTCGACGGCCTGCCAGGCTCCGACCGCGACACCACCGAGACGACCACACCGGAGCAGCGGGCCCTCGCCGACGGTGAGCGGGCCCTCGCCGACTGGGGCCGGTTCGCGGTCACCAACGACCTGCGGGCGATCAAGGACTCGTTCTGGGCCAACGGCCCGCAGTACAAGCAGCTGGCCAAGGAGGCCAAGGAGCGCCGCGGCAAGGCGCTCGGGCCGCCTCCCTACCAGATGACGATCTCGGGGGTGCAGGTGCTCGCGCCCCGGGCCGATCAGCGGGTCCTGCGCGGCCGGGTGCACATGACCCGGCCCGGCGAGGTGCCCCAGCAGTTCGACTGGGACGTCTGGCTGCAGGTCGACAAGGCGGCTGGCGGCCGCTGGCGCCTCTGGACGGTCCGGGACACCGCCGGGCCCTAGCATTTCAGCCGTAGATCGTGATCGTGCGGCGTGGCGGCCGTCAGCAAGGCATCCCTACTGACCCGATCTTCCCATTGCCCGGTCAGGCCGGCTGTGACGACAATGCGCCATGATGGCGCACGCCCGGATCGGATGGGCGGTAACCCCGCTCGACGTTATCGCCGGTGCCGGCGCGGGCATTGTGATAGGCGCCGTGCTGACGCTCGTCGTCGGACCGCAGAATCGGCGGGCGGCCGCCCCGGTCACAGCCGGCCGTAGGTCATGCGCGCCCGACGAGCGACCGGTGGGGGCGTCGTGACCGCCTCCACCCCGTTCGACGCCGGCGCGCGCGACGACCACCAGTCGCCCGCTCCCGTGTCGTCCACCGCAATTCGGGTGCGGCGTCGGCGCCGGCCGTCCGGCGAGCCGCCTCCGCTTCCGCGGCAGCTGCAGGCCTCCGGTAGGCGCTGGCTGCTGCTGGTCGGGGTGGTGGTCGTCGCGGGGGTGGCGATCGGAACCGTGCAGCCGGTGGCGGTCGCCGTGGACGTCACTGACCACGCGGTACTGAGCGCGTTCGTGCCCATCCGCACGCCCTGGCTCACCCAGGCCGCGCGTGCGGCCGGGGTGCTCTCGACCTCGCTTGGCATGCTCGCGGTGTGGTGGGCGACGCTCGCCGTGCTGCTGATCTGGCGGCGCTGGCGGCACCTGCTCGTCTCCGCCGTCGCGCTGTTCGCGGTGACACTCGTGATCAGCCTCGCGGTCGACATGCTCCGACGCCCGCGGCCGCTGGGCGTCGAGGCACTCGGCGACTGGAACGAGTTCGCGCTGCCGTCGCTGCCGATGGGGATCCTCACCGCCATCCTCGTCATCGGCCTGTACGCGCTGGTCCCGGCCGGACGGCTGCGGGAGCGGGGCAAGCTCGTCGTCGCCGGGCTGCTCGGCGTCACCGCGCTCTCCCGCTTCTACC
>DASYSE010000005.1:0-1898 GCA_036003705.1 Actinomycetes bacterium | reverse complement strand
GCCACGCCCTCGGCGATGGCTTTGGTGTTCCAGAGCGTCCGGTCCTGCTCGCTCAGCGGCACCAGCGACCCGTCCGGGGCCGTGCGGGCCTGGCGGCGGGCGTCGGTCAGCAGCAGAAGGCCCAGGAGCCCGGCCACCTCGCCGTCGCCGGGGACCAGCCGATGGAGCTCGCGGGCCAGCCGGATGGCCTCGGCCGTCAGCTCGGCCCGCAACAGCTGCGCCCCCGACGTGGCCGTGTAGCCCTCGTTGAAGACGAGGTAGACCACATGGAGCACGACGCCGAGCCGCTCCGCCTGCTCAGCTGGCGGCGGCAGGTCGAAGCTGGCTCCGGCCGCCTTGATGCGTTGCTTCGCCCGGCTGATGCGCTGCGCCATGGTCGCCTCGGGCACGAGGAAGGCCCGGGCGATCTCGGCGGTCGACAGGCCGCCAACGGCCCGCAGGGTCAGCGCGACCTGCGACGGGGGCGTCAGCGCCGGGTGGCAGCACAGGAACAGCAGCGTGAGGGTGTCGTCGCCGGTGGGGCCACGGGCTTCGAGGTCGGGGTACACCACGCCACCGGCGGGCGGGGGCGGAGTGCGGATGGCATCGGCCTCCTCCCGCCGGCGGCGGGCGGCGTCGCTGCGCAGCTGGTCGGCGAGGCGACGCGACGCCACCGTCACCAACCACCCTCGGGGATTCTCCGGCCACCCCTGCACCGGCCACTGGGCCGTGGCCGCCACCAGCGCCTCCTGGACGGCGTCCTCGCAGGCGTCGAAGTGGCCGTAGCGGCGCACCAGCGCACCGAGCACCTCCGGGACCAGCCGCCGGACGGCCTGCCAGTCGGTCACGGCTCGACGTTGGCCTCGTGCATGAGTGGCCGGACCTCGACACCCCAGTAGCGCGCCGCCGGGTTGCGAGCCGCGATTTCCAGCGCCCGTTCCAGACTGTCGCAGTCGACGATCGTGAAGCTGCCCAGGTACTCCTTGGCCTCGGCGTAGGGGCCGTCGGTCACCACCGGCGTCCCGCCGGTGACCCGGACCACCTTGGCGTTCACCTGGTCGGCCACGCCATAGGCGCCGACCAGCTCACCCGACTCGAACAGCTCCTGGTCGAGGGCATCGGTCGCGCGGAGGATCTCGGCGAAGGTCTCCGCACCCACCGAGCTGAAGGCTTCCTCGTTGCCGTAGATCAGCAGCATGTACTTCACAGCTCGCTCCTCTCTCACTGCTCGGGCTGGGCCGGTCCGACCAGGTCGCCGCTGGCGCCGCGATCGTCCAGCACCAGCTTCGACCGCCCGGTGACGGTGTAGCGAATGTGGGTGACCTCGGGCGCCTCGACGACCCGGGTCGGGACCAGCTCGATGCCGTCGTCGGCGCCGAGGCCGAGGCTGGGGTCGAACAGGCGCTGGCCGTCGCCCAGCAGCACCGGGGCGATGTGCACCTCAAGCTGGTCGAGCAGCCCGGCGGTCAGCACCTGGCGCAGGAGCTCCCCGCCGCCGGCCACCGCCACGTCCTTGCTACCGGCGGCGTCCCGGGCCAGCTCGATGGCCCGCTCGAGTCCTTCGGTGACAAAGGTGAAGGAGGTGCCACCCTGGCGTTCGAGCACGTCCCGGGGACGGTGGGTGACGACGAACACCGGGGCGTGGAACGGCGGCTCCTCGCCCCAGGGGACCTCGCCGGCGTCGAACATGCGCCGGCCCATGACATAGGCACCGGCCGCCGCGAACGTCTCCTCGATGATCTCCGAGTTGATCGACTGCTCGCCGCCGGCGAAGCCCTGCCGCTCGCGCCAGGCCATGGCGTCGACGACCCAGCGGGTGACCCGGAAGAAACCGGGCGCTTCGGGGCCCCGCATCCAGCCACTCATGTCCTTGGGGCCCCGCGTGTCCCGCGGTCCGGTGTAGAAGCCGTCGAGGGACA
>DASYSE010000004.1:0-26529 GCA_036003705.1 Actinomycetes bacterium | reverse complement strand
GGTGATGACCGCCTGGGTGACCTGGTCGCCCAGGTAGGCCTCGGCGTCGCGCTTCAGCTTCTGCAGGATGAACGCGCTGACCTGCTGGGGGGAGAACTCCTTGCCGTCGGCGCGGAAGCGCCAGGACGACTCGCCCATGTGGCGCTTGACCGAGCGCACGGTGCGGTCAGGATTGGTCACCGCCTGGCGCTTGGCCACCTCGCCGACCAGCACCTCGCCGGTCTTGGAGAGGGCGACCACCGACGGGGTCGTCCGCGCCCCCTCGGCGTTGGGAATCACCGTCGGCTCGCCGCCCTCGAGCGTGGCGACAACGGAGTTGGTGGTTCCCAGGTCGATCCCTACGGCCTTGGCCATCTCATCACCTCGAAAACATGCTGTGGACAGGTTCGATGCACAAGATAGATAGTTGAGTGAGCTGTTGTCAAGGTAATGGCTAGTGCGACTTTATCTTGTCGCTGACCAGCGGTGTTATGTCGGCTCGGGCAGTGCTGCGGGGTCGACCGGGACCACCTTGGCCCCGGGCCCGACCCCGGCCGCCCGGAACGCGCCTGCGGCCAGCTCGACCGCGTAGCGGTAGGGCCCGGCCGGCGCGTAGCTCGGGCAGGGGTCGGCCTTGCACGGGGTCATCTCGGCCACGCTGACCACCCGTCCATCCCCGGCCACGTAGGCGATCGACAGCGGGACCAGCGTGTTCTTCATCCAGTAGGACTCGGCGACGTCGCTCGGGTAGAGGAACACCATCCCGGCGCCGGCCGGCACCTCGCGGCGGCCCATCAACCCCCTGGCCCGCGTGGGCGGGTCGGCCGCCACCTCCAGCCGAACGGTGACCGCGCTGCCGGTGGCCGGTTCCAGCCGGTAGGCCACCATTCGGGGCCGGCCGCCCGGGCCGGTGGTCGGGGTCGCCGGGGCGTCGGTCATCAGCCGGGGGCCGTCCGTGCCGACCAGGCCGGCGGCCGAGGCCAGCGCCCAGACGGCCGCGGCCCCGCCGGCCACGACCAGCAGCAGCCCGGCGGCCAGGAGGCCCGCCCGGGCGCGCCTCGGTGTCCGGGACGGATCGCTCATCCAACCAGCCTATCCGGTGGGGCCGGCGGAGGGGCCGGGGGCGCGGCGGCGCGGAGGGAACCGCTCGGCCAGCCAGCCGAGGACCAGATCTTCCAGCGCCTCCGGCTCCTCGATCGGGAGCGAGTGGCTGGCCTCCTCGAGCACGTGCAGCTCGGCGTCGGGCAGGGCCTCGGCCATCTGCTCGGCGAGCGCCGGCGGCGTCCACGGGTCGCGTCCGCCTGCCACCACCAGCGCCGGCACCCCGACCTCGGGGAGCACGTCGGCGGCCGAGTGCCGGTGCATGCCCTCGGCCGCCTTGACCAGCACCAGCGGGTCGAGCCGGGCCATGTGCTGGAAGTAGCCGTCCATGTCGGCCGGGTCGGCCTTCTCGCCCATCGAGCCGAGCAGCGCGGCCACCGGGTAGGGCAGCGGGCTGCGCCACAGCGGCCCCCACAGCCGCAGCACGGCGGGCGGGACGAAGGGCAAGCCGTGGCGGAGCAGCGGGAACAGCCGGTCGCCGAGGTCGCTGCCGTACATGGTGTGGAACGGGGAGGCGTACGGCCCCGCGACCAGCACCAGCCCGGCCACCCGGTCGGGCATGCGCCGGTAGCCCTCGAGCGCCACCTGGGTGCCCATGCTGTGCCCGAGCAGCACCGCCCGCCGTACCCGGGCGTGGTCGAGCACCGCCTCGAGATCCTCGGCGTAGCGGTCCAGGCGGAAGTCCTCCCGGCGCAGGCGGATGGTGCGCATGCCCACCGGCTTCGGCAGGCCGGAGGCGCCGACCCCTCGGTAGTCCCAGATGAGCACCCGCCCGCGGCGCCGCAGCGACGGCACCAGATAGCGCCAGTGGCTGTCCGGGCAGGCGAAGCCGGCGCACAGCACCACCGCCGGGGCGCCGCGGCCCCGCGAGGTGTACCGGATCGGGGTGCCGTCCAGCGAGCGGACCTCACGGTCCTTGGGGAACAGCGTCCCCGGCGGCACGGGCTGTGGGTTGCTCACCTCACGATGTTACTGAGCGGTAGACTCTCGAATGGCCAGCGGACGCCACCAGGCCGGGAGGACGTGCGATGAAGCTCGCCATCGGGGCCGTGCTGACCTTCTTCGCGGTCGCCCTGGCCGGCCAGCGGGCCGAGCGGGTCACCAGGCTGATCGCCGCCGGCCAGCCGGCCCCCGACCGGTTCCAGGGCGCCCTGGGCCGCCTCCGGGCAGAGCTGGTCGAGGTCTTCGGCCAGCGCAAGCTGCTCAAGCGCCCGATCCCCGGGCTGGCCCACTTCTTCACCTTCTGGGGCTTCGTGCTCCTGCTGACCACCATCGCCGAGGCCTACGGCGAGCTGTTCGACGACCGCTTCGCCCTCCCCGTGATCGGGCGCAGTCCCGTGCTCGGCTTCCTCCAGGACCTGATCGCGGTCGCGGTGCTGGCCAGCCTGGCCGTGTTCGCGGTCATCCGGCTGCGCGAGTCGCCGGCCAGGCGCGACCGGGCCTCCCGCTTCTACCGGTCCCACACCGGCCAGGCGTGGGTCATCCTCGGCATGATCGCCCTGGTGATCATCACCCTGCTGCTCTACCGGGGGGCGAGGGCGGCCAGGGGCACGTTCCCCTACGACGGCTGGGCGTTCGCCTCCACCACGGTCGGGCGCCTCCTGGACGGGCGCTCCCCCGGCGCGCTGCGGGTGCTGGACGAGGGCTTCCTGCTCGCCCACCTGGCGGTCGTGCTCGGCTTCCTGGTGCTGGTCATGTACTCCAAGCACCTGCACATCCTCACCGCGCCGTTCAACGTCGCCTTCTCCCGCCGCCCCAAGGCCCTCGGGCCGCTCGCCACCCCCAGGATCGACCCCGAGGAGATGACCGAGGAGGACGTCTTCGGAGCCGGCAAGGTCGAGGACCTGCATTTCAAACAGCTGCTGGACCTGGCCACCTGCACCGAGTGCGGCCGCTGCCAGGACCAGTGCCCGGCCTGGAACACCGGCAAGCCGCTCTCCCCCAAGCTGGTCATCACCGACCTGCGCGACCACCTGTTCGAGAAGGCGCCGTTCCTGCTCGGGGAGGCAGACCGCGAGCACCCCGGCGGCCACGACCCGGCCGTGCTGGACAAGGACCTCGTGACGGACGTTGTCGGCGAGGACGTGCTGTGGTCGTGCACCACCTGCGGGGCCTGCGTCGAGCAGTGCCCGGTCGACATCGAGCACGTCGACACCATCATGGAGCTGCGCCGCTACCAGGTCCTGATGGAGTCCCGCTTCCCCGGCGAGGCCGGCACCATGCTGCGCAACGTCGAGAACTCCGGCGATCCCTGGGGGCTCGGCGCCGGCCAGCGCCTGGCCTGGACCGACGGCCTCGACTTCGAGGTCCAGGTGGTCACCGACAGGATCCCCGACGACGTCGAGTATCTGTACTGGGTCGGCTGCGCGGCCGCCCTGGAGGACCGGGCCCGCAAGACGGCAAGGGCGATCGCCGGCCTGCTCCACCGGGCCGGGGTGCGCTTCGCCGTGCTCGGCCCGCGCGAGTCGTGCACCGGCGACCCGGCCCGCCGGCTCGGCAACGAGTACCTCTTCCAGCTACAGGCCCAGCAGAACATCGAGACCCTGAATTCGGCGAACGCCCGCAAGGTGATCGCCTCCTGCCCGCACTGCTACAACACCCTGGCCCGTGAGTATCCCGACCTCGGCGGCGACTACCAGGTCATCCACCACACCCAACTGCTGCGCCGGCTGGTCGACCAGGGCCGCCTGCAGCCGCGGGGGCCGGTCGACCAGACCGTCACCTACCACGACCCCTGCTACCTGGGCCGGCACAATGACGTCTACGACGCCCCACGGGCGGTCCTCGACGCCGTGCCCGGGGTCCGCTCGGTGGAGATGCGCCGGTGCCGGGAGCGGGGCTTCTGCTGCGGCGCCGGCGGGGCCCGCATGTGGATGGAGGAGCGGATCGGCAAGCGGGTCAACCTGGAGCGCACCGACGAGGCCCTGGCCACCGGCGCCGACGTGGTCGGCACGGCCTGCCCCTACTGCATGGTGATGCTCGACGACGCCATCAGGCAGCGCCAGGCCGAGGGCTCGACCGAGGGCGTCCGGGTCCTCGACGTCGCCCAGGTCCTCGAGGAGTCGCTCCATGGCCAGCCGGAGCGCCCCGGCCCTGACGGCTCGCCCCGGGCCTGACGGCTCGTGTCCGGGCCTGACGGCTCGCCCCGGCCCTGACGGCTCGCCCGGCCCTGACGGCTCGTGTCCGGGCCTGACGGCTCGCCCCGGCCCTGCGGCTCGTGTCCGGGCCTCAGGTCGACGGTCGCTCGCCCAGGTCGGTCAGGACCACCACCGGGTCGCGCCACAGGTAGACGTCGCCAACCGCCTGCGGCTCGCGGCCGAGCAGCTCGGTCAGGAAGCCGATCATGGCCGCCTGGTTCGGCATCGGGCCGACCACCACGCTCCCGACCCGCCAGCGCACGAAGTCACGGGCCAGGGCCCGCCGCCTCGGCCCGGTCAGCCGCGGTGGTGGGACGCCGGCGAAGATCCGGGTGAAGGTCATCGAGGCCGAGGTCGGGACCGCGTCGAAGCGTGGCTGCTGGCTGTCGCGCCGGGGGCCGATGAAGTAGCCGCCCGGCATCCGGAACCACAGGCCGGCGGCGGCCTGCCAGGTCATCGGCTCGGCGATGCGCCGGTAGGGCCAGGGCAGGACAAGGGTGACGCCGTCGCGGGGCAGCTCGCGAACGGCCGGGCTGGTGAAGAAGGCCGGAGTGTCCACCTTCTCGGCCGGGACGGTGGCCGCCGGCCACAGCGGCGTCAGCACCACCAGGGCGACCACGACCGCGGCCGGCCGCCGCCAGCCGCCCCCATGCCACACGGCATGCAAGAACACGGCCAGCAGCAGCCCGGCGAACAGGGCGGTGAGCTGCGCCAGCCGGGCGGGGATCAGGCTCGGGAGCAGCGGCAGGTTCTCGAACAACGCCCACGGCAGGGGAATCCCGGTGTCCCGGCCGCCCACCAGCAGCGTCGGCCCGAGCGACAGGACCGCCGCGACCAGCATCAGGGCCAGCCCCATCCGGACGACGGCGCTCGACCGCCAGCGCACCGCCAGGACAACCAGGACCAGCACCAGCGGCAGCCCCAGGTAGGCGGAGTTGCCGCCGGCGAAGCCCTCGACCAGCTCGGCGGCGCCGTCGTGCGACAGCGCCTGGGGCCAGCCTGGCAGGATGAACCCCTGCAGGTCGTTGGAGTAGTTGGTCTTCTGGATGTCGCCGTGGATCCGTTGCGGCCCGGTGAACTGCACCAACAGTGGCCAGACGACGATCGCCGCCAGCAGCACCAGCGCTGCCCCGAGGGCCTTGGCGGCGTGAGCCCACCGTTCCCGCAGCCGGCGCAGGTTGGAGAGGACCAGCAGCAGGAACATGGCGAACCCGAGCAGGGCGGTCATGGCCAGCAGTTCCTCGCCGATCAGGAGCTGGCAGCCGGCCATCACGCCGAGGCCGGCCCCGACCAGCCAGGGCGAGCGGCGCTGGCGGACAAGCGCCTCGTGCAGCCCGAGCAGCATCAGCGGGACCAGAAAGGCCAGCGACATGTGCAGGTGGTGCGACTGGACCCGGATCGCCGGGGAGAAGCCGTACACCAGGCCGCCCGCCGCCGCCGCCAGGTGCCCCGTGGCGAAGCGCCGGATGGCCAGGTAGGCGCACCAGGCCGAGAGCCCGTAGCCCAGCACCAGCAGGATGTTGAAGCTCAGCACCGGCCCCCAGATGGTGGTGACCGGGGCCAGCACCAGCCCGGGCAGCGGCAGCGACGTGTTCCACATCAGGTTCACGCCGTCGGGGTAGTTGAGGTGGTGGCTGACCAGCAGGTCGTGCCCGTGCTCGAGCGCGACCGGCACCCAGCGCAGGAACCACACGAAGATCGCCGTGTCCCCGTTCCCACCTTCCAGGGTGGTGGTGGTCGGCGAGGACCAGGCCGGGGCGAACATCCAGCCGGCGAGACCGAGGAAGGCGAGCAGGAACAGCGGCTCCACGCCCGGGCGCAGTCGCCTCCGCAGCCGTCGCCACCAGACCTGGCGGGTTTCCTGTGGGTCCTCCAGGGACGCGGTCTCCGGTACCGGGGCCCCGGCCCCTTCCGCGGTCGTGGGTTCGATGGACGTTGTTGGCAGCTTCGACAATCCACAGTCCTCGTGTGCGCGATGACCCCGGGTCAGGGCGACCGGAAGTTCTCCCAGTACCGGGACGGAGTCGGACCCCGCTGTCCCTGGTACTTCGACCCGACACCCCGCGACCCGTAGGGCCGCTCCGCCGCGGTGGTCAGCTGGAACACCGCGATCTGCCCGATCCGCATCCCGGGGTAGAGCGTGATCGGCAGATTGGCGACGTTGGACAGCTCCAGGGTCACATGCCCATGGAAGCCCGGGTCGAGGAACCCGGCCGTCGAGTGGGTCATCAACCCCAACCGCCCCAGGGACGAGTTGTGCGTCGGGATGAATGTCCGACCCACAACGAATAACCCACTCGGAGCGCTCACTTGAATGCAGCGGACCGGCACGCTATCCACCTCGCGCACGTCGACGACAGCGCGAAAGCGCTGATGGCTTCCTGCGAGCCGTTGACGTCCAAGCTTGCGTGGGAGCCGAAACACGGGCCGGTTGGGCGTGAACCTGACCAGGTACGCGGGCCCACAGTCGACTCCGCGGAAGGTGGCCCGCTGCTTGGACTTCACCGGCCGAAGGCCAAGGCCGGCCGCAAGCTCCACGACAGCGTCGGCCAGACACTCCCGCGTGCTGGTGAACTCGCAACGTCCTCGCGTGTCGACCTGACCATCGGTGTCCATGAGTCCCTGGAGCAGCGACATCCTCTGAGCCTGGCTGGCCACCAGGTAGTCCGCTGGCACGTGCTTGTTCCCCAGTAGGTCGAGGCTGCGGAGGGCGCTGGAGAGCGAGTCGCTCCTCGCGAATCGCCCTGTTCGTGCATCTTGGGTGTGGCCGGTCCCCTCGATCCGGTACCGAAGGGAGCCCGGCCGGCGTTCGACGGCGTAGCCGGCCCCGGAGATCTCCTCGAGGATCGCCTCGTCAGCGCAGGTGATCTCCGACCTGGTGCTCGTCCCGTCGCCGAGCCAGACGCCCAGGACGTAGGGGTCGATGGGAAGCGGCTTGCTCGGATACCGCGCCGGCCCGGCGAGCGCAACGTGGTGGTTGTACTCGCCGCGCACATGCAGGCTTTCGGCAATCTGTGCGGTTGTCACCAGACTGGTTCGCTGTTGGCCGTGTTCCCGCCCGGCCTTGGTGCAGGTCTCCCACACGTGGCGGTCATCGGCCACGATGACGGATCCGTCAGAAAAGACGACCTGCCGGCACGGTCGGCCGATCATCGCCTCGGTCGCTCTCACCACTGCACAGGGCAGGCCCTGCTCGTCGAAGACATGGTCGTCCACCCGGAGCTGTTCCATCGTCCTCCAGCCAACGGGCGTCGGGACGGGAGTGTCGAGGGCCAGCGCCTTTCCCTCCAGCCTGGCCGCCAGGTCGGCCGGGATGCCGACCCGCTCGAGGGACGACCCGAGCACGAACTCCCCTGGATGCAGGATGAAGGCGGCGTCGGGCTTGACCTCGACCAGCTCGGTCAGGTCATCCATCGGCTGCTTGACGTCGATGTACGGATGGCGGGCGGTGTAGAAGACGCGGAAGCGGTTGTCCAGCCGGACGTCGATGCTCGACGGCTGGATGGCGTCGTCGTCCAGCGGGTCGACCACCAGCCGGCCGGCCGCGATCGCCTCCCGCAGGCTACGGTCGGACAGGATCACCTGTGGACTCCCAAGACAAAGGCTGCTCGGCCCGGCATTCTGCCACGACCTCGTTGCCCCAGCTCAGATCGCCCGGCTAGAATCACCCCTCCTGCGGGCGTAGTTCAATGGCAGAACTCGAGCTTCCCAAGCTCGCGGTGGGGGTTCGATTCCCCTCGCCCGCTCCCCCCGGAGCGCAGGTCACGAGCCTGCTGCCTTCCCACCGTGGACCGTCGTGCCCTCCGCGGACCAGCGCCCGATACCGGCGTGGTCCGTGAGGTGCTGCAGGAGACCGGCCTACGGGTCGAGCCCGAGGCTCTCACCGGTGTCGTTCAGCAACAGCGAGCGGGCGTCCTGAGCCCCCCGGCCGCACCGGAAGGCCCCTGGCCCAGCGGTGGTCCCGCCGGTAGACTCACCGCCCATGGCCAACCTGGACGAGCAGGGTCGCCCGGAACCTCCCCTCGCGGCCGACGAGACGGCCACCCTCCTGGGCTTCCTGGAGTACCAACGCGCGACCCTGGCGTGGAAATGCACGGGACTGGACGCGGCCGGCCTGGGAGCGACGGTCGCCGCCTCGTCGATGACCCTGGGCGGGCTGCTCAAGCACCTGGCCTACGTCGAGGACCTGTGGTGCTCCCGACGGCTGCACGGGCGAGACCCGGCACCTCCGTGGGACACGGTGGACTGGAGGGCCGACCCCGACTGGGACTGGCACTCGGCCGCCGAGGACACCCCCGAGCAGCTCCATGCGCTCTGGCAGGACGCCGTGGCCCGCTCCCGTTCCCTGGTCGCGGAGGCGCTGGCCGACGGCGGCCCGGGGCGGCTGGCCGCGTGGATCGACGACTACTACGGTGAGGCACCCAGCCTGCGATGGATCCTGGTCCACCTGGTGGAGGAGTACGCACGCCACAACGGCCATGCCGACCTGCTCCGGGAGTCGGTGGACGGGCTCACCGGGGAGTAGCCGCCGGGCGGAGATCCCTGCCGTATTCACGCCCAACCGGCGCACTCCACCTACCAGCGGGATGGCCCTCCGTGCACAGATGGACAGGCGGTCGGCGCCCGATCGACCAAGAGTGCCCAGCCTGATTGGGGAAGGTCGGAAGAGCAGATTGGGCGCGTTCGCTCTAGCCGCGGCCTTGCCAACGAGGCAGCATCGTGCGGCGTCCCGCCTCCCCATTGCCCGAGCGGATGCGATGGTACCCAGATGGCGCACTTGGTCCTGCCGACAGCCTCGGTCCGGGATTCCTACATCGAGGGTGAGATTGCGGCCGGGATCGAGGAGGGCGCACCCACGGCGTGGCTCGAGGAGGCGGCGACGGACTTCGCCAGCTTCGTCGATCGGCGGCGCACGATCCGGGAGCTGTGGGGAGTGCCAGTTACCGAGCTGTGGTTCGTGGACGGGCCGGAGTACATCGGCACGGTCATCATCCGCCACCGCCTCACGCCGGCCCTGGCGCGCGAAGGCGGCCATATCGGCTACCACGTCGTGCCCCGCCACCGACGGCGCGGCCACGCCACCCAGATGCTGGCTCAAGCCAAGCCGGTCTGTCAGGAGCTCGGCCTCAGCGAGCTCCTGGTCACCTGCGGCGAGCACAACCTCGGCTCGCGGCGGGTGATCGAGGCCAACGGCGGGGCACTCCAACGGATCGTCGATGGCGAAGCCCACCACCGGCTATCAACAGCCCAAGACGACATCTGAGACGGAGCGAGGGAACGCAGGAGGGATGGGGACGCATGCCAGCGTCCCGCTTCGTCCTGTCCGGCTTTCCGGATCTTCAAGTGGCAGGGAGACGGGGAGGGCCGGGCTCCAGAGCGGCGCCTGTGTCGTAGCGCCAACCTACGGGGGTTGCGGGACGCCGCCGGGACGGGAGGCACCGGGCCCAGCACCTCGACCGTGAGCGGCCGGGTCCGGATCAGGGTGGTGACCAGTCCGGCGGGCTACCATCTCCTTCCGCAGCGTTGCGGTCATCGTGTGAGCGAGGTCCACGAGATGTCGCGGGTCCAGCTGCTGCTCCACCAGATGGACGGGGTGTACGCCCGGCTCCGGGAACGCCTGGCCGGGCTCACCGACGACGAGTACTTCTGGGAGCCCGCCTCCGGCTGCTGGACGATCCACCGCGACGAGTCCGGCGCCTGGGTCGCCGACTATGCCGAGCCCGACCCGGACCCGGCGCCGGTCACCACCATCGGCTGGCGGCTGGTGCACGTCGCCGACTGCAAGCTGATGTACCACGAGTGGGCGTTCGGCCCCGGCAAGCTGGTCTTCCCCGACCTTGCCCCTCCGGCGACGGCCAGCGGCGCGATCGCGCGGCTGGAGGAGGGCCAGCGGTTGCTGCGGGCCGAACTGGAGGCGCTGCCCGATCGGGCGCTGGACGAGCCTCGATCGACCAACTGGGGCGAGCAATGGCCGGCCTGGCGGATCTTCTGGGCGATGATCGACCACGATGCCCATCACGGGGCCGAGATCGGCTGCCGGCGAGACCTGTACCGGGTGCGCCGCTCCTGACCGGCTGGCCTCGCTCGATCGCGACGGCGTCAACCATCCGTGGAGGCGTCTGGGCCACCGGCCGTTCCTTCGTCGCCCTCGCCGTCGGCCGGAGCCGCCGGGTCGGACGAGCAGTTGCCATGGCAGTCCGGTGCGGCGACCCGGCCGGGGCGCTGGTCCGGACGGTGCCGGTGCCCGTCCTCGTCCCACCCATGCCGATCCCGGTGCGGCCGGCGCTCGTCCTCGTCCCGCCGAGGGTGGTGGGGGCAGGGCGTCCGCCCGCCTGGGTGCTGGTCCGGGTGCACCGGAGTGTGCGGGCGGGGCCGGTTCCTGCCGGGACGGGGCGGGGAGGGTACCCGGCCGGCCAGGTGGCGCTCGCGGTCGGTCCAGCGCCGCAGGGGCGGCTCGGGCCGCGGTGGTTGCGGTCTTGGGGGCCGAACCGGTCGAGGGGCCGGCGGCGGAGGCGGCGGCGGGCCGAGCGCCGGCTGGCGGGCCACGATGGCGACTTGCCGGGTGGGGCGTCGCTGCGTGGCCAGGATCACGCCTCCGCCACCGCGATCCACCGGCTGGGTAGTTGCTGGCAGGCGATGTGGCGGAGGAGGTGTGGCGGCAGGGGTCCGGGAACCGCCAGGGGGCCGCCCGGCACGCTCCCGCTCCGGCGGCTCGACCTGGATGGTGCCCACCGTGCTCAGGTCGGGGACCTGCGGGTCGAGGCGACCCGGGACTCTGCGGTCGAACGACTCGACCAGCAGTTCACTGCTGGCGAGCATCGCCGCCAGCGAGGTCGCCGCCAGCGACGCCACCGCCAGGGCGACAACCACCGATGCGTTGCGGCGCGACGACACCCGAGGCTATCCCCTGCGGCGTAGTGGATGAGCGGGCGACGGCCCGGCGACCATCGGCTGGCCAGTCGCTACTCTTGGGCATTTCGGGTCGATCGCTCCTAGCTTACCCTACGCCGGGCGGGGCCGTCTGGCCGCTCGCACCACCAGCAGGACCAGACCGGCCAGGACCACCACCGGGATGAGCCAGACCACCCCCACAAGGGCTGCCGCCGCCATCACGCCCAGCCCGTTCACGGCCGTTGCCCAGGCCCTGGCCAGCCGACCGGCCGGCTCCCCGCCCGGGCCGGCGGCACCCGGCTCGCTGAGCTGAAGGACGATGGTCGAGTACGAGGACTGGTCCTCGAGGTGGTCGACCTGGCCCTGGAGCCGCTCGATGTTGGACTGCACTTGCTGGAGCTGGTTTTGGACCGCGATGACGTCGGCAATCGACTTGGCCCGGTCGAGCAGCCGGAGGTACACGCGCTCCTGGGCACGCCAGGCCGAGAGCTGGCCGTTGAGGTCGATGTACTGGCTGGTGACGTCCTCGGTGCTCGACTGCTCGCCGCGGTAGGTGCCAAGGGCCTTGACCTCACGAAGGACCGGCTCGAAGGCGTCGACCGGCACCCGGAAGCTGACCTGTCCGCTGGCCGGGCCACCGTCGGGCACCGAGGTCGACGATCCGACATAGATGCCCTTGGCCCTGGTGACGAGGTCGGTGGCGCGGTTGATGGTGTCGTTCAGGCGATCCTTCCCGACCTCGAGGTCGACCGTTGCCGTGCGGACGATCCGGTTGCCCAGGTCGACCAGGCGCACCTGGTCGGCCGCGCCGGTCGTGCCGGCCTTGCCCGGCGGACTGGTCTGCCCCTGCCCGCCGGCAGCCTGGTCGGCGGCCGGGGCTACTTGCGCCTCCGACCCGCCGGCGGCCCCGTCTCCCGCATCCCCGCCCCTGCTGCAGCCGGCCGCGACCACCATCGCGACCAGCGCCACCCCAACCGCCGCCCGGCGAAACCGCATGCTGACCCTCCCGTGTCGGTACCTGCTGGTGGGACGCCGGCGCCGGCCGAACGGTTCCCTCACCGCAACCACCGCTTGCCCGATCGGCGCCCCTGCTGCCGAGCCGGAGCGGCCTGTGGACGGTCGCTTGCCGGGTCGGCCTGGGATCTGGAAGCCTCCTCATCGTCCGGATCGAACGTTGAGGAGCCTCGCCCGTGGCCGTCGCCACCGCCCCGTCCCAGCCCACCAGCCGCGCCACCCCCGCGCTGCGCGGCGCGGTGCTCGGCCTGTTCGTCGCCTCGGGCGCGGCCGGGCTGGTCTACCAGGTGGTGTGGTCGCGCGAGCTGGTGCTGGTGTTCGGCTACACCACCCAGGCCGTCGCCACGATCGTCACCGCCTTCATGGCCGGCCTCGGCTTCGGCAGCCTGGCCGGCGGCCGGCTGGCCGACACCAGCGCCCGGCCGCTGCGCCTGTACGGCCTGGTCGAGCTGGCCGTCGCCGCCATGGCCGTGCTGCTGCCGTTCGCCTTCCGCGGCCTGGCCGAGCTCTACCGCGGTGTCTGGCCCATCCTGGTCGAGCGGCCGCCGCAGCTCACCGGCGTCCGCTTCGGCCTCGCGCTGGCGGCGGTGGCACCGGCGACCTTCCTGATGGGCATGACCCTGCCGCTGCTGACCCGCTACCTGGTCCGCACCCTGGACGAGGCCGGGGCCCGGCTTGGCGAGCTGTACGCGGCCAACACCATCGGCGCCATGGCCGGCACGCTGGTCGGCGGCTTCGTGCTCATCGAGCTGCTCGGCCTGCGGCTGACCAGTTTGGTGGCCGTCGCCCTCAACCTGCTGGCCGGGCTCGGCGCCATCCTGCTGTCGCGACGCTGGGAGACGGCCGGGGATGGCGCCGGCGGGGCGGCCTCGGCGAAGCGCCCCTCCAGGCCGCGGGTGCCTCGCTCCTTCCTTCCCCGGCGGCGGGCCGTGCTGGCGGCGACGTTCGTCTCCGGGTTCGTCGCCCTCGCCCTCGAGGTGCTCTGGACCCGGATGCTGGCCGAGGGCACCGGTTCCAGCATCTACATCTTCACCACCATCCTGGCCATCTTCCTGCTCGGCATCGCCCTGGGCAGCTTCCTGTACCGGCGCTTCTCCCGGCCCGAGGGCGAACGGCTCGGCATGCTCGGCCTGTGCCTGGCCGGGGTCGGCGCCCTCGCCCAGGCCACGGTGGTGCTCGGCAGCGGGCTGGTCGGCCACGTGCCGTTCGTGGTCCGCACCGTGGTCGTGCTGCTCCCGGCGACGGTGCTGATGGGCTACGCCTTCCCCCTGGCCGGGCGCCTGGCCACCCCATCGGCGGAGGCGGCGGGGGGGAGCGTCGGTCTGCTGTACGCGGCCAACACCGGCGGATCCATCCTCGGCTCGTTCGGGGCCGCGTTCGTGCTCGCCGGGACACTCGGCACCAACGGCTCGGTCCTGCTCCTGGGCGGCCTGAACCTGCTCGCCGGCGCCATCCTGTTCGCCGCCGAGCCGGTCGGCCGGACGCGAGCGACCCAAGGCGGGCAGGCCCGGCCGGATCAGGGCGGGCAAGGCGGACGAGACCGGGATGGGCGCGCTCCAACGGGCCGGCGTGGGCAGGCCCGGCCGGTCCAGGCTGGGCGGGCGCGGATGGTCGGCATCGGACTGGCCGGGTTGGCGGTGCTCGGCCTGGTCGCCTCCTCGCTCGACCTTCCGGTCACCCGCACCCGAACCGAGAACGAGCTGCGCAGCACCGGCCTGCCGGTGACCCACGCCGAGGACGAGCTGGCCACGGTCGACACCGTCGGCGGCCCGGCCAGGGGCCGGCGGCTCCTGGTCGGTGGGGTGGGCATGACCTCGCTCACCGTCGACACCAAGCTGATGGGGTACCTGTCGAAGGCGCTGCGGCCCGACGCACGCGACTTCCTGGTGATCGCGTTCGGCATGGGCAGCACGTACCGCTCCGGGCTCCAGCTCGGGCTGCGAACCGACGCGGTCGAGCTGTCCCCCACGGTGCCCAGCCGGATGCCGGTCTTCTTCCCGGACGCCGATCGCTTCCTGAACCATCCCGAGGGCCGGGTGATCGTCAGCGACGGCCGCAACTACGTCCGGTTGTCCCGCGAGACCTACGACCTGGTCGCCGTCGACCCGGCCCCGCCGATCGAGAGCGCCGGGTCGGTGGTCCTCTACACCCGTGAGTTCCTGACCGAGGGCAAGGCCCGCCTGCGCCCCGGCGGGGCGTTCATGCTCTGGATTCCCTACGCCCTGCCTCTTGACGACTTCAAGGAGCACGTCCGCACCTTCGCCGGCGTGTTCGGCCACGTCCGCCTGGTGCTCTCGCCGGGCCGGCACGGGGTGTTCATGTTCGGCTCCGATGCCCCGCTCGAGTTCACCGAGCCGGCGGTCCGGCAGGTGCTTGGCTCCCCAGCCGCGCTGCGGGACCTGAACGACGTGCCCGACCATCCGCCGACCGACGCCGACGGCTGGGTCGAGGTCGTGCGGCATTCCCAGTGGCTTGCCGACGACGAGGTGCGATCGTTCGTGGGCGGCGGGCCGGAGATCACCGACGACCGCCCCCGCTCCGAGTATTTCCTGTGGCGCCGCGCCTTCATGGACAACCGGCAGTACATCAGCGAGGCGACCCTCGTCCGCGCCGCCCCCCGCTGACCAAACCACCCCCGTGGGGTGTCGAACCGTGCCCATCCCGGCCGAGCCAAGCACCCCTCGCCCACCCCCTTGGTGCCGAACCACACCCCATCCCGGCCAGCCAAGCACCCCTCGCCCACCCTCGGCACCGAACCACCCCCCATCCGGGCCGAGCCAGCACCCTCGCCCACCCCTTGTTGCCGAACCACACCCCATCCCGGCTGGCCGTCGTCAGGTGTCGGTTTGGGTGACCTTGCGGAGCCCGCGGGGGGCGTCTGGGTCGATGCCCTTGGCTCTTGCCAGGGCCTCGGCCAGGAGCTGACCGGGAACGATCAGCCCGAACGGGGCCAGGTGCTCGGGGAGCGAAGGGCCGGGAAGGACGGCGCGGCAGGCCGCGGCAAAGTCCGGGTCGCCGCCGATGCCGTAGACGTGGGCCCCGGTGTCACCGAGCCGCTGGGCCAGGCCGGTCATCTCCGGCAGCATCGGCCCATCCGCGGCCACCACCAGGAGGGCCGGGGTGCGCGCGTCGACGATCGCGATGGGCCCGTGGACCAGGTCGGCGTACGAGAGGCCGACGGCCGTGACGTAGCAGGCCTCCTTGAGCTTCAGCGACAGCTCCAGGGCGGTCGAATAGGCATAGCCTCGGCCCGAGACGACCAGCGTCTGGGCATAGGTGAGCCGCCCCGCGAGCGCCTCGGCAGCGGGTGCGACCTCGAGCATGGCCTCGACGGCGTCAGGTACCCGCCCAAGCCCCTCAGCCCCGACCCAGTCCCCACCCCGCCTCTGACCCCCGCCCGTGACCCCACCCCGCCCCTGACCCCCGCCCGTGCCACCCCGCCCCTCACCCCGCCCTTGACCCCCGACCCAGCCCCCACCCCGCCCCTCAGCCCCGACCCGGGACCCGCCAAGCGCCTGGCCGCTGGGCCGGTTGTCGCCCGGCCTTCCGGCCTGGGGGCGGTTGGTCTCCAGCGCCAGGGCAAGGACGGCCATCGCCGCCAGCTGCGTGGTGTATGTCTTGGTCGCGGGGACCGCCAGCTCGCTGCCTGCCTGGGTGACCAGGGCCACGTCGGCGACCTCGGTGAGCGGCGACCCGGCAACGTTGGTGACCGCGACCGTCCGGGCACCCCCGTGGCGGGCCCAGTCCAGCGTGGTCACGATCTCCTCGGTGGCCCCGGACTGCGACACCGCCACCGCCAGCACCCCGCGAAGGTCGAGGTCGGCCCGGTAGACCGTCGCCAGCGACGGCGACGCGAGCGACGCCACGTGCCCGCCGCGCGCCGAGCACAGGTACTGGCCGTACACCGCCGCGTTGTCCGACGACCCCCTGGCGATGAACAGCACCTGCCTGGTCCCCCGGGCCACCGCCTGCAGCTCGACGACCTGGGGGAGCAACGCCTGGAAGGTCCGGCGCAGCGCCTCCGGCTGTTCGGCGATCTCCTGCCGCATCCGGCTCGGCACCAGTACCTCGCAATCCCCGTACAAGTGGCCTAGTCCAATTGGCTCGGAGGAACAGTAGCATCGCCAAGGCTCGTCCTCGGCCTCCCCACCCTCCGGCCGTGACACGCGGAAGCCGGCGGGTGTGGCCGAAGCGGTCGGCGGGAAGGCTAGACGCTGATACTGTCTGACCCAATGAGAGGGCCGGGCATGTCCCGGCGTGCCGAAGGTCGGAGGTTCGTCATGCCCGAACGCCGCGTCGCTGTGGGTTCCAAGGTCGGCCTGCACGCCCGACCAGCCGCAATGTTCGTACAGGCGGCGGCGAAGCAGCCAGTGAAGGTGACCATCGCCAAGGCCGACGGCAATCCGGTCGACGCCCGCAGCATCCTGTCGGTGCTGGCGCTGGATGCCCGCGGCGGCGACGAGGTGGTGCTGGCTGCCGAGGGCGACGGCGCCGAGCAGGCATTGGACGAGCTGGCCGCCCTGCTGGCCAGGGATCTCGACAGCGAGGGTTGAGCCATGGCTGAGACGCTCAGCGGCATCGGCGTCAGCCCCGGCGTAGCGGCCGGCCCGGTGGCGCACATGGCCGCCCCGCCGGTCGTCCCAACCGACGCGACGCCCGCAGGTGACCCCGAGACCGAGAACCAGGCCGCCCTGGCCGCGATGAAGTCCGTCGCCGCCACCTTGGGGGAGCGGGCGACCCGCGCCCCGGGCGAAGCGGCGAGCGTGCTCGCCGCCCAGGCGATGATGGCCGAGGACCCGACGCTCGCATCCAAGGTCAGCGATGCCGTGCAGGCCGGCAAGGCGGCGGTGACGGCGGTCGCCGAGGCCTTCGAGGAGTTCCGAGGCATGCTCGCGGCCGCCGGGCCCTACATGGCCGAGCGAGTTACCGACCTCGACGACCTTCGCAACCGCACGGTGGCCACGCTGCTCGGGGTGCCGATGCCAGGCGTCCCCGATCCCGGGCACCCGTTCGTGCTGGTCGCCCTCGACTTGGCGCCGGCCGACACCGCGACGCTGGACGCCGATCGCGTGCGCGCGATCATCACCGAGGAGGGCGGGCCGACCAGCCACACGGCCATCCTGGCCAAGTCGCTCGGCATCCCGGCGGTGGTCACCGTCCGAGGCGCCACGGCGATCGCCGAGGGCGAGACGGTCCTGGTCGACGGGAGCGACGGCAGCGTTCTGGTCGCCCCCGACGAGGCGACCGTCCAGGAGGCGCTCGCCGCCCAGGAGGCGAAGGAGGCGGCGCTCCAGTCGGTGAGCGGTCCTGGCCGCACCGCCGATGATCATCCGGTCCAGCTCCTGGTGAACATCGCGGGGGACCGGGACCTTGACGCCGCCGCGGCGGCGGACTCCGAGGGTGTCGGCCTGTTCCGGACCGAGTTCCTCTTCCTCGACCGGCCCAACGCCCCCACCCTGGAGGAACAGCAGGCCGTCTACCAGCGCGTCTTCGACGCCTTCCCGGGGCGCAAGGTGGTGGTCCGGACGCTGGACGCCGGCGCGGACAAGCCGCTGGAGTTCGTCACCATGCCCGACGAGCCCAACCCTGCCCTCGGCGTGCGCGGGCTGCGGACCTCCCGGCGGCACCCCGAGCTGCTGGAGCAGCAGCTGACGGCCGTAGCCGGGGCCGCGTCGGCGAGCCAGGCGACGGTCTGGGTGATGGCTCCCATGGTGTCCACCAAGGCCGAAGCGGCCTCGTTCGCCGAGCAGGTGCACGGGTACGGACTGCCCACCGCCGGCGTGATGATCGAGGTGCCGGCGGCGGCGGTCAGGGCGCACCACGTGGCGGCGGCCTGCGACTTCACATCCATCGGGACCAACGACCTCTCGCAGTACACGTATGCGGCCGACCGGATGGCCGGGGAGCTGGCCGACCTGCTCGACGCATGGCAGCCGGCCCTGCTCGAGCTGGTCCGGCTCACCGCCGAGGCCGGCAAGGCTCTCGGCAAGCCGGTCGGCGTGTGCGGCGAGGCGGCCAGCGACCCGCTGCTCGCCCTGGTGTTCGTCGGGCTCGGCGTGACCAGTCTGTCGATGGCCCCGGTCAGCGTGCCGGGGGTCCGGGCCGCCCTCGCGGCCCACACCCTGGCCGAGTGCCGAGGCCTGGCGACCCTCGCCCTCGAGGCCGAGGACGGCCGCACCGCCCGCACCACCGTCCGCGCCGCCACCCGGAGCTGACGCTCGGTCACTCGACGGGGCCCGGGAGGGCCACGGTCGGGAGAGAACGCTTCCCGACCAAGAGCAGAACGGAACCATTCGTTCCGATGGTATGCTGGGATCCATGGAGAGGTCTGCCGCGCCGATGAGCGGTCGCCGGGCCGAGGCGGCCCGCAACGACCAGCGCATCCTCGACGCGGCCAGGGCGGTGTTCGTCGGCGACCCCGGCGCACCTGTCGCCGCGGTCGCCGAGCACGCCGGCGTCGGCATCAGCGCTCTGTACCGCCGCTACGCCAGCAAGGAGGAGCTCCTGCGAACGCTCTGCGACGTCGGGCTCAAGACCTACATCGCCGCGGCCGAGGCCGCGCTGGCCGACGACGGCGATCCCTGGGAGGCCTTCGCCCGCTTCATGCGCCGGGTCGTCGACGCCGACACCCACTCGCTCACCGCTCGTCTGGCCGGGACCTTCACGCCCACCGAGGAGCTCAACCGCGACGCCGCCACGGCCCAGGAGCTCAACCATCGACTGTTCGATCGCACCAGGGCGTCCGGCGCCCTCCGTCCCGACCTCGAGGTCGACGACCTCTCCATGCTCTTCGAGCAGCTGGCGTCCATCCGCCTGGGCGACCAGGAACGAACCAACCAGCTCCGCCACCGCTATCTGAACCTGCTGCTGGATGCCATGCACAACCCGTCGGGCGCGCGGCTCCCCGGCCCCCCACCGACATGGCACGAGATCTCCGAGCGCTGGTAGTCCTCGCCTGAACTCGCGCGAGTCGACCCTGGACCTCCCAGTGCTCTGGTTCGCGACATCCCCATCCGCAACAACACCATCTGAGTCGCACCCTGACCGTGTTCGTCTGGGCCGTGCTCGGCCTCACCGGCCCGTGGGTCGCGGCGGGCCGCCACCGCCCTACCAGCCCCGCGGTCGCGCCGGCGGCGACCCGATCGCCGTTCCGTCGCCCGGGGGCTCAGGTCCCGGCCGGCTCGCGGGTCCTGCGGGCCCCCCGGTCCTCCTCGGGGACCTCGGGGGCCTCCAGGGCGATCCTCGGCAGCCAGCGGTCGACCGCGCGCGGCATCCACCAGTTGTGCCGCCCGACCACGCGCATCACGGCCGGCACGAGGATGGTCCGGACCAGGGTGGCGTCGATCAGGACGGCGACGGCCAGGCCGAACCCCATCTCCTTGAACGGCACCAGCCGGCCGGCCGCGAAGGCCGCGAACACGGTGACCATGACCAGCGCCGCCGAGGTGATCGTGCGCGCCGTGCTCTCCAGCCCGCGGGCCACCGCCAGCTCGTTGTCGCCCGAGCGCAGGTACTCCTCCCGGATCCGGCTGAGCAGGAACACCTCGTAGTCCATGGAGAGCCCGAACAGGATCGAGAACAGGAACAGGGGCACGAAGACCTCGATATGCCCCTCGGAGGTGAAGCCGAGCAGCTGCTCCCCCCAGCCCCACTGGAACACGGCGACGATGAGCCCGTAGGCGGCCCCGACCGACAGCAGGTTCATGGCGATCGCCTGAAGCGGCAGCACGAGCGACCGGAAGGCCATCGCCAGCAGCACGAACGACAGCGCCAGGACGGCGAGCACGACGACGGGGAGCTGGCCGGAGATCTCACGGGCCAGGTCGAGGTTGAGCGCGGTGGACCCGCCCACCCGGGCCTGCCCGGCCAGCCCGGCTTCGGGCACGTAGCGGTCGCGCACCCGGTCGACCAGGCCCTCGGCCGCCTCGGACTCGGGCGCGTCCCTGGTCACCACGGTGATGCGTGCCAGGTCGGCGCCCCGGTCCCAGTTGGCCAGCCCGGCGACCGCCGGGGCCAGCTTGGGGTCGACCCCGTCAAGGCCGCCGGCGTAGAGCTTGGCGTAGGCGTCCAGGTCGGCGCGGGGCAGGATCGAGGTGAGGCTCTGCACACCGACGGCCGCCCGGTCGGACCGGAGGGACCGGGTGAGCCGGTCAACGCGTTCGAGGTTGGCCCGGGTGCCGGCGCCGCCTGGGGTGTCCACCAGGATCTCCATCGGGCCGGTGACCCCGGCCCCGAACTCGGCGGCGAGGCGCTCGGTGGCCAGCCGCGGGCTCTCGTCGGCCGGCAGGATGGTGGCGCCTGGCTGGCCGAGGCGGATGCCCGCGAACGGCACGGCCATGACGACCAGCACCACGAGGGCGGCGGCCGTGAAGGCCAGGGGCCGGCGCATGATCCTGACCGCCCAGCGGTGCCAGAAGCCCTCGCCCTCGACGCTGCGCGGGCGCAGCAGCGGGATGCGCAGGCGGTCGACCCAGTGGCCGACCAGGCTGAGCACGGCGGGCAGCAGGGTGATGGCGGCCAGCACGGCCACCGCGACCACGCTCATGGACCCGATGGCCATGGAGCGGAAGGCCTGGATGTCGACCAGGAACATGCCGGCCAGGGCGACGATGACGGTGGCGCCGGACAGCGCCACCGCGCGGCCGGAGGTGGCGAGGGTGAGCGGGACCGCCTCGGCGACCGACCGGCCCCGGCGAAGCTCCTCGCGGAAGCGGGTGACCACGAACAGGGCGTAGTCGATGCCGACGCCGATGCCGACGATGGAGGCGGTGTTGGTCACGTACACGTTCATGTCGGTGACGCCCGCCAGGAAGTACAGGGCGCCGAGCGTCACCCCCAGGCTGACCAGCGCGAGCATGATCGGCAGGCCGGCGGCGACCAGACTGGTGAAGGCGAGCAGCAGGACCAGCAGCGTGATCGGGAAGCTCACCAGCTCGGCCTGCTCGAGGTCGTGCCGGGAGATCTCGTTGAGCCGCTCGTAGAAGGCGGCGCTGCCGCCGGTCTCCACCTCGAAACCGTCGGGGACGCCGCCGCGGGCGGCCTCGGCGACCCCTGGGACGGTGTCGAGCTGGGTGTTCTGGCTGCCCGAGAGGCCGACGATCAGGTAGGTGGTGTGCCGGTCGGGCGAGACGAAGGTCGGGATGCCGGTGCTGATGAAGGACTCCACCCCGCCGACGTTCGGGACCGCCTGCACGCGCCCGGCGATGCCCTCCACGACCGACCGGTAGGCGGGGTCGTCCACCGTCCGGGTCTCGTCGTGCACGGTCACCAGGGCGGTGGTCGGGAACTGGTTGGCGAAGCGCCGCTCCAGGTCGCGCTGGACGGCCAGGGACTGCGAGCCAGGCACCTCGAACCCGCCCGACCCGAGGCGATCTTGAAGTCCGGAGGCGAACGTCCCCATGACGACCAGCAGGACGGCCCAGGCGGTGATGACATACCAGCGGCGCCGGACCGTGAAGCGGCCCAGCCGTCCGAGCAGGCCCCGCTCGGCGCGGGCCCGGGCTGTCCCGTCGTTCGTGTTCATACTCCCTCCCGTACCCGGTCATAACCAACCGGTCGGTATCTTTGGCGGACCCAAGGGGATGCGGTACACGGCGGCATGGCTGATCAGGTGGAGAGGCGGATTGCGTCGAACCACAGGCTCCGGAAGTCCCGGGCCCGGCGGCGGAGGTCGGCCCGGCCGGTGAGCACCTCCGAGACGGTCTCCAGGCCGATGAAGGACCCGACCGCCACCTCGGCGGCCGCCATCGGGTCCACCTCGGGCCGGATGTCGCCCTCGTCCTGGCCCTTGCGGACGATCGAGGCGACCATGTCCACCCAGGTGGTGAGCTGGGGGCTGAGCTGCGGCCGCAGCTCAGGGTGCTCGGCGGGTAGCTCGGCGCAGAGCCGGCTGATGGCCCGGCAGGCGGGGTCGCGCTCGTTCAGGTCGCAGAGGGCCTCGACCATGGCATGGAGCTGCTCCAGCGCGCGTGGGCAGCGCAGCACCGCCGCCATCACCGCGCCCGACCACTGCTCCTGCTTGTACCGGAGCGTGGCCAGCGCGAGCGCCTCCTTGGACGGGAAGTGGAAGTAGAAGCCACCCTTGGTCACCCCGCTGGCCTTCAGCACGTCGTTCAGCGAGGTGCCGGTGTAGCCGCGCTCCGCGAACGCCTCGGCGGCAACATCCAGGATGCGGCGGCGGGTCTCCCCACCCCGGTCCGTTGTCGTCGGCGCGAGCGTCATGCTCTCCCTCCACAAGCTGGGTCCAGCGGGGACGTTAAGACCGACCGGTCGGTCTGTCAACCCCCTTGCCGGGTGGGTTCGACCTCGATCGGGTCGGAGGCGGGGTTCTCCCGGCGGGCCAGGACCATGAACGGTGCCGCGATCAGCTGCAGCGACGCACCGACGAGGTACGACGTGGAGTAGCTCCAGGCGTCGGCGACCCGCCCGAGGACGGGCTGGATCACCACCCCGCCGCTCGACCCCAGCAGGTTGTCGAACGACAGCACCGTCGCTCGTTGCTCCGAGGGGATGAGACCGTTCATGTAGGCCTGGCGGATCGGGAACGTGGCGGCGGCGCTCAGCCCCCACAGCACCAGCAGCAGGACCGCAACCCAGAACGCGGTCGTCACGCCCAGCAGCGCCAGCAGCGCGCATTCGATCAGCAGGCCGGCCAGGAGGGCCGAGGTCCTCCGGCGGAACAGCCGCCGGACCCGCGGCGCCGCCATGCCGCCGGCGATCTGGGCTCCGGCGATGATGGCCGCGGCCAGCCCGGCGATGCTGTAGGCCTGCTCGTCGCCGTAGAGCTCCAGCAGGTACGGCTGCATGGCATAGAAGGCGAAGATGCCCACCCCGAAGGTGAACGGCGCCGCCAGCATCATCCAGCGAACCGGCGGGTTCCCCAGGCCATACCGCACCGAGCTCCTCAGCACATGGCGCATCTCACGCAGCGGGTGCTTGCCCGGCTGGGGGACGAAGCCCCAGTCCTTCATGTACACGAACGCCACGACGAAGGTCACGACCAGCGCCAGCGCCCGGAGGATGTAGGGGACCCCGAGGTTCGTCCATTGCGCGACCAGCCCACCGGCCACCGATCCCCCGAGCATGGCGACGCCGGCCACGATCTGGCCCTTGGCGAACACCGACTCGAGGTCGCCCTTATAGCCGGTGAACTTGAGGGCATCGACCAGCCAGGCCTCGGTCGCGCCGGAGAAGAACGTGAACCCAAGGCCGAGCAGCGCCGAGGTCGCCGCCCAAGCCCAGAACGGCGCCTGCATCCGCCAGGCCAGCCAGTAGAGGACGGTGGAGACGGCCAGGGTGACCGCGCCGAGGAGGTAGGAGACACGGCGGCCCCAGGTGTCGGCGACCACCCCGGTCGGCACCTCGAACACCACCATGCCGGCCGTGAAGAGGGCGTTGGCGGAGAACGCGGCCGTGCTGCTGAGTCCGGCGTCCAGCAGGAACAGCGTGTTGATGCCCCAGATGAACGAGGCCGCCAGGGTGTTGAACAGCATGAGGACGAGGTAGACGCGCTGGACGGTTCGCGGCTGAGGGTTCATCGCTCTCCAGTGGCGGGATCTGACTCCTGCAACCATAGCCATTGGAGGCGACAGCCTCGCCCCGACCTTCACCTCGCGCTCCAGCGGCGCCCCCACCGCAGCGCCCGGCCCGCCTCAGGTCATGCGCGCGCGGACCTCGGGGCGGCGCAGTGGTGGGACGGTCTTCGGCGGCTGGCGTCGCGGCGGCAGGTCGTGGAGCACCTCGGCCGTCACCCGGGCGACCATGGCGACCGCCTGTTCGAACGCTTCGTCGGTCGCGGCGGTCGGGCGGGTGATGCCGCTGACCTTGCGGACGTACTGGCGGGCGGCGGCCTCGATCTCTTCGGTCGTTGCGGGCGGCTCCAGGCCCCGCAGGGTGGTGATGTTGCGGCACATGCTCTCGATCTTCGACCACGGCGGGGACAACGGCAAGGGCACCCGAGTATGGTCGAACGGCATCGACCTGAAGAGGCAGACGATGGGCGGCAAGCCGGATGTACGGGTGCGCCGAGTCTACGATGAGCCGGAGCCAGAAGGCGGGACCCGAGTGCTGGTCGACCGCATCTGGCCGCGAGGGCTGACCAAGGACAAGGCCCGCCTCGACCAGTGGTTCAAGCAGGTCGCCCCGTCGACAGAGCTACGCAAGTGGTACAGCCACGACCCCGAACGGTCAGGTTCGATGTCATGGGGTGTTGTCCTGTTCTCTGGATGTACGGCTTAGGGCAGGCGACGGGGGCGTCACCTCACGTGTTGCATGCCTCGCAGCGCCGGCAGGCGGCCGTTCGGCTGCTCATCGATCGCGCCAGGTAGCCAACCTGCCGGCGTAGGACGTCGCGGGAAGCGAGCGCGCGTGCTACCCGTGCCCCTGCCCTGCCCTGCCCTGCCCTGCCGGTGCGGGTGCCGGTGCCGGTGCCTGTGCAGGAGCCGGTTGGCCTGCTGGGTTCCGGTAGGCGGTGGGTTCAGGCGTCGTCGTGGGCGAGGTTGCTGGACAGCTCGCGGTAGGCGTCCACCTGGGCGAGCATGTCCTTGGCCTTCTGCTCGACCGTGGCGATGGCGTCGGCGCCGGCCACCCAGCGCAGCGGCGGCTCGTCCTGGCTGGCCAGCTGGACCAGCGCGCTGGCGAGCTTGGCCGGGTCACCTCCCTGCTGGCCATTCATGGCGTTCCAGGCCGCCACGGTCTGGTTGGTGCGCTCGGCGTAGTCGTGGATCGAGGGCTGCGCGTAGTTGGTCGACTCCGGGCTGAGCAGCTGGGTGCGGAAAAAGCCGGGCTCGACCAGCATCGTGCGGATGCCGAACGGCGCCACCTCGGGGGTCAGCGACTCGATCCAGCCTTCCACCCCGAACTTGGCGGCGGCATAGGCGGTGCAGAACTCCTGGCCGACGATGCCGGCGGTCGAGGAGATCGCCACGACCAGGCCGGAGCGCTGGGCGCGCAGGACCGGCAGCACGGCCTGGGTGACGTTGATGGGGCCGAACAGGGTGGTCTCGACCTGCGCCCGGAAGTCCTGGGGGCGGAGCTCCTCAAAGAACCCGGCGTAGAAGTTGCCCGCGTTGTTGACCAGCACATCGATGCGGCCGAACCGTTCCACGGCCGCCGCGACGGCCGCCTGGGCGTCGGTGGGGTTGGTGACGTCGAGCTTGACGACCAGGAGGTCGTCGTGGGCTCCAAGCGCAGCGCTGACCCGCTCGGGGTTGCGTCCGGTGGCGACGACGGCGTCACCGGCGGCCAGGGCGGCCTTGGCGATGTCGACGCCCATCCCGCGGCCGGCCCCGGTGACGAACCAAACCTTCTTCTCACTCATGCGGATGCACCTTTTCTCTAGTGGTGATCTGCGTCTGGGACAGCGCGTCATCGGCGGTGCACCCTCTACGGAACCAGCCGCCGCGGAAAGATGAGAGACCCTGATGAGAGGGGTACTGACAGGGACCCCCAGCCATGTGGAAGCGGTCGTAGAGTGAAAGACATGGCAGGCAGCAACGACAACCGCGACATTCGTGGCGACGTCCGCGGGGAGATCCGGGAGTTCCTGAGCACGCGACGGGCCAGGATCAGTCCCGCCCAGGCCGGGCTGCCGGTGTACGGCGGCGACCGCCGGCGGGTCTCGGGCCTACGCCGCGAGGAGGTCGCCCTCCTGGCCGGTATCTCCAGCGAGTACTACACGCGGCTCGAGCGCGGCAACGCCACCGGCGTCTCCGACAGCGTCATCGACGGCATCGCCCACGCCCTGCAACTCGATGAGGCTGAGCGGGCCCACCTGCTCGACCTGCTCCGCACCGCTGGCACGACCCGTCCGCCGCGCCGCCGGCCGGCCCGACAGCGGGTCCGACCCACGGTCCAGCGCGTCCTGGACTCGATGGTCGGCACGCCCGGGTTCGTGCTCAACGGGCGCCTGGACCTCCTGGCCGCCAACGACCTCGGGTTCGCGCTGTTCTCGCCGATCTACGCCGACTCGGCCAGGCCGCCCAACACCGCCCGGTTCATCTTCCTCGACCAGCACGCCACCGAGTTCTTCGGTGACTGGGACAAGGTCGCCAACGACACCGTCGCCCTGCTGCGCGCCGAGGCCGGCCGCGACCGCTACGACCGGCAGCTGTCGGACCTGATCGGGGAGCTGTCGACCCGCAGCCAGGAGTTCCGGGGCCGCTGGGCCGCCCACCACGTCCGGATCCACACCAGCGGCCTCAAGCGCCTCCACCACCCGGTCGTCGGGGACCTGGAGCTAGCCTTCGAGTCCTTCCCCCTGGCCGCTGATCCCAGCCAGAACCTGCTCACCTACACCGCCGAGCCGGGATCGCCCTCCCAGCATGCCCTGCGCCTGCTGGCCAGCTGGGCCGCCACCAGCGACGACCTCCAGCCGCCGGCATCGACCGACAACTCCGACCAGCCTGAG
>DASYSE010000003.1:0-66095 GCA_036003705.1 Actinomycetes bacterium | reverse complement strand
GACACGCCGATCGAGGAGCTGGACCTGTCGGTCCGCTCCTACAACTGCCTGAAGCGCGAGGGCATCACCACGGTCGGCGAGCTGGTCACCAAGTCCGAGGCCGACCTGCTCGACATCCGCAACTTCGGCGCCAAGTCGATCGACGAGGTGCGCGAGAAGCTGCAGGAGCTCGGCCTGTCGTTGAGGGAGGAATAGAGCAGATGCCGACCCCGACCAAGGGGCCTCGCCTGGGCGGGGGACCGAGCCACGAGAAGCTGCTCATCGCCAACCTGGCCAGGGCGCTGTTCTCCGAGGGCCGGATCCGCACCACCGAGGCCAAGGCCAAGCGCCTGCGACCCCAGGCGGAGCGGCTGATCACCTTCGCCAAGCGCGGCGACGTGGCCAGCCGCCGCCAGGTCCTCACCGTGGTCCGCGACAAGGCGGTCGTGCACAAGCTGTTCGCCGAGATCGCCCCCCGGTTCGCCGACCGCCAGGGCGGCTACACCCGCATCCTCAAGCTCGGCCCGCGGCCGGGCGACGCCGCCCCAATGGTGGTGATCGAGCTGGTGGAGCAGGCCGACGGGGGCGAGAAGGCACCGTCAGGCGCCGAGGTCGGCGGCCGGCGCCGGCGGCGCTTCGGTCGCGGCCGGGCCGGTGCCGAGGCGGCGCCCGAGGGCGCCAACCGGGCCGAGCGCCGGGCCGCCCTGCGCCGGCGAGCCCCTGCCCCCGCCGAGGCCGAGGCGGCCCTGGCCGGCGAGGACCTGGTCGACGACTCCGACGAGGACCGTCCCAGCGTCCCCACCGACGCCGAGATCGAGGCCGGCGCGGCCGCGGCCGTCGGCGACGACGGCCCAGCCGGCGACGCCACGGCCGAGATCTCCGAGGACGAGCCCGGGGGACCTTCGGCCGCCCAGGCCGACGACGAGGCCGAGGCCGCGGAGGGCGAGGGCCGGGCCGCCGACGCCGAGGCCGAGGCGCCCGACGAGGACGAGGACCAGGACCGCAAGTAGGTCGATGGACGCCGAACCGCCCGAGCGGCGGCTGCGGCTGGTGATCGCCTACGACGGGGCGCCGTTCTCGGGGTTCGCGCGGCAGCGTGACCGGCGCACGGTCCAGGGGGACCTGGAGGCCGCGCTGTCGCGGCTGGCCAGGCGGCCGGTGCGCACGGTCGGGGCCGGTCGGACCGACGCGGGGGTCCACGCTCGCGGCCAGGTCGTCCACGCCGACGTGCCGGCCCGCCTCGACCCGGACCGGGTCCGGCGGGTCCTCAACGGCCGCCTCGGGCCGGCCGTGGCGGTGCGCGAGGCCGCCTGGGCGCCGCCCGGCTTCGACGCCCGCCTCTCGGCCCGCCGCCGTACCTACGTCTACCGCGTCGACGACTCGGGCGTCCCCGACCCGCTGGTTCGGGGACACGTGCTCGCCTGGCCCCGCCCGCTCGACCTGCCCCGCATGCGCGAGGCCGCCCGTCCCCTCCTGGGCGAGCACGACTTCGCCGCCTTCTGCCGCAGCCGCCCGGGGACCACCACCACCAGGCGGCTCCGCTCGCTCGGCATCCGGCGGCTCCGCGGCCTGGTCGAGGTCCGGCTGGTCGCCGACGCCTTCTGCTGGCAGATGGTCCGCGGCATCGTCGGCCACCTGCTCCTGGTCGGCGACGGCCGCCGCGACCCTGGCGGCACCGCCGAGATCCTGGCCGCCGCCGACCGCTCCCGGGCCGGGAACATCGCCCCCGCCCACGGCCTGGTGCTGGAGTCGGTCGCCTACCCGGGGTCAAGCAGGCGCATGAAGTCGAAGGCGTCGCCCTCCCGGTCTCAAGCCCTGCGGCAGTAGCAGCGCAGGTTCCTGGTGTCGTAGCAGAAGACGTCGATGTCGGTGAACCCGTTGGCGGCCAGCACCTGGGCCAGCCAGGCGTCGTCGAACATGGCGTGGTGGGCGTTCCAGATCCAGCGGGGGACACCGCGCTCGTCGGTGCCCTTGTGGGCGTCGCGGTCCATGTGCCCGCCAAGCAGCCAGTGGTTCGCCTCGAGGGTCGAGTAGGCCCCCTCGACCCACTGGGTGACGATGTAGCGGGCGTCGGGAACGCCGATGTCGACCCGGGCGCCCGGCGCCAGCACCCTGGCCCACTCGCGCAGCGTCGGCTCCACCAGCTGCCAGCTCTGGTGCTCGAGGACATGGTTGGCGCGCAGGGCGTCGAAGCTCCCGTCGGCGAACGGCAGCCGGTCCAGCCGGCACAGCACCTGGATCCCGGGAAGGGGGAGGACGTCGGTGTGCACCTCGTAGCCCGGGTCCGGGCGCTCCCCGGCGCCGATCTCCAGCCTCACCGACCACTCCTCCCTGGACCCGGACCTCGCGGAGTTGTTGCCACCTCCCCGCGCCCCGGTAAACCTTGCGGCGATGCCAGGGTGCCGGGGATGACCGCCGCCTGGCAGGTTCTTGCTCCCGGGTAGCATCGTCGGAACGGCGCCGCCCACCGGCCCGGAAGTTGACCAAGTTGACCAAACAGCCTGGTCACCGCTAGCCTTGACAGTCGGTTCACCAGACGCTGCGGCAGGTATGGCATGCCCGGCGCCACATCCTCGGATCGTCACGGAGTTGCCCGCATGCCCTCGCCAGCAAGCCGAACCTTCTCGCCGCGAGCGCGAGACCTGACCCGCGACTGGTACGTCGTCGACGCCGACGGCCAGGTCCTCGGGCGGCTGGCCGCCCAGGTGGCCCGAATCCTGCGCGGCAAGCACAAGCCGATCTTCGCTCCGCACGTCGACACCGGCGACCACGTGATCATCATCAACGCGGCCAAGGTGCGGCTCACCGGGCGCAAGCGCGAGCAGAAGGTCGCCTACCGCCACTCCGGCTACCCGGGCGGCCTCAAGGCGACCCCGTACACGGTGCTGCTCGCCGAGCGGCCCTCCCGGGCGGTCGAGAAGGCCGTCCGCGGGATGCTGCCCCGCACCCGGCTGGGGCGGCAGATGCTCTCCAAGCTCAAGGTCTACGACGGCCCGACCCACCCGCACGCCGCGCAGCTGCCGCGGCCGCTCGACCTGGGCCCGGAGTCGATCGTCAAGCAGGAAGGATAGGAGGACACCTCGTTGGCTGCTCCAGCACTGCTGGCCCGGGGCACCGGCCGCCGCAAGGAGGCCGTTGTCAGGGTGCGGCTGCTCGAGGGGACGGGCACGTTCAAGCTCAACGGCCGCCCCCTCGAGGACTACTTCCCCAACCCGGCCCACCGCCGGCTCGTCACCGAGCCGCTGCGGGTCACCAACACCCTCGAACGCTACGACGTGCTCGCCAACCTCGACGGCGGCGGGGTCTCCGGGCAGGCGGGCGCGCTGCGCCACGCCATCTCCCGCGCCCTGGTCGACCTCGACGAGGAGCTGCGTCCCGAGCTGAAGAAGCGCGGCTTCCTCACCCGCGACGCCCGCGAGGTCGAGCGCAAGAAGTACGGACTCAAGAAGGCTCGCAAGGCCCCCCAGTACTCCAAGCGTTGACGAATCCGCCGGGGGTTCCGGTGGGGAAGCTGTTCGGGACCGACGGGGTCAGGGGTCTGGCCAATGCCGACCTCAGCCCGGAGCTCGCCCTCGCCCTCGGGCGGGCCGTGGTCGGGGTGCTCCGGGCCGAGGAGCACGGCGCCTCGGGACGGCCCGCGGTGGTCGTCGGGCGCGACCCGCGCGCCTCCGGGGCCCTCCTGGAGAGCGCCCTGGTCGCCGGCATCCTCAGCGCCGGTGGGGACGTGCTCGCCGCCGGGGTGGTGCCGACCCCGGCGGTCGCCTTCCTGACCCGCCACTACGGCGCCGCGGCGGGTGCGGTGATCTCCGCCTCCCACAACGCCATGGCCGACAACGGCATCAAGTTCTTCGGCCCGGAGGGGTTCAAGCTGCCCGACGCGGTCGAGGCCCGCATCGAGGCCGCCGTCGGGGCCGCCGACCACGGCGCACCCCGGCCGGTCGGCGGCGGGGTCGGCGGCCTGCGCCCGACGGCCAACGACGCGGTCGAGGCCTATCTGGCCCACCTGCTCGACGGCATCCCCGACCTCGGTGGCCTGGCCGTGGTGGTCGACTGCGCCAACGGCGCCGCCGCCGAGATCGCCCCAGAGGCCTACCGCCGGGCCGGGGCCAAGGTGACCGCCGTCGCGGCCGACCCGGACGGTCACAACATCAACGACGGCGTCGGCTCGACCCACCCCGAGCACGTCCAGGCTGCCCTCGTCGCCGCCGGGGCCGCGGTCGGGCTGGCCCACGACGGCGATGCCGACCGGCTGCTGGCCGTCGACGAACGCGGCCAGCTGGTCGACGGCGACGTGATCCTGGCCGTGACCGCCCTCGACGCCCGGGAGCACGGCGGCCTGCCCACCGGCACGGTGGTCACCACGGTGATGACCAACCTCGGCTTCCGCCAGGCCATGGCCGAGCACGGCATCCAGGTCGAGCAGACCGCCGTCGGCGACCGCTACGTCCTCGAGGCGATGCTCGCCGGCGGCCACACCGTCGGCGGCGAGCAGTCCGGCCACCTGATCTTCCTCGACCGCGCCACCACCGGCGACGGCCTGCTCACCGGTCTGCGCCTGCTGGCCGTGGTCGCCCGCAGCGGCCGCCCCCTGTCCGAGCTGGCGATGGTCATGCGCCGCCTGCCCCAGGTGCTGCTCAACGTCCGGGTCGCCAACCGCCATGCCCTCGACGGGGCCTCCGCCGTCTGGCGGGCGGTCTCGGACGAGGAAGCCCGCCTGGGAGACCGGGGCCGGGTGCTGGTCCGCCCGTCGGGGACCGAGGCCCTGGTCCGGGTCATGGTCGAGGCCGAGACGGAGCCGGAGGCCAATGCCGTCGCCGACCGCCTGGCCGCCGTGGTCGCCACCGAGCTGGGCTAGCCTGCCCGGCTGCTACGATTGGTCCTTGTCCCCTCCAGCGGCCGTCGCATGAAGGGAGCCTGACAGCATGTGCGGGATCGTCGGCTATGCCGGGGGCCAGCAGGCCCTCCCGATCCTCCTGGCCGGGCTGCGGCGGCTCGAGTACCGGGGCTACGACTCGGCCGGGGTGGCGGTGCTGGACGGGGGGCGGGTCCAGGTGGTGCGCAAGGCGGGGAAGCTGGAGGCGCTCGAACAGGAGCTCGGCGGCGACCACGCCCTGGCCGGGGTGACCGGGATCGGGCACACCCGGTGGGCGACCCACGGGCGGCCGACCGACGGCAATGCCCACCCCCACCTGGACTGCACCCGGCGGGTGGCGGTGATCCACAACGGGATCATCGAGAACTTCTACGCCCTGCGGGCCCAGCTGGAGGCCGAGGGCCACACCCTCGCCTCCCAGACCGACACCGAGTGCGTCGCCCACCTGGTCGAGGCGGCGCTGGCCGACGGGCGAGCCTTCCCGGATGCCGTCAGGACCGCCTTGAAACGGCTGGAGGGGTCGTTCGCGCTGGCCGTGCTGCACCAGGACGACCCGGGGGTGGTGGTCGGGGCCAAGCGCGACCTGCCGCTGGTGGCCGGGCGGGCGGAGGGTGAGAACTTCGTGGCCAGCGACTTCGCCGCCTTCCTGGACCGAACCAAGGACGGCGTGATCCTGGAGGACGACCAGGTCGTGGTCGTGACTCCCCAGGGGCTGGAGGTCAGCGATCTGGATGGTCGCCCGGTCGCGCCGTACGAGCACCACGTCGACTGGGACCTCTCGGCGGCCGAGAAGGGCGGCTACGAGCACTTCATGCTCAAGGAGATGCACGAGCAGCCACTGGCCATCAAGCAGACGCTGGAGGGCCGCACCGACCCCGCCGGCCGGTTGATCCTGGACGAGCTGCGCATGAGCGAGGACGAGCTGCGCGAGGTCGACAAGGTGTTCGTGGTCGCCTGCGGCACCGCCTACCACTCCGGCCTGGTCGCCAAGTACGCCATCGAGCACTGGACCCGGCTGCCGGTCGAGATCGAGATCGCCAGCGAGTTCCGCTACCGCGACCCGGTGCTCGACCGCAACACCCTGGTGATCGCCATCTCCCAGTCGGGCGAGACGGCCGACACCCTCGGCGCGGTCCGCTACGCCCGCCGCCAGCGGGCCAGGGTGCTGACCGTCTGCAACACCGTCGGCGCCTCGATCCCGCGCGAGTCCGACGCCGTGCTCTACACCAGGGCCGGCCCAGAGGTGTGCGTCGCCGCCACCAAGACCTTCGCCACCCAGCTCGCCGCCATGTACCTGGTCGCCCTGTACCTGGCCCAGGTCAGGGGCACCATGTTCGTCGACGAGGTGGCCGCCGTCGTCCGCGAGCTGGAGCAGGTCCCGGCCAAGGTCGAGCTCTGCCTGGAGCGGAGCGACCAGGTCCGCAAGGTCGCCGACGAGTACAAGGACGCCCACGACTGGCTGTTCCTCGGCCGCCACGTCGGCTACCCCATGGCGCTGGAGGGGGCGCTCAAGCTCAAGGAGATCTCCTACCTCCACGCCGAGGGCTACCCGGCGGCCGAGCTCAAGCATGGGCCGATCGCGCTGCTCGAGGAGGGCACGCCGGTGGTGGTCGTCCACCCTTCCAGCCACATCTACGCCAAGATGCTGACCAACATCCAGGAGGTCGCCGCCAGGGGCGCGGCCGTCATCGCCATCGCCGAGGACGGCGACCGCGAGGTCGCCGCCCACGCCACCCACGTGCTTCGCGTACCCGCCACCGCCCAGCTGCTGACCCCGCTGGTCTGCCTGATCCCCCTGCAGCTGCTCTCCTACCACGTGGCCGTCGCCCGCGGGTGCCCGATCGACAAGCCTCGCAACCTGGCCAAGAGCGTGACGGTGGAGTAGCGATGGCCTACGACATCGATCCCGAGCAGTCGGTCAGCATCGTCGCCATCTTCCTGTTCATCGACGCCGCCTTCGTGGGGTTCCCGCTGCTGTCCGGCATCGTCAACGGCGGCGCCTTCCCGATCGTGCCGCTGCTGCTGGTCGTCGGCCTGATCGCGGCCGGCGTCGGGCTGCTCCAGGGCCGGCAGTGGGGCTGGTACCTGGCCGTCGTGGTGATCGGCCTCTCGGTCCTGCTCGACCTGGTCGGGGGCAACCTGCTCGGGCTGCTGATCGACGCGCTGGTCATCTTCCTGCTCACCCGGCCATCGACCAGGGCCAAGTTCGGGGTTCGATGATCGTCGGGATCGGGATCGACGCCATCGAGGTCGCCCGCATCCGACGCGCCCTGGAACGCCATCCCCGCTTCCGCGAGCGCGTCTTCACCAAGGCCGAGCTGGAGGCTGCCTCCCGCCGGGGGGTCGGCGAGGTCGCCTACCTGGCCAAACGCTGGGCGGCCAAGGAGGCGACCTCCAAGGCGCTCGGGGTCGGCTTCTCCGGCTTCGCCTACACCGAGATCGAGGTCACCAACCTGCCCTCCGGCGCCCCGACCATCAAGCTCACCGGCGAGCTGGCCGATTGGGCGCACCTGCTGGGCGCGCTGCGCTGGCACCTGACCCTGTCCGACACCAGGGACACCGCCTTCGCCAGCGTGCTCGTCGAGGGCCCCGACGACTACCCCAGGCGCCCGGGCGGCCCGCCCCCGTGGGTCCGCCGCCGTCTCGACCGCCAGCGCGGCGGCGCCGCGACGCCGTGAAGCGGGGGCGAACATGAAGCCGCTGGCCGGGGTGGAGGCGTTGCGGGCAGCGGACACCGCCGCCCAGCGGGGCGGGACCCCGGTGGAGGTGCTGATGGGCCGGGCCGGGGCCGCGGTCGCCCTGGCGGCCGTGCGCGAGCTCGCGACCGTGGCCGGGCGGCGGGTGGTGGCCCTGGCCGGCAAGGGGCACAACGGCGGCGACGCCCTGGAGGCGCTGGCCCGCCTGGCCCGGCGCGGGGCCGGGGCCGAGGCGCTGGTCACCGGCGACCCCGACGGCCTCGACGACCAGGGGGCGCGCTGCGTGGCCCTGGTCCGCGCCGCCGGCGGGCGGGTCCGGCCGTTCGACGCCGCCCTGGCGCGAAGGCTGCTGGCCGGTGCCGACCTGGTGCTGGACGGGCTGCTCGGCACCGGCTCGAGCGGCGCCCCGAGGGGCGCGGTGGCCGAGGCGATCGCGACCTCCAACGCCGCCGGCGTCCCGGTGGTCGCCGTCGACATCCCCTCCGGCGTCGACGGCGCCACCGGCGAGGTCGTCGGCGAGGCGGTCAGGGCCACGGTCACCGTCACCTTCCAGGCGGTCAAGCCCGGCCACGTCCTGGCTCCCGGCAGCGAGCAGGCCGGCCGGCTGGAGGTGGCCGACATCGGCCTGCCGCTCGAGCCGAGCGGCTGGGGGGTGAGCGAGGCCGCCGACCTGGCCGGCCTGGTCCCCGTCCCCCGGGCCGAGCAGCACAAGCGCTCCCGCGGGGTGCTGCTGCTGGTCGGGGGGAGCCCGGGCATGGGCGGGGCGCCGACCCTGATGGGCCGGGCGGCCCGGCGCGCCGGGACCGGGTTGCTGGTGCTGGCGGTGCCCGCGTCGGTGGTGGACCGGGTCGGGGCGGTCGTCCCCGAGGCCCTGACGGTCGCCCTGCCCGAGTCGGGCGGCGGCCTGGCCCGCAACGCCGACGACGCCTGCCGGCGCTGGCTGGGCGAGGCGACCGCGATCGGCATCGGGCCGGGGCTGGGCCGGGCCGACGGCACCCAGAAGGCGGTCAGGGGACTGCTGGCCGCCTACGACGGCCCGGCGGTGGTCGACGCCGATGCCCTGTTCGCGCTCGGCACCGGCGAGTCGCTGGCCGGGCGGGGGGCGCCGACGCTGCTCACCCCCCACGCCGGCGAGTTCGCCCGCCTCGCCCCCGACGCGGAGGGCACGCGGCTCGACCAGGCCGCCGGCCGGGCGCATCGGTGGAAGGTGACCGTGCTGCTCAAGGGCAACAACACGGTGATCGCCGACCCGCGGGGACGGCTGGTGGTCAACCCGACCGGGGTGCCGGCGCTGGCCTCCGGCGGCACCGGCGACGTGCTCACCGGGCTGACCGGTTCGCTGCTCGCCCAGGGCCTCGACCCGTTCGACGCCGCCCGGCTCGGCGCCTGGGTCCACGGGCGCGCCGCCGCCCTCGCCGTCGCCGGCCTCGGCCCGGTCTCGGTGGCCGCCGGCGACGTCGCCGAACACCTCCCGGCGGCGTTCCAGGAGCTGCTGGGGAAGGGGAACGGGTGACCGGGGTGCCGTGGCCGGCGCCGCCGGCGGACGAGCCGGAGCCGCGGCCGTGACCCGGACCCCCTGGCCGGGGCTGCGGCCGGCCTGGGTCGAGGTCGACCTGGACGCGATCGCCGGCAACGTCCGCACGCTGGCCGCCGAGGTCGCCCCGGCCCGGCTGCTGGCCGTGGTCAAGGCCGACGCCTACGGGCACGGCGTGGTCCCGGTGGCCAGGACGGCGGTGCGCGCCGGCGCCGCCTGGCTGGGGGTGGCGCTGGTCGAGGAGGCCATGGAGCTGCGCCGAGCCGGGGTCTCGGCGCCGCTGCTGGTGCTGTCGGAACCCCACCCGGCCGCTGCCGACGCCTGCGCGTCGGACGGGATCGCGGTCACCCTCTGCACCCCGGCCGGGGTGCGGGCGTTCGGCATGGCCGGGCGCCGGGCCGGCCGGCCGGTGGCCGCCCACCTCAAGGTCGACACCGGCATGCACCGGCAGGGCTGCGCCCCGGCCGAGCTGCCGGACCTGGTCAAGGCGGCCGTGGACGAGCCGGGGCTGGAGGTCGACGGCCTGTGGAGCCACTTCGCGGTCGCCGACGAGGAGGCCAAGACGGCCACCACCGACGGCCAGCTGGCCCGGTTCCGCGACGCCCTGGCCGCCGCGGCAACGGCTGGGCTGGAGCCCCGCTGGCGCCACCTGGCCAACAGCGCCGGGGCGACCGTCCGCCAGGACGCCCGCTTCGACCTGGTCAGGGTCGGCATCGAGGTCTATGGGCTGGCTCCCAGCGAGGAGCTGGCCGACCACGTCCAGGCCCGCCTGCGCCCCGCCCTGGCGCTGCGGGCGGCCGTCTCGGCGCTGCGCACGGTCGAGGCCGGGGAGCGGGTCTCCTACGGGCACCGCTGGCAGGCGCCGCGCCGGACCCGGGTCGCGACGATCCCCGTCGGGTACGCCGACGGCCTGCGCCGTGGACTGTCCGGCCGGATCAGCGTCCGGCTCGGCGAGCGCGACCTGCCTCAGGTCGGTACCGTGACCATGGACCAGATGATGGTGGACGCAGGCGACGCGGACGTCGAGGTCGGCCAGGTGGCCACGTTGCTCGGGGACCCGGCGCGGGGTGAGCCGGGCGTCGGCGAGTGGGCGGCCGTCCTCGGCACGATCGACTACGAGGTGACCTGCGGGCTGTCGCCCCGGCTGCCACGCGTGCACCACCGCGGCGGCCGGGCCGGGAGCCGGCGCAGCGCGGTCCAGGAGGCGGTCGGGTAGTGGCAGCCAGGCGCTCGGGCACGACCACGGCCGGCCGGGCCACCGCGGGGCGCGCCGCGGCGACCCGGGCCACCCGGGCGGCGGCCGGACGCGCCGGCCGGGCGGCGGTCGAGCGGGCCGGCCGGGGTCGGAACCCCGCCACGCGCAGGAACGCTGGTGGGCGCAGGAACAACGGGCAGGCGCCGCCGCTGACCGTGCGCGGGCTCGGGCTGCTGGCCGGCGGGCTGCTGCTCGGGATCGGGGCCGGCGTCACCCTGGAACGGGCCCTGGTCGGCCGGGACCGCCGCCGCGACGACCCCGAGGCTGGCGAGCCGTTCGGCGCCATCCGCGGCACCCCGGCCAAGCTGGCCAGCCACGACGGCACCCGGCTGCACGTCGAGGAGCTGGGGGCCGGTCCCTGCATGGTCTTCGCCCACGGCTTCTCGCTGACCCAGGACGCCTGGCACTACCAGCGGCGCGACCTGCCCGGCCGGTTCCGCTGCGTCTTCTACGACCAGCGGGGCCACGGCCGCTCCGGCCGGTCCCGCAAGCACGACTACTCGCTGGAGGCGCTGGCCGGCGACCTCAAGGCGGTGCTCGACTGGACCGGCGAGGAGCGGGTGGTGGTGGTCGCCCACTCGCTGGGCGGCATCGCCAGCCTGCAGTTCGCCGAGATGTTCCCCGAGGAGATGGGCAGCCGGGTGGCCGGCCTGGTCCTGGTCGGCTCCACCTACGTCGACACGCTCCGCGGCATGACCGCCGCGATCAGCACCTGGGGGGCGGCGTGGGCGCAGCGGTCCCTGATCACCGGCGCCTTCCGCTTCATGGGCCAGGACCCCGTGCGGGCCAACCAGCTCCGCCGCCGGGGCAGCGACCTCGGCTACCTGGGCACGCGCCTGTTCGGCTTTGGCTCCAACCCTTCGCCGAGCCAGGTCGCGTTCGTCGACAAGACACTGGCCGGCACCGACGTCGAGGTCTGGGCCAAGGTCTTCCCGAGCCTGGTCGACTTCGACCTGTCCGAGTCGCTGGAGGCGGTCAACGTGCCGGCCCTGATCGCGGTGGGCGACAAGGACCGGCTGACCCCGCCGGCCGCGGCCGGGTACATGGCCGACAAGATCCCCGGGTCGCGCCTGCTCATCCTGGAGGACGCCGGCCACTGCGCCTTTCTGGAGGAGCACGAGCTGTTCAACGCCGAGATCACCGCCTTCGCCGCCGAGGTGCTGGTCCCGGCCAAGGCGGCCGCCCGCAGGCGGCGGCGTGCCTCGGTCCGCCGCGTCCGGGGATCCTGAGGCGGCCATGGCCCTGGGCATCGAGGACCTGGCCGTCGGCCACTGGACCGACCCGGTCGGGCTGACCGGGTGCACGGTGGTGGTGCCACCGGCCGGCAACGTGGCCGCGGCCAGCGTGCGCGGCGGCGGACCTGGCACCCGCGAGACCGACCTGCTCCAGCCCCAGGCCCACGTCGAGGGCGTCTCGGCCGTGCTGCTGACCGGGGGCAGCGCGTTCGGGCTCGCCGCGGCCCAGGGGGTGGTCGCCTGGTGCGAGCGGCGCGGGCTGGGCTACGGCCGCTTCGGCCGGCCGATCCCGATCGTGCCCGCGGCCGTGCTGTTCGACCTCATGGTCGGCGACTGGGAGGCCCGCCCCGGCCCGGCCGAGGGCGAGGCCGCCTGCCTGGCCGCGTCGACCGCCGACGGGCCGCTCGGCAACGTCGGGGCCGGCACGGGCGCGACCGTCGGCAAGGCGGCCGGGCCGGAGCACATGACCAAGGGCGGCCTCGGCTGGGCGGTGGCCGAGGCCGGGCCGTTGACGGTCGGGGCCCTGGCGGTGGTCAACGCCGGCGGCGACGTGCTGGCCGAGGACGGCACGGTGCTGGCCGGGGCCCGCGTGCCCGGCGGCGCCAGGACGGCGCTGCGCGAGCTGCTGGCCGCCCCCGCCGCCGACGGCGAGGTCCGGCCCGAGCCGGTCCCGCCCGGCGGCAGCACCACCCTCGGGCTGGTCGCCACCAACGCCGTCCTGACCAAGGGCGAGGTCCACCGGGTCGCCGTCCAGGCCCACGACGGCATGGCCAGGGCCATCCTCCCGGTCCACACCAGCTTCGACGGCGACACGGTGTTCGCGGTCGCCGTGCCGAGGGTGCCGGCCGCCATGGACCTGGTAGCCTTCCTTGCCGAGGAGGCGCTGGCCGCCGCCATCCGCGCCGGGGTCCTGGCCGCCGGCCCGGTCGCCGGCATCCCGGCCGCCTCGGACCTGGGGCGCGAAGCAGGAGGAGGGTAGCGTGCCGCTCTACGACTACAGGTGTGGCGACTGCGGCGCCGAGTTCGACGCGCTGGTGCCGGCCGGTCGCGCCGACCGGGAACCCTGTCCCGACTGCGGGTCGCAGGCGCGCCGGCTGCTGAGCCTGGTCGCCGCCCCGGTCCGCGGCGGCGACGGCGCGGCCATGCCCGCCGCCGGCGGTGGTGGCTGCTGCGGCGGGGCCTGCGGGAACTGCTGATGCCCTCGGAGCTGGAGGCGGTCGCCGCCGAGGCGGCCACCTGCACCCGCTGCCGCCTGCACGAAAGCCGCACCCAGGTCGTGTTCGGCCAGGGCGACCCGGCCGCCGACCTGATGTTCGTCGGCGAGGCCCCCGGCTTCCACGAGGACCGCCAGGGCCTCCCGTTCGTGGGCCCCTCCGGCCAGCTCCTCAACCGCCTGCTGGGCGGCATCGGCCTGCGCCGCGAAGACGTCTATGTCTGCAACGTGGTGAAGTCACGCCCGCCGCGCAACCGGGACCCGCAGCCGGACGAGATCGCCGCGTGCCGGCCGTGGCTGGACGCCCAGATCCGGCTGGTCGACCCGAAGGTGGTGGTCACGCTGGGCAACTTCGCCGCCAAGACGTTGCTGGAGACCACCGCCGGGATCACCAGGCTGCGGGGCCGTACCTACCCGTTCCAGGGCCGGATGCTGCTGCCGACCTTCCACCCGGCCGCCGCCCTGCACGCCCAGGGGCGGCGCACCGCCGGGCCGAGCCCGCTGCAGGCGATGGAGGACGACTTCCGGGTCCTTGCCGACCTGCTGGCCGCGCAGGCGCCCAGGCCAGCGCCGGAGCCGCCGCCGGAGCCGGCTCCGGTGGCCGAGCCGCTCGTGGTCCCGGCCGACGAGCGGAGCGAGTCCCAGCAGCTGGGGCTGTTCTGAGGTCATGGGGTCCCTGCGGCTGTGGTCGGCCGACGAGGCGACCACCAAGGCGATCGGGGCGGCCCTGGCCGGCCTGCTCGTCCCGGGCGACGTCGTCGGGCTCACCGGCGACCTGGGGGCCGGCAAGACCCGGCTGGTCCAGGGCGCCGCCGCCGCCCTCGGGGTCGACGGGCCGGTCCTGTCGCCGACCTTCATGCTGGTCCGCGAGTACGACGGCGAGCTGTCCGTCCACCACGTCGACGCCTACCGGCTGAGCGGGCCGCTGGAGCTGGAGGACCTCGGCCTGGAGGACGTGCTCTCGGCCGACGCGGTGGTGTTCGTCGAGTGGGCCGACCGGGTCGCCGCCGCCCTGCCCGAGAGCTGGCTGGAGCTGGGCCTGCACATCCGCGACGACGACCGCCGCGAGATCGAGGTCCGCCCCCACGGCACCGCCTGGAGCGCACGGGCCGAGCGGCTGGCCGCCGCCCTCGGCGGGTTCCGGCCGAGCGGCGGCTAGGGCCGGCTCAGCGCCCGTTCCCAGGTCCCGCGAGCAGCCGTGCCCGCAGCCCCTGGTCGCCGGCGGCGTCGATCGCCGTCCAGGCCATCGCCACCGCCCCGTCCACCACGGCCTGGTCGGCGGCCGGGGTGACGCACTTGGCGGTGAACTCGGGCTGGTGGTTGACGGCCGGCAGGGCGTCGATGCCGATGGTTGGGTGGATCGAGGGCATGGCCAGGGAGACGTTGCCCATGTCGGTCGACCCGGCCCCCCGCTCGGTCCGCTCGGGGAAGCTGCGCCCGATGGCCTCGGCGTTGCGCCGGTAGAGCGCGGCCAGGTCGTGGTCGTGACGCATCTCGGAGTACGGCTCGTGGTCATCGGAGAGCTCCAGGGCGGCCCCGGTGGCCAGCGCGCCGGCCTCGAAGCAGCGGGCCACCTTGGTCCTGACCTCCTCCAGCTGATCGAGCGTCTCCGCCCGGACCATCCAGGTGGCCGCCGTGTGGGCCGGGATCACGTTGGGGGCGTCGCCGCCCCTGGTGACGATCCCGTGGACCCGGTCGCCCGGCCGCAGGTGCTGGCGGAGCAGGCCGATCGCGGTCTGGGCCACGACCAGGGCGTCGGCGGCGTTGACGCCAAGGTACGGGTAGGCGGAGGCGTGGGCCTCCTTGCCGGTGTAGGTGGCCTGGAACTGGGTCACGGCGATGATCGGCATCTCGGCCGCCTCGTAGGGCGACGGGTGGACCATCATGGCCGCGTGGGCGCCGTCGAACGCGCCCCGCCGGAGCAGCAGGATCTTGCCGCCGCCGCCTTCCTCGGCCGGGGTGCCGAGCACGGTCACCCGCAGCCCGACCTCGTCGGCGACCCGGGCGAGGGCGATCCCGGCCCCGGCGGCCATGGCCGCGATCAGGTTGTGCCCGCAGGCGTGACCGACGGCCGGCAGGGCGTCGTACTCGGCACACACGACCACGTGCAGCGGCCCCGACCCGGCCCTGGCCGCGAACGCCGTCGGCAGCTCGCCGACCCCCCGCTCGACCTCCATCCCGGCCCCGTCGAGCAGGTCGCACAGCCAGCCGCAGGCCCGCTCCTCCTCGAACCCGAGCTCTGGGTTGGCGTGGATCCGGTGGCTGAGCCCCACCAGCGCGTCCCTGGCCTGCTCCACCCGCTCCCGGGCCGCCTCCTTGGCACCAGCCACGATCACGCCTCCTCGCGTTCCTGCGCCGGCCGGCTGGCAGACGCCCCCGAACCCTATCGCCGCAACCCCGGGTCCGCCTGTCCACCCTCCACGGGTGCCCGGGCTCCGCCTCCAAGAGGCAGCCGGGCGTCGTCGGCCGACGAGCGCCGCTACCGGGGGCTTCGTTCGTGCTGATCCATGGGTGCTTCGACATAGACATCGACCTGGTCTGGTCCGTCGCGCAGAACGACCTTCCGAAGCTGGAGATGCAGATCCGCGCCATCCTCGAGGCGGCGCCCTGGCGAGAGCCGGGTCGGTCAGGCGACTTCGCAGCGGTTGCGGCCCGCGCGCTTGGCTCGCTTGAGGGCGGCTTCGGCACGGTCGAGGAGGTCGCGCCAGGCGTCGGAGGCGCGGTGCTCGGCGACGCCGAAGGAGGCGGTGAGGCGGGGGCCGTCGGGGCCGAGGGCGGAACCGATGGCGATGGTGCGGCGCCGGACCCGTTCGGCGACATACCAGGCGGCGTCCAGCTTGGTGCCGGGGAGGAGCAGAAGGAACGCCTCGGCTTCGAGGCGGCCGACGGTGTCGCCGGACCGGCATGACTCGTGGAGCAGGCCGGCGAAGGCCTGCAACAGCCGGTCGCCGACGGCGTAGCCGCAGCGCTCGTTGACCTCGGCGAACCCGTCCATGTCGGCCAGGACCAGGGACAGCGGGCCCACCCCGAGGCGGGCCAGGCCGGTGAGGGAGCGCAGGCGCTCCTCGGACGCCCTGCGGTTGGCCAGGCCGGTGAGGGAGTCGGTCAGCACCGCCGAGCGCAGGCTCACATCGGCCAGCCGCAGCTCGTCGCTGAGCGACTTGGTGCGCACGGCCAGACCGAGCCGGGTCACGATGTCCAGGCCGCCAATCGGCACCTCGCCCTCGCCGGCCGCAACCGGCCGGAGCCCACCGGGCAGGAACAGCACCGGGATCGCCAGGGTGACCGGGTCGCGCTGGAGGCTGGCGTACAGCTCGTAGCCGGAGCGGTCGGGCAGCATCGGGTCGAGCAGGATGACCTCAGGGCCCTGCTCGTGGGCCAGGCGAACGCCGTTGTCGGCCGATCCCGCCTCGAGGACGTCGTGGCCCTCGGCGCGCAGGGTGGCAGCCGTGTCCGCCCGCGAGCGGGCGTCTCCCTGGACGATCAGCACTCGTGCCATCTAGGTTGTCATCGGACGGCGCGATCGCGGGTTGAGATGCCACAATACGTTTTCCGCCGGCATCGCTCGAAAGGTCATCATTGCTCGTCCTCGCCATGGACACCGCAACCCCGGTCACGACCGTGGCCGTCGGGTCGGAGGGGGGCACGCTGGCCGAGGCGGCCGTCCGCCACGAGCGCCGCCACGCCGAGGTGCTCACCCCGGCCGTGCGCTGGGTGCTCGAGCAGGCCGAGGTCGACCCACGCGCGCTCGCCGGGGTGGCCGTCGGCACCGGTCCTGGCCTGTTCACCGGCCTGCGGGTCGGGGTCTCGACGGCCAAGGCGCTGGCCCAGGCCTGGGGGCTGCCGATGGTGGCCGTGCCCAGCCTGGACCTGCTCGCGTTCGCCCACCGCCATGTCCACCGGTCCATCTGCCCGGTGATCGACGCCCGCCGTGGCGAGGTGTTCACCGCCCTGTACCGGCACGCCCCCGGCGGGGTGGTACGGCTGACCGGGTACCAGGTGCTCCGCCCCGACCAGCTCGCCGCCGGGATCGAGGCCCGGGGCGATGACGTCCTGCTCTGCGGCGACGGGGCGCTCGTGTTCCGCCAGGCGTTCGAGCACCTGGACGAGCGGCTCCAGTTCGGGGGTCAGGCCCAGGCCGTGCCGTCGGCCGCCGCCCTCGTCGAGCTCGCCCTGCCCCGGATGCTGCGGGAGGAGTTCACCAGCCCGCTGGACGTGACCCCCCTCTACCTGCGCCGGCCCGACATCGACCCGAACGTCGAGCGACGGCTGGCCGCCGGGGGTGGCTGATGGCGACCATCTACCCGCCGAGGCGCCAGGTCGACGACCCGCGCTACCCGCTCGGGGTCGAGCTGGCCCCGATGCGACGCCGCCACATCCCCCAGGTCCTGGACATCGAGCGCCGGGTGTACCCGCGCCCCTGGACGATGACCCTGTTCCTGTCCGAGATCGTGCAGCGCTCGACCCGGTTCTACATCGTGGCCAAGGCCCGCCGGCAGGTCGTCGGCTACGCCGGGCTGATGGTGTTCGGCGACGAGGCCCATGTGACCAACATCGCCGTCGACCCCGACATGCACCGCCGCAAGGTCGCGTCCCGGCTGCTGTTCGCGCTGGTCACCGAGGCCAGGCGGCGGGGCGCGTCCGCCTGCACGCTGGAGGTCCGGGTCGCCAACCACGCCGCCCAGGGCCTGTACCACCAGTTCGGCTTCGCCCCGGTGGGGATCCGCAAGAACTACTACGCCGAGACCGGCGAGGACGCCCTGATCATGTGGGCCGAGGGCCTCCAGACCCCGGCCTACGCCGAGCGCCTGGCCGGCCTGGCCATGCGCATCCCCGAGCCCCGGGAGCTGTAGCGGCGGTGCTGGTGCTCGGCATTGAGACCTCCTGCGACGAGACCGGCGTCGCCCTGGTCTCCGACGGCCGGCTGGTCCGTTCCAACGTGCTCGCCGACCAGCAGCTCCTGCACGCCCGCTACGGCGGGGTGGTCCCCGAGGTCGCCTCCCGGGCCCACGTCGACCTGCTGCACCCGGCCGTCGAGCAGGCCTGCGCGCTCGGCGGGGCCCGGCTGGCCGACGTCGACGCGGTGGCGGTCACCCTCGGCCCCGGGCTGGCCGGCTCGCTGCTGGTCGGGGTGGCCGCGGCCAAGGCCTACGCGCTGGCCCTCGACCGCCCCCTCGTCGGCGTCAACCACCTGGTCGCCCACGTCTACGCCAACGTGCTCGACCATGGGACGCTGCCCCTGCCGGCGGTGGTGTTCGTGGTGTCCGGCGGCCACACCAGCCTGCTGGTGATGGACGAGCAGGGAGGATTCCGCGGGCTCGGGCAGACCATCGACGACGCTGCCGGGGAGGCCTACGACAAGGTGGCCAGGGTGCTCGGCCTCGGCTACCCGGGCGGGCCGGCGATCGACCGCCTGGCCCGCGAGGGCGACCCGGCCGCGGTGCGCTTCCCGCGGGCCCTGCTGGACGACGGGTCCGACGACTTCTCGCTCTCGGGACTGAAGACGGCGGTGCTCCGCCATGTCCGCACGGCCGGGGCCGAGGTGAACCTCGCCGACGTTGCCGCCTCGTTCCAGGAGGCGGTGGTCGACGTCCAGATCAGCAAGGTGCTTGGCGCGGCCAAGCGCGAGGGTCTGGACACGGTGCTGCTGGCCGGCGGGGTGGCGGCCAACTCCCGCTTGCGTGCCCGCCTGGCCGAGGGGGCCGAGGGGCTCGGCATCCGCATGCTGGTCCCATCGCCGGCCCTGTGCACCGACAACGGCGCGATGGTGGCCTGCGCCGGCAGCTTCGCCCTGGAACGGGGCGAGCGCACGCCACTGGACGTCGCCGCCGACCCCAACCTCCACATCGTCCCCGGGTTCGGCCGCCGCGGGCCACGCCGCCCCAAACGGCGCTCACGGCCGTGAGCCCGATCCCCGACCCTTGGACAACGCCACCTCGATGCGGTGCAGCCGCCGCAGGACCTCCTCGGTCCGGTCGCGCTGCTCGACGGTCAGCGCCCCATTGGCCTCGAGCACCACGAGGTCGATGTCCTCGAGGTTCCGGGCACCCTGGCGGCGGACCGCCGCCATCAGCTCCTCCCTGGTGATCAGGTAGCGTTGCAGGTTGCCGTCGACCGGCTTGCCCTTGTCGACCAGCACGGTGGAGGTGCCCTGCAGGGCGCGCCCCAGCCGTGGGTAGCGGAACCCCAGCCGGACGATCGCGTAGTTGGCGGCCAGCAGCACGGCCGCACCGAACAGCCCCCCGGCCAGCGTGTTGTCGTCCCCGATGATGGCGTTCTGGACCGTGTTGGACAGCAGCAGCAGGACCACCAGGTCGAAGCTGTTGAGCTGGGCGAGCTCGCGTTTGCCGCCCAGGCGCAGCGCCAGCACCAGGAACAGGTAGACGGCGACCGAGCGCAGCGCCTTCTCGAGCAGGGGGATCTGCACCACCAGCAGGTCACGGAACATGGGCTTCCTCCGGAGTGGCTCGAGGGCTGGTCGCACCGTCGATGGGAGGCGATCGTCTCATCGTCTCGCGGGTTGACGAGGGCCGGTCCGGCTTTCTAGGATGCGGTTAGCACTCGACTTTGGGGAGTGCTAACATCCGCGCCAAACGAGCAACCCTTCAGGCCCGCCCGCCGGGCAGGGCCACCACGCACGAGGAGGAAGGATGAGCGTCAGCCTGCAGCCGCTCGAGGACCGCATCGTCGTCAAGCCGAGCGAGGGCGAGGAGATGACCGCCTCCGGTCTGGTCATCCCCGACACCGCCAAGGAGAAGCCCCAGGAGGGCGAGGTCATCGCCGTCGGTCCTGGTCGTTTCGAGGACGGCGACCGGGTGCCGCTCGACGTCAAGGTCGGCGACAAGGTCATCTACTCCAAGTACGGCGGCACCGAGGTCAAGCTGGCGGGGGACGAGTACCTGATCCTCTCCGCCCGCGACGTCCTGGCGATCGTCAACAAGTAACCGAGGTATCGCGAAGCCATGCCCAAGCAACTGCTGTTCAACGTCGATGCGCGCCGGTCCCTGGAGGCCGGGGTCGACAAGCTGGCCAACGTGGTCCGGGTCACCCTCGGCCCCAAGGGCCGCAACGTCGTCCTCGACAAGAAGTGGGGCGCGCCCACCATCACCAACGACGGCGTGACCATCGCCAAGGAGATCGAGCTCGAGGACCACTACGAGAACCTCGGTGCGCAGCTGGCGAAGGAGGTCGCGACCAAGACCAACGACGTCGCCGGCGACGGCACCACCACCGCCACCGTGCTCGCCCAGGCCCTGGTCCACGAGGGGCTGCGCAACGTGGCCGCCGGGGCCAACCCGATGGGCCTCAAGCGGGGCATGGAGCGGGCCGTCGAGACGGTCGCCGAGGCGATCCGCAACCAGGCCCGCGAGATCGAGAGCCAGGAGGAGATCGCCTCGGTGGCGGCCATCTCGGCCCAGGACGCCGAGATCGGCCGGACCATCGCCGAGGCGATGGACAAGGTCGGCAAGGACGGGGTCATCACCGTCGACGAGTCGCAGACCTTCGGGATGGAGCTGGAGTTCACCGAGGGGATGCAGTTCGACAAGGGCTACATCTCGCCCTACTTCGTCACCGACCAGGAACGCATGGAAGCGGAGCTGGAGGATCCCTACATCCTGATCGCCAACTCCAAGATCTCCTCGGCCCAGCAACTGCTGCCGGTGCTCGAGAAGGTCGTCCAGGCCGGCCGTGGGCTGGTCGTCATCGCCGAGGACGTCGACGGGGAGGCGCTGGCCACCCTGGTGGTCAACAAGATCCGCGGCACCTTCAAGAGCGTCGCCGTCAAGGCTCCCGGGTTCGGTGACCGGCGCAAGGCCATGCTGGCCGACATCGCCACCCTGACCGGTGGCCAGGTCATCAGCGAGGAGGTCGGCCTCAAGCTCGAGAACGCCACCCTCGACCTGCTCGGCCGGGCCCGCCGGCTCACCGTCACCAAGGACGACACCACCATCGTCGAGGGTGCCGGGTCGACCGAGGACATCAAGGGCCGCATCGCCCAGATCAAGCAGGAGATCGAGCGGACCGACTCCGACTGGGACCGCGAGAAGCTCCAGGAGCGGCTGGCCAAGCTGGCCGGTGGGGTCGGCGTGATCAAGGTCGGCGCGGCCACCGAGGTCGAGCTCAAGGAGAAGAAGCACCGCATCGAGGACGCCCTGTCGGCGACCCGGGCCGCGGTGGAGGAGGGCATCGTCGCCGGCGGCGGCGTGGCCCTGCTCCGGGCCCAGGAGTCGCTGGACAAGCTGGACCTGGAGGGCGACGAGGCGACCGGCGCGGCGATCGTGCGCAAGGCGCTGGAGCTGCCGCTGTACTGGATCGCCGCCAACGCCGGGCTGGAAGGCGCGGTGGCCGTCAACAAGGTGCGCGAGCTGTCCGACAACCAGGGGCTGGACGCCTCCACCGGCGAGTACGTCGACCTCTTCAAGGCCGGCGTGGTCGACCCGGCCAAGGTGACCCGCTCCGCCGTCCAGAACGCCGTCTCCATCGCCGCCCTGCTGCTCACGACCGAGACCCTGGTCGTGGACAAGCCGGAGGAGGAGGAAGCCGGCGCCGGCGGTGGCCACGGCCACCCGCACGGCATGGGCATGTAGGGCGCCCGTCCCGCCGTCAGCGTGGGCCCCGGCCGGTGTCCGGCCGGGGCCTATCGCGTGCGACCGGCGCGACCCTGGAGCGGCAAGCTCGAGCTCCAGCATGTCCCGCAGGAACGGGCCGCCGAGCCCCCGGCTCGGCGTCCCTCCTCCAAATACTCACGGTAGACGACCTGCCGCGGCTCGCGCAGGCGCTGCTCTTCGTGGGCCTCCACGGCCGCTTCTTCCGCTCCGCGTACCGGGACGAAGAGTACGCTGGAGCCGACACACGGGAGCCCGGGCCACCGGGCTGAGAGGGCGGCTATCGGGGCCGCCGACCGTCGGAACCTGCACCGGATAATGCCGGCGGAGGGAGGAGATCCAGGTGATTCCCCAGCCAGACGCCGGCGACGTCGTCGTGATCGGGGGCGGGGTCATCGGCCTCGGCATCGCCTGGCGGGCCGCGGGAGCCGGCATGGCCGTCACCGTGGTCGACCAGGCTCCCGGCCGGGGCGCTTCCTGGGCCGCGGCCGGGATGCTCGCCCCGGTCACCGAGGTCCACTACGGCGAGCGCCCGCTGCTCGAGCTCAACCTGGCCGCGGCCGCCCGCTGGCCCAGCTTCGCCGCCGAGGTCGAGGAGGCCAGCGGCGTTGCCGTCGGCTACCGTCCCGCTGGCACCCTCGCCGTGGCCAGGGACGCCGACGACAACGCCGCCCTGGAGGACATCTACCGCTTCCAGCTGCGCTGCGGCCTCCACGTCGAGCGCCTGCGCAGCCGCGACTGCCGCCAGCTGGAACCGGGCCTGGCCCCCAGCATCCGCGGCGGCGTCCTCGCCGCCGGCGACCATCAGGTCGACAACCGCGCCCTGGTCCAAGCCCTCCTGGCCGCCTGCGAGCGGGCCGGGGTGCGCCTGGTCGCCGGGAGGGTGGCCGAGCTGGCGGTGGAGGGCGACCGGGTGGTCGGGGTGGTCGTGACGGGTGGGGATGCGACGGCTGGCGGGGACACCTCGCCGGCCGGGAGGGCCCTGGACGGCTTCGAGCCGGCAACCGGTTTGGAGCTCCTGGCCGCGGGGACGGTGGTGCTGGCCGCCGGCTGCTGGAGCGGAGGACTCGGCGGGCTGGCGGCCGAGGCGCTGCCGCCCGTGCGGCCGGTCAAGGGGCAGCTGCTGAACCTGCGCGGGCCGGCGGCCCAGCCGCTGTGCCAGCGCAACGTCCGGGGGCTGGAGGTGTATGTGGTGCCGCGGGCCGACGGCCGGGTGATGGTCGGGGCGACCGTCGAGGAGCAGGGCTTCGACACCCGGGCCACCGCCGGCGCCGTCCACGACCTGCTCCGGGCCGCCCTGGAGCTGCTGCCCGACGTGGCCGAGCTGGAGCTGGTCGAGACGGTGGTGGGCCTGCGGCCCGGGTCGCCCGACAACGCGCCCATGCTCGGCCCGGCCGGCCCGGAGGGGCTGGTGGTGGCCACCGGCCACTACCGCAACGGGATCCTGCTCACCCCGGTCACCGCCGACGCTGTTGCCGAGCTGCTCGCCACCGGCCGGGTCCCCGAACTCATCGGCCCGTTCGCGCCAGGCCGGTTCGCGGCCGGGGTGCCGATCGGCGCCGGGAGGAGGGTGTCGTGACCGTGATCGTCAACGGTGCGCCCGCCGAGGTGGACGCCGGCCAGACGGTTGCCGGGGTGCTCGCCGGGCTCGGCCACCTGCCGGGCGGGCCGGGCATCGCGGTCGCCCTCAACGGCGAGGTGGTGCCCCGCAGCGCATGGGCCACCACCGGCCTCGGCGCTGGCGACCGGCTGGAGGTGCTGGGCGCGTCCCAGGGAGGTTGAGCGACGTGGACGACCCCTTCGTGATCGCCGGGCAGGCGTTCTCGTCCCGCCTTGTCATGGGCACCGGTGGGGCGGCCAGCCTGGAGGCGCTGGAACAGGCGCTGGCCGCCTCGGGAACCGAGATGACCACCGTCGCGCTGCGCCGCACCAGCCCCGACGCCAGAGGCTCGATCCTGGACGTGCTCCGCCGGGTCGGGTGCCGGCTGCTGCCCAACACCGCCGGCTGCTTCACCGCCCGCGACGCGGTGCGCACGGCCAAGCTGGCCCGGGAGGCGTTCGACACCGACTGGATCAAGCTCGAGGTCATCGGCGACGACCGGACCCTGCTCCCGGACGCGGTCGAGCTCCGCGACGCCGCCGAGACCCTGGTCGACGACGGCTTCACCGTCCTCGCCTACACCAACGACGACCCGGTGCTGGCCCGCCGCCTGGCCGAGCTGGGCTGCGCCGCGGTCATGCCGCTGGGGTCGCCCATCGGTTCCGGCATGGGCATCTGCAATCCCTACAACCTGCGCATCGTCGTCGAGCAGGCGACCGTCCCGGTGATCCTGGACGCCGGGGTCGGCACCGCCTCCGACGCCGCCATCGCCATGGAGCTGGGCTGCGACGCCGTCCTGCTGGCCAGTGCCGTCACCCGGGCCCAGGACCCGGCCCTGATGGCCGAGGCCATGCGCAAGGCGGTCGAGGCCGGCCGCCTCGCCCACCGCGCCGGTCGCATCCCCCGCCGCCTCTACGCCGAAGCCTCCACCCCCACGCGGGGCCTCCCCGACCTCTCCACCCGCCCCGCCGAAGGCACCCGCGAGCCCGAAGGCCAGCCCCGCCAGCCGGCGGTGCATGCTCGGCCGGCGGGTGAACAGTCCGGCCTGCCGGGGGAGGGCTGAGTGGTGCGCTGGTGAGCCGGCTGCGGGATGGGGATGGTCGGCGGGAGCGGTTGGCCGCCGCCCGCCTGTACCTGTGCACCCCGATCCGAGCTGACCTGGCCGCGTTCGCGGACGCCGTCCTGGAGGCGGGTGTCGACCTGATCCAGCTCCGCGACAAGCGGGCGGAGGCCGGCCAGCTGCTGGAGGCGGCGGCCGTGCTGCGCGCCGCCGCCGACCGCCACGGCGCCCTGTTCGCGGTCAACGACCGGGCCGACGTGGCCCTGGCCGCCGGTGCCGACGTGCTCCACCTCGGCCAGGACGATCTGCCCATGGCGTGGGCCAGGCGCATCCTCGGCCACGACGTGCTGCTCGGCCGCTCCACCCACGACCTCGACCAGGCCACGCTGGCCGCGGCCGAGCCCTGGGACTACCTGGCCGTCGGCCCGGTCTGGCCGACCGCGACCAAGCCGGGCCGCCCAGCGACCGGCACGACCCTGGTCCAGGCGGTGGCCGACCTCGGTCCTCCCCAGCCCTGGTTCGCTATCGGCGGTATCGACATCGGCAACCTCGACCAGGTCACCGCCGCCGGCGCCACCCGGGTCGTGGTCGTCCGCGCCATCACCGAAGCCCCTGATCCAGCCACCGCCACCAGCGACCTGTGCCGACGTCTCAGCTCGCTCAGCGCCCCCGGCAGCGCCCGGCAGGGGGTAGGTGAGGGCCCTGCCGGGCCCCGGCGCGCCGCCGGCTGAGGACACGGGGAGCCGGTCGGTGCCTGGCGCGCCGGGGCGTCCGGCTGGTCGACAAAGCACCCGTCGAGCCTGCATGCCCCGCCAGCTCGCCGATGGACCGAGGCCTGCCGGCTGGGCCGTGGTTGGACCCAGGCGCGGACCTGCCGGCTGGGCCGCCGTCAGCTGGCCATGCGGCCCTCCAGGTAGGCGGCCCAGTAGCGGGCACGGTCGCGGTTGGCGGTCGGCACCCGCCGATGGGCGCTGGCGTCGCGGAGCAGCCATGCGATCGTCTGGAGGTCGGCGCACTCCATGTCCGGGTCGATCGCGGCCGACCAGTAGATGGCGGCGTCGCGAATCTCCTCGGGCGTGCCCCCGCCGTGGCCGATATCACGCAGCAGCTCCCCAACGGTGGCCGCGTCGTCCGGGCCGATCGTCGTCCTCATCAGCATCCGCCGGCTCCTCCCCTCTGTGCGTTCCGAGACCGCGCTCCGAGACCGCGCTGTACGAACATATGTTCGATCAGAGCGGCCCAGGAGTCAAGCTCGCCAGCGGAGCCCGTGGACGGCCAGCGCGATCGCGACCGGGAGCGCGGCGGCGGCAGTCTCGTACGCACCGACGAGCCGGACAAGCGGGTCGGTCCGGTTCCCGGAGCCGACTTCCTCTAGAATCGGCGAGCGTTCATTCCGTACCCCTTCAGATTCAGGAGCCACTCAGCGATGCGCGTCACCGTGATCGGCGCCGGCCATGTCGGCCTCGTCACCGCCGCCTGTCTCGCCCATGTCGGCCACGAGGTGGTGGTCGACGACGACGACACCGGCAGGCTGGAGCTGATCCGCGAGGGTCGCTCCTGGTTCTACGAGCCGGGCCTGCAGGAGCTGCTGGGCGAGGTGGTCGGGGCTGGGCGGCTGCGGGTCGCCGGCGACAAGGCCGAGGCGGTCGGTCACGGGACCGTGATCTTCGTCTGCGTGGGCACCCCGAGCCGCGGCGATGGCAGCCCCAACCTGGCCTTTGTCGAGGTGGTGGCGCGTGAGGTGGCCCGCAACCTGCCGCCGGGTGAGTTCCGGCTGGTCTGTGAGAAGTCCACCGTGCCGGTGCAGACCGGTGAGCGGGTCGCCCAGGTGATCGCCCGCGAGGCCAGGGCCGGCGCCGACTGGGAGGTCGCGTCCAACCCCGAGTTCCTGCGCGAGGGCTCGGCGGTGGTCGACACCCTCGACCCGGACCGGGTGGTGGTGGGCACCAGCTCGGAGCGGGGGCTTGCCGCCCTGCGCGAGCTGTACACGCCGATCCTGGACCGCTCCGGGGCGCCGTTCCTGGCCACCGACCGGGCCACCGCCGAGCTGATCAAGCACGCCTCCAACGCGTTCCTCGCCACCAAGATCAGCTTCATCAACTCGGTGGCCAGGGTGTGCGAGCGGTCGGGAGCCGACGTGGAGCTGGTGGCGAGGGGCATGGGCCTGGACCCGCGCATCGGCGTCCATTTCCTCAAGGCCGGCGCCGGCTACGGCGGGAGCTGCTTCCCCAAGGACGTGGCCGCGTTCGCCCACCGCTCCCGCGAGCTGGGCGTTGATTTCGGCCTGCTGAACGAGGTGGCCAAGACCAACCACGAGGCGCGGCGGGCGGTGGTGGACAAGGTGCGCGACGCCCTGTGGCACCTGGACGGCAAGCGGATCGGGATGCTGGGGCTGTCGTTCAAGCCCAACACCGACGACCTGCGCGACGCGCCCTCGATCGAGGTGGTCCGCGACCTGCTGGCCGACGGCTCCCAGGTGGTCGCCTACGACCCGGTGGCGGGCGAGCAGGCGGCCCGGCTGGTGCCCGGCCTGGAGCTGGCCGCCAAGGCGGCCGAGGTCGCCGACGGCGCCCACGCCCTGGTGCTGATGACCGAGTGGACCGAGTTCGGCGACCTGGAGCCGGCCGATCTCCGCTCGCGCATGGCCTACCCGATCGTGGTCGACGCCCGCAACGCCCTTGACGCCGACGCGTTCGTGGAGGCGGGGTTCACCGTCGCCGGGGTTGGACGGCCGGTGCGGACCCCCGGCGACGGGAGCCGATAGCGTGCCCCGGGCACTGGTCACCGGCGGCGCCGGCTTCCTGGGGTCCCACCTGTGCCGGCGGCTGCTGGCCGAGGGCTGGGACGTGGTCTGCATGGACAACTTCCTCACCGGGCGGCGGGACAACGTCGCCGACCTGGTCGGTGAGGGCTTCCGGCTGGTCAACGTGAACGTGACCGACTTCATCCACGTGCCCGGCCCGCTGGACGCGGTGCTCCACTTCGCCTCGCCGGCCAGCCCGATCGACTACCTGAAGTACCCCATCCAGACCCTCAAGGTCGGCGCCATCGGCACCCACCACGCGCTGGGCCTGGCCAAGGAGAAGAACGCCCGCTTCCTGCTCGCCTCCACCAGCGAGGTCTACGGCGACCCCCAGGTCCACCCGCAGCCCGAAAGCTACTGGGGCCACGTCAACCCCATCGGCCCCCGGGGCGTCTACGACGAGGCCAAACGCTTCGCCGAAGCCCTGGCCATGGCCTACTACCGCACCCACGGCGTCCAGGTCCGCATCGTTCGTATTTTCAATACGTTCGGGGAGTTCATGAGGATCGACGATGGACGGGCCTTCTGCACCTTTGCGGTGCAGGCGTTGCGGGGAGCACCGCTCACCGTGCATGGGGACGGGAGCCAGACACGGTCGTTGTGCTATGTGGAGGACCTGATCGAGGGGATCTGGCGGCTGCTGCTGAGCGAGCTGGTCGGGCCGGTCAACCTGGGCAACCCCGAGGAGGTGACCATCCTGGAGCTGGCCCGCACGGTGGCGGGCGCGGCGGGGGTCCAGCCACGGATCGAGCTCCGGCCGCGGCCGGTGGACGACCCGGAGGTGCGCAAGCCCGACATCACCAGGGCGGTCACCGAGCTGGGATGGAAGCCCCAGGTCAGCCTGGAGCAGGGCATCCGGCGGACCCTGCCCTGGTTCCGGCGCGCGCTGGAGGCCGGTGGGGGATGACGGCGACGACCACCGGAGTGCGGACGGCGCGGGCGGCCTTCTTCGACGTCGACAAGACCCTGCTGCCCGGGTCCAGCATGTACCTGTTCGCGCGCGGGCTGTACCGGCACGGGTTCTACCACCTGCGTGACATCGCCGGGTTCGCGTTCGGGCAGCTGGTGTTCCGGCTCACCGGCGCCGAGGGGAAGCGGGGGATGGAGGCGGCCCGCGAGCAGGCGCTCGCCTTCATCGAGGGCAAGCGCCGCGATGACCTGACCCAGATCGGCCACGACATCGTCGTCGAGGTGATCGGCCCCCGCATCTACCCGGGGATGCGCAAGGTCATCGACGCCCACCACGCCGGCGGCGACAAGACCTACCTGGTCACGGCGGCCCCGAAGGAGCTTGCCCAGGGGATCGCCGCCTACCTCGGCATGGACGGGGCGCTCGGGACCGAGGGCGAGCTGGTCGACGGCACCTACACCGGACGGCTGGTCGGGCCGGTCCTGCACGGGCCGGCCAAGCTTGACGCGGTGGTCCGGCTGGCCGACGAGCAGGGCTTCGACCTGCGCCACAGCAGCGCCTACTCGGACTCGGTGAACGACCGGCCGCTGCTGGAGGGGGTCGGCAACCCGGTGGCGGTCAACCCCGACCGCCACCTTCGCGACCTGGCCGCCGAGCGGGGCTGGCCGGTGCAGGACTTCCGCCGGCGCCGCCGGCTGTGGCTGGTCTGGCTGCCGGCCGGGATGGCCGCGGGGGCCACCACCGCCCTGGCCGCTGCGACCGGCCGCCGCCTGGCCAGGCGCAGGAGGCGCTAGCGCTCGCCCGGCTCGACGGGGGGCAGCCCGCCCTCGGTGAGCACGGCCGCGACCTCGTCCTCTGAGAGGCCGCGGGTGGCCAGGGCCCGGCGCAGGCGCCTGGCCGCCTCGGCCGGTGAGGTCCAACCGTCGCGCAGCGGGCCGTTCTCCTGCTCGCCCTCGAGCAGGCCGTCGACGAAGCCCTTGGCGTAGTCCCAGGTCACGTAGTGGTCGATCGCTGGCTCGAAGGCCGGCTCGTGCACCCGGGGCTCGCCGTGCTGGAGGATGTGCTCGAGGTTCTCGCGCAGCAGGCTCCAGCCGAAGAAGTGATCCTCTTCGCAGTCCGGGCACGAGATGACCACGCCCAGGAAGCCGCGTTGCTCCAGGGCCGCCCGGAACTCGGCCAGGTCGCCGAGGTCGTCAAGGAGCGCGGCTCGCTCGTCGTCGTCGATGGGCTCCGGTGATGAGCCGTCCTGCGGCTCGAACGGGTCGAGGGGGTCGGGCACGGGCACCTCGGGTGGTCAGGTCGATGCGAAGGTCTTCCCTAGCATGGTACAGCGGTTGCCGGCCGGGCTGTCCTTGACCTCCACAGACCCCGCTGCTAGCGTCGCCTATGCTCCTTCCCCGGGCCCACCGCTGCGCGGTCGGGTCCGTTTGCCTATCTGCACCCGAAACGGGGTACCCCAGAGAGGGCGCCTCGGACCCCTCCGGAGGACAGCAACGTGGCTGAGGTCGAGATCGGCATCGGCAAGACCGGACGCCGGGCCTACGGGTTCGACGACATCGCGATCGTGCCCAGCCGGCGGACGCGCGACCCCGACGACATCGACATCTCCTGGGACCTGGACGCCTACCACTTCGAGCTGCCGCTGCTGGCCTCGGCCATGGACGGGGTCGTTTCGCCCAGGATCGTGGTCGAGCTGAGCCGGCTCGGCGGCCTTGCCGTCCTCAACCTCGAGGGCCTGTGGACCCGGTACGAGGACCCCGACCCGGTCTACGGCGAGATCGCCAGCCTGCCCGACGCCGAGGCGACCAAGCGGATGCAGGAGATCTACGCCGAGCCGATCAAGCCGGAGCTGATCGGCCAGCGGGTCAAGGAGATCAAGGAGGCCGGGGTGGTCGCGGCGGCCTCCCTGACCCCCCAGCGGGTCGCCCGCTACCACCAGTTCGCGCTCGAGGCCGGCCTGGACATCCTGGTCATCCAGGGGACGGTGGTCTCGGCCGAGCACGTCTCCTCCAGCAGCGAGCCGCTCAACCTCAAGACCTTCATCGCCCACTACGACCTGCCGGTGATCGTCGGCGGCTGCGCCTCCTACGCCACCGCCCTGCACCTGATGCGGACCGGCGCCGCCGGCGTCCTGGTCGGGGTCGGGCCCGGGGCGGCCTGCACCACCAGAGGCGTGCTCGGCATCGGCGTGCCGATGGCCACCGCGCTGGCCGACGCGGCCGGCGCCCGCATCCGGCACCTGGAGGAGACCGGCCGCTACGTCCAGGTGATCGCCGACGGCGGCATGCGAACCGGTGGCGACGTGGCCAAGGCGATCGCCTGCGGTGCCGACGCGGTCATGATCGGCTCGCCGCTGGCCAGGGCGGTCGAGGCCCCCGGCCGCGGCCATCACTGGGGGATGGCCACCTTCCACCCCGACCTGCCGAGGGGGACCCGGGTGCGGACCTCGCCGCTCGGCACCCTCAAGGAGATCCTGCTCGGCCCGGCGCCGGTCAACGACGGCAGCATGAACCTGTTCGGAGGCCTGCGGACCTCGATGGCGACCACCGGCTACCAGACGGTCAAGGAGTTCCAGAAGGCCGAGGTCATGGTCGCCCCCGCCCTGCAGACCGAGGGGAAGGTCCTGCAGCGGTCCCAGGGCGTCGGGATGGGCTGACCCCGGCTACGCCTCCTCGTCGCCGCGGCGTCGGCGGGTGACGACCTGGCGGTCCCAGCCCCGGTGGACCGAGCAGAAGCTGTCGGGGTTGTAGCGCGAAAGCCTGGTCTGGCAGCCGTCGGCGGCGCAGGTCCGGGCGGGCCCGAACGAGCGCACCGCGGGATCGGCGCCCGGCGCCCGCCGCCGGGTCGGCGCGGCGGTCGGAGCGGCGGTCTCGCCCTCGGGCTCGGCGGCGATGGTCTCGTCCGGCTCTGGCACCTGCGGTCTCCTTCGCCAAACAAAAGCACCACACACCGTCAACCGGGTGTGTGGTGCGAGGTCTAGGCACCAAGGGGCGGCAACACCCCTTCCGGCTCCACCGTACTCCTGGACAAAGGGAGCGAGCAAACCGCTGCGCGAGTTCGTTATCCTGCGGCCATGACGACCTCACCGCCCGGGCACGACACCGTCCTGGTCCTCGACTTCGGCGCCCAGTACGCCCAGCTCATCGCCCGCCGCATCCGCGAATGCCATGTCTTCTCCGAGGTCGTCGCCTGCGACGTCGACCCGGCGACGGTCCGCGCCCACGGCGCCAGGGCCCTGGTCCTCTCCGGTGGGCCGAAGTCGGTCTACGAACCGGGCGCCCCCGCCCTCGACCCGCGCCTGCTGGGTCTCGGCATCCCGGTCCTCGGGCTCTGCTACGGGCAGCAGGCGATGGCCAGGGCGCTGGGCGGCCGGGTCGAGCCGACCGGGGTCAGGGAGTACGGCCGCACCAGGCTGCGGGCCCAGCCCGACGGCAGCCTGCTGTTCGGCGACCTCCCGGCCGAGCAGGTCGTCTGGATGAGCCACGGCGACACGGTCACCGCCGCCCCGCCCGGCGCCCGGGTCGTGGCCAGCACCGACGCCTCCCCGGTGGCCGGGTTCGAGGACCCGGAGCGGGGCCTGTACGGGGTCCAGTTCCACCCCGAGGTCGCCCACACCGAACGCGGCCTGGACCTGTTCAAGAACTTCCTCTACGAGGCCGCCGGCTGCCGGCCCAACTGGACCAGCGTCTCGATCATCGAGGAGCAGGAGGCCGCGGTCCGGGCCCGGGTCGGCGACGGCCACGTGCTGTGCGCCCTGTCGGGCGGGGTCGACTCCTCGGTGGCCGCCCTGCTCGTCCACCGGGCGATCGGTGACAAGCTGACCTGCGTGTTCGTCGACACCGGGCTGCTGCGCCACGGCGAGGCGGAGCAGGTCGAGGAGACCTTCCGGCGTGACTTCAAGGTCAACCTGGTCCACGTCAAGGCGGCCGACCGGTTCCTGGAGCGCCTGGCCGGGGTGACCGACCCCGAGGCCAAGCGCAAGGCGATCGGCAACGAGTTCATCCGCATCTTCGAGGAGGTCGCCAAGGAGCACGGCGACGCCCCCTACCTGGCCCAGGGCACCCTGTACCCGGACGTGGTCGAGTCGGGCGGGAAGCGGACGGCCACCATCAAGAGCCACCACAACGTCGGCGGCCTCCCCGAGCGCATGCAGCTGAAGCTGGTCGAGCCGCTGCGCCTGCTGTTCAAGGACGAGGTCCGCCGGGTCGGCACCGAGCTCGGCCTGCCCGAGGACGTGGTCCAGCGCCAGCCCTTCCCCGGGCCGGGCCTCGCCGTCCGGATCGTCGGCGAGGTCACCGCCGAGCGGCTGGAGACCCTGCGCGCGGCCGACCGGATCGTGCTCGAGGAGGTCCGCCGGGCCGGGCTGGACCGCGAGCTGTGGCAGTGGTTCGCGGTGCTGCCGGCGGTCCGCACCGTGGGCGTCATGGGCGACGGCCGGACCTACGCCTACCCGATCGTGCTTCGCGCGGTGACCAGCCAGGACGCCATGACCGCCGACTTCGCCCGCCTCCCGTGGGAGCTGCTGGAGCGCATCTCGACCCGGGTCGTCGGCGAGGTCCCCGGCGTCAACCGGGTCGCCTACGACGTCACCTCCAAGCCCCCCGGCACCATCGAGTGGGAGTGAGGCCGCCGATCGCGTCCAGCTCGATCGGCCGGCCCGCGCCGGGTGGCGACTCCTCAGGCGGCGCGGCGCGCGCTGAGCGCGGTCAGCAGCTCGGGTTGGTGGTCGGCCAGCCAGCGGGCGCCCATGCCCAGCCCGACCCGCCACACGAACCCGCCGTAGACGACCGCCACCGGGCAGACGACCGCCAGCGCCGGCGGCCAGGCCAGCAGGCCGACCACCACCAGGGCGAGCAGCGGCAGCAGGAGCAGACCCTGGGCGGCGAAGGCGACCATCTGCACGATCCCGACCAGGCACCCCTGCCCGGTCCCCTGCACCGCCCACAGGTTGCTGGTGTCGTCGGGCAGCGGGTAGGGGAAGCGCACCGAGACCACGTCGGCCACACCCAGCGACAGGGCGAGCACGCCGATGCCCAGCCAGAGCACCACCGGGAGGTACAGCCAGCCCCCGGTGACCGCGGCCAGGGCGGTCGCCAGCGCAACGGTCCCGACCATCCCGGCCAGCAGCGTGGCCAGGTTCCTGCCCGTCAGGTCACCCCGCGGGTCAGCCCCGGAGACCGCCTGGGTCCAGTAGGCCGCCCCGTCGAAGCCGAACTGGTTCAGGCTGTTCTGGCTGGCCAGGAAGGCCATGGACAGGGAGGCCAGGACCATCCAGGGGCGGTCCAGCCCGTCGGTGACGGCGACGAACACGATCACGGCCAGGCCGAGCAGGCCGCTGATCACCCAGGCGACCCGCAGCCGCGGGTGCCTGGCCAGGTAGCGGAGCTCCTTGGCGGCCGCGGCACCCCGCTGATCGGCGGGGAGCAGGCGCCGCAGCGGGCGCGGGAACAGGCCGGCCGCCTGCCGGGCCCGGTGCCTGGCCGCCGGCTCGGCGGTGGTCAGGACCCGGTCGAGGCTCCGCCACCACCACCAGCCGAGCAGCGCCACCGCCAGGGCCGCGCCCAGCAGCTCGACGGTCGCGGCCAGCAGCCGCCCCTGGCCGGCGTCGACCAGCGCCCGGGCGGCGAGGCCGGGGGGAAGCCAGCCGAGCACCCGGGCCAGCGGCAGCAGCCCCTCCAGGTCGGCCCGCTCGAGCCGTTCGGCCAGCCGGGCTCCGACCTGGAGGGCCAGGTTGAAGCCGAGCGCGGTGACCGACACCAGCAGGATCACCAGGTCGCGGGCCTTGCGTGAGCGGAGCTGGCGGGACAGGGCGGTGAGCAGGGCCCGCGACCCGACGATGCACAGGGCGAACTGCGCCAGCACCGCCGCCACCACCAGCACCGCGCCGGGGCCGAGGGTGCCGAAGCCGACCACGGCGCCGGCCAGCGCGACCAGCGTGCACAACGGGGCCACGCCGACGCAGGCGGCCAGGGACAGCCCGGCGACCAGCTGCCCGGGACGCAGCGGCAGCAGGGCCAGCCGCGAAGGGTCGAGGCTGGCGTCACCGGCGAAGCTGAGCAGCGGGAACAGCCCCCAGCCGAGGAACAGCAGCAGGAACACCGCCTCGACCAGCACCAGCCCGGCCCGCGGTTCGGCCCGCGGTACCAGGGCCAGCAGCAGGAAGCCGCCGCCCGCCAGCGGCAGCCCGGCCAGCGCCCCGAGGGCGAGGGCGACCCGCTGCTGCCAGTTGCTGCGGCGGAGCCCGTTGCGGAGCAGGGCGAGCCTCAGGCCGACCAGGTGCCCAGCCAACCCAGCTCCTCGGCGCCGGCGTCGCCCGCCCCGACCAGCTCGACGAAGGCGTCCTCGAGGCTGCGCCCGGCCCGCACCCGGTCGGTCGGGCCCTCGGCGATCAGCCGGCCAAGGTGCATGATCCCGACCCGGTCGCAGAGCCGCTCGACCAGCTCCATGACGTGGCTGGAGAAGACCACGGTGGCGCCACCGGCGGTGTAGCGTTCCAGCAGCCCGCGGATGGTGCGGGCCGACACCGGGTCGATGGCCTCGAACGGCTCGTCGAGGAACAGCACCCGGGGCGCGTGCAGCAGCGCCGCCGCCAGGGCGATCTTCTTGCGCATCCCGTGCGAGTAGTCCACCACCAGGGTCCCGGCGGCGTCGGCCAGCCCGAGCACCTCCAGCAGCTCCCTGGCCCGCGCCTCCACCACCACCGCCGGCATCCCCCGCAGCAGCCCATTGTAGGTGAGCAGCTCCGCCCCGGTGAGCCGATCGAACAAGCGGAGGTCCTCCGGCAGCACCCCGATCCGTCGCTTGGCCTTCACCGGGTCGCGCCACACCTCGATCCCGTCGATCAGCACCAGCCCGGCGTCGGGCCGCAGCAGCCCGGTCACCATCCCCAGCGTGGTCGTCTTCCCGGCGCCGTTGGGCCCGACCAGCCCGAAGAAGCACCCATGGGGGATGTCCAGGTCGATCCCGGCCACCGCCAGCTTGGGGCCGAACGCCTTGCGCAGCCCCCGAACCGACAACGCGGCCTGCGACCGGTTGGCCGACGGCGGAACCACAGCGCTCATGCCGGACAGCCTATCCGGTTCCCCTCATCCAGGAGGATCATGGCCACATGCGCACCTGCCGGACCGTCGCGGTCCTGCTGCTCGGGTCGTCGCTGCTGATCGCCTGGTTCGCCGACGCCCAGGCCCAGCCGGCCTCGCCAACACCGGTGGCCGCGCTGGAGCTGGACGGCGCCGTCGACCCGTTCATCGCCCGCTACCTGGTCGACGGCATCGCCGAGGCTGGAGCGCGGGGCGACAGAGCCGTGCTGCTCACCATCGACACGCCCGGTGGCCTCGACTCGGCCATGCGCACGATCGTCAAGGCCATCCTCGGCTCCCCGGTGCCGGTGATCTGCTGGACCGGTCCGTCGGGAGCGCGGGCGGCCTCGGCCGGCATGTTCGTGATGCTCGCCTGCCCGGTCAACGCCATGGCCCCCGGCACCAACATCGGGGCCGCCCACCCGGTGGGGGTGAGCGGCGCGATCGAGCAGGAGAAGGTCACCAACGACGCGGCCGCGTTCGCCCGCTCGCTGGCCGAGCGGACCGGCCGCAACGCCGGCTGGGCCGAGCGGGCGGTGCGCGAGTCGGTGAGCCTTTCCGCCGAGGCCGCCGTGGACCAGGACGTCGCCGACCTGCTGGCCGGCTCCGCGGCCGAGCTGCTGGGGAAGGTCGACGGGCGCACCGCGTCGACGGCGGCCGGACCGGTCACGCTGCGCACCGACGGGGCGGCCGTCCAGCCGCGCCGGCCAGGGGCCGGCGTGGCCATCCTCCACGGCCTGATCGACCCCAACATCGCCTTCGTCTTCTTCTACCTCGGGCTGATCCTGATCGTGATCGAGGTGCTCCACCCCGGCCTGTCAGCTCCCGGCGTGCTCGGCGCCCTGCTGCTGGTGATCAGCGTGGTCGCCTTCGGGATCCTGCCGGTGCAGCTCGGCGGCCTCGCCCTGCTGGTCGCCTCGGTGGTGCTGTTCGGGATCGAGCTGAAGCATCCGGGGATCGGGCTGCCGCTGGCCGGCGGACTCGCCTGCCTGGTGGTCGGCGGCCTGCTGCTGTTCGACCCGGCGGTGCCGGGCGTTCGCGTCTCGCCGTGGCTGCTCGCCGGAATGGCCGCCCTGCTCGCCGGGTTCTTCCTGCTGGTGGTGCGTGCCGTGGTCCAGGCCCGCCGGCTGCCAGCTCCGGCCGGGGTGGACGCCCTGGTCGGGGCGGTCGGGGTTGCGCTCGGCCCGCTCGAGCCGCGGGGCGAGGTACGGGTCGCCCACGAGCGCTGGAGCGCAGAGGCGGCGCGGGGCGCGATCGCAGCCGGGACCACGGTGCGGGTGGTCGGCCGCAAGGGTCTCAAGCTGATCGTCGAGCCGGGGCCGTCGTTGCCCCGGCAACCGAAAGGACCGTGAAATGGAGAACCTCCCGTTCTGGATCGCCTTGGCCGTCGCCCTGGTCCTGCTGGTGCTGCTGGTCCGTTACTCGGTGAAGATCGTCCGCGAGTACCAGCGGGTGGTGCTGTTCCGGCTCGGCCGCTCCGTCGGCACCCGCGGGCCAGGGCTGGTGCTCATCATCCCCATCGTCGACAGGGTCGTCTGGGTCGACCTGCGCGAGCTGTATCTCGAGATCCCAAGTCAGACGGCGATCACCGAGGACAACGCCAACATCTCCCTGGACTTCATCGTCTTCTACAAGGTGTTCGATGCGGTGACCTCGGTGCTGAAGGTGCAGAACTTCGCCGGGGCGGCCCAGAACATCGCCGCCACCACCCTGCGAAGCGTGGTCGGGGACATGACCCTTGACGACGTGCTGTCCAAGCGCGAGCAGATGAACGAGCTGCTCCGGACCAAGCTCGACGATGTGACCGAGCGCTGGGGCGTCAAGGTCACCAACGTCGAGGTGCGCGAGATCAGCCCCCCACCAACGGTGCAGGAGGCGATGACCAGGCAGATGTCGGCCGAGCGGACCCGGCGGGCGGTGGTCACCGAGGCAGAGGGGTCCAAGCAGGCCTCGATCACCGTCGCCGAGGGGCAGAAGCAGGCCGCCATCCTCACCGCCGAGGGCGAACGCCAGGCCGCCATCCTGCGCGCCGAGGGCTTCTCGCTGGCGCTCTCCAAGATCTTCGACGTGGCGAGGACCGTGGACGCCAACACCATGAGCCTGCAGTACCTGGACGCCCTCAAGCAGATCGGCGCATCCCCCGCGACCAAGTTCGTCGTCCCGATGGAGCTGTCCAGCCTGCTCGCAAGCATCACCGGCTCCGCCGGCCGCGCCTTCTCCACCCGCCCGGACGGTGAACGTTCCTGAGGACGGTCGCGGGGGCCGACTGGTCCGCTCGTATACTGCCTCCGTGGAAGCTCGAGAGGCGCCGGATGACCCGGTCGCGTCCCCTGATCTGCTGGATGGCTTGAACGACGCCCAGCGGCTGGCGGTGCTGGCCACGGAGGGGCCGACGCTGATCGTGGCCGGGGCCGGGTCGGGGAAGACCCGGGTGCTGACCCACCGGATCGCGCATCTGATCAAGGACAAGCGGGTGGCGCCGACGGCGATCCTGGCCATCACCTTCACCAACAAGGCGGCCAGGGAGATGCAGGAGCGGCTGCGTCACCTGGTCGGGCCGGTCGTCAAGGCGATGTGGGTGTCGACCTTCCACTCGGCCTGCGTGCGGATCCTGCGCCGCAGCGGATCACACCTGGGGTACACCTCGACCTTCAGCATCTACGACGAGGGCGACGCCGAGCGGCTGATGACCCAGGTCTGCCGGCAGCTCGACTTCGACCCCAAGCGGCTGTCGCCGCGGGCCATGCGGCATGCGGTGAGCGCGGCCAAGGACCAGCTGATGGGCCCGGAGGACCTGGCCGACCGGGCGCTCGGCTGGTTCGAGAAGAAGGCCGCCGAGGCCTACCGGATCTACCAGCAGCGGCTGGCCGAGTCCAACGCGATGGACTTCGACGACCTGATCCTGCAGACGGTGCGCCTGTTCCAGGAGCACCCGGAGGTGCTCGCGGAGTATCAGGGGCGCTTCCGCTACGTGCTGGTGGACGAGTTCCAGGACACCAACGTCGCCCAGTACGAGCTGCTGAAGCTGCTCACCGCCTCCCACCGCAACCTGTCGGTGGTCGGCGACGGCGACCAGTCGATCTACGCCTTCCGAGGCGCCACCGTCCGCAACATCCTCGACTTCGAGGCCGACTACCCCGAGGCCAGCGTCATCCTGCTCGAGCAGAACTACCGCTCCACCCAGACCATCCTCTCGGCGGCCAACGCGGTGATCGCCAACAACCTGTAGCGCAAGCCGAAGAACCTGTGGACGGCGATCGGCTCCGGCAACCCGATCGTGCGCTACCAGGCCGAGAACGAGCACGACGAGGCCGCCTTCGTCGTCGAGGAGGTCGAGCGCCTGCACGAGCAGGGCCTCGGGTACGGCAAGGTGGTCGTCTTCTACCGGACCAACGCCCAGTCGCGGGCCCTGGAAGAGGTGTTCGTCAAGGCCGGCCTGCCCTACCGGATCGTCGGCGGGGTCAAGTTCTACGACCGCCGCGAGGTCAAGGACCTGCTCGCCTACCTGAAGGCAACGGTCAACCCGCTGGACACGGTCAGCCTGCGCCGGGTGCTGAACGTGCCGAGGCGCGGCATCGGCGACACCTCCGAGCGGGCCATCGACCGGTTCGCGTCCGAGGAGGGGATCCCGTTCGGGGACGCGCTGCGCCGGGCCGGGGAGGTGCCGGGGCTGGGCACCCGCCAGGCCAGGGGCGTCGCCGAGTTCGTGTCCGTCCTCGACGAGCTGGCCGCTGGGGTCGAGGAGGGCCGCTCCCCGAGCGTGCTCGTGCAGGACGCCTGGACGCTCTCCGGCCTGCTGCGGGAGCTGGAGGCCGACACCTCGATCGAGGGCCAGGGCCGGGTCGAGAACGTCCGCGAGCTGCAGTCGGCCGCCGAGGAGTACGAGCTGCGCGAGGGCGCCGAGGCCGAGCCGACCCTGCACGGGTTCCTCGAGTCGATCGCCCTGGTCAGCGACGCCGACCAGGTCGAGTCGGGCAGCCAGTCGGTGACCCTGATGACGCTGCACACCGCCAAGGGCCTGGAGTACCCGGTGGTGTTCATCGCCGGCCTCGAGGAGAACGTGTTCCCGCACATGCGCTCGATCGGCGAGCCGCGCGAGCTCGAGGAGGAGCGGCGGCTGGCCTACGTCGGCATCACCAGGGCCAGGGAACGCCTGTACCTGACCAACGCCTGGAGCCGCACCCTGTTCGGCTCGACCAGCTACAACCTGCCCTCCCGCTTCCTCAAGGAGGTCCCCGACGAGCTGGTCACGGTCGTCGGTGGCGAGCGCCGGGTCGGGTCGGGTCGGTCCGGCGCCTCGACCAGCTGGAGCGACTCCAGCCCGGCGTTCGGGGCCGGGCGCCGCTCGTTCAACGCCCGCTCCACCCCGCCGTCGTTCGACCGCCAGCCGACCCCGGCCGAGCGGCTCGCCGGCCGCCAGCGCGGCGCGCTGGACCTGGGCCTGGCCCCAGGTGACGAGGTCGTCCACCGCCAGTGGGGGCAGGGCAGAGTGGCGGCCGTCTCCGGCCAGGGCGACCGGGCCATGGCCGAGGTCGAGTTTCCCGGCCTCGGTCGCAAGCGCCTGCTGCTCCGCTACGCCCCCCTGACCCGGCCCTGAGATGCTGGCCACGCCGTTCACCGAGCTGCTCGGCTGCAGGGTGCCGGTGCAGCAGGCCCCGATGGGAGGGGTCACCACCCCGGAGCTGGTCGCGGCGGTGGCCGAGGCCGGCGCGGTCGGGATGGTGCCGGCCCAGATGCTCCCGGCCGCCGCGCTGGCCGCCCTCCTCGACGACCTGGCCGGCCGCACCTCCGGAGTGGTCGGGGTGACGTTCCTGCTGCCGTTCGGGGCCGACCCGGCGTGCGTCGAGGTCGCCGCGGCCGGTGCCCGGCTGGTCGACTTCTACTACGGCGACCCCGATCCCGACCTGGTGGCCAGGGTCCACGCCGGCGGCGCGCTGGCGTCCTGGCAGGCCGGCTCGGCCGCCGAGGCCCGGGCGGCGGCCGACGCCGGTTGCGACCTCGTCGCCGTGCAGGGGATCGAGGGCGGCGGGCGCATCCGCGGCCGGGTCGCGCTGCTGCCCCTGCTGGCCGAGGCCCTCGACACGGTCGGGGTGCCGGTGGTCGCCGCCGGCGGCATCGCCGGCGCCCGCGGGGTCGCCGCCTGCCTGGCCGCCGGCGCGGCCGCGGTCCGGGTCGGGACGCGGCTGCTGGCCACCCGGGAGGCCGGCGCCCACCCCGCCTACGTGGAAGCGCTGCTGCAGGCCAGGGCCGAGGACGCCGTGCTCACCGAGGCGTTCTCGGTGCTGTGGCCCAACGGCCCGGAGCCGCACCGCACGCTGCGCTCGGCGATCGAGGCGGCGCAGGCGTTCCAGGGCGAGGTGGTGGGGGAGACCCGCATGGGCGCGGCCACCGTGCAGGTCCCCCGCTTCGGTGTCCCCTGCCCAAACCGCGACACCACCGGCGAGATCGCGGCGATGGTCCACTACGCCGGCCAGGGTGTCGGCGCCACCCGCGAGGTCCTGCCCGCCGCCCAGGTCATCGCCGAGCTCGCCGACGGCGCCGAACGCCTCCTGCGCCGCTGGGGATAGCCACAGCGTCGGAGGGCTCTGGCACCATCGGGGGCATGCGCCTTCGTGTCTATCTGGATGTCCTTCGCACGCCCTCGGTGTCCCGGCTGCTCGGATCGGCGGTGGTCGGGCGGATGCCGACCGCCATGGCCGGGCTGGCAATCGTGCTGCTGGTCCGGGAGGCCGGCGCCTCCTACGCCGTCGCCGGGCTGGTCGCCGGCGCCTACTCGATCGCCCTCGCCCTGACCTCGCCGCTGCTCGGCCGGCTGGTCGACCGGGTCGGGCAGACCCGGGTGCTGGTTGGCTGCGCCGGGCCCAGCGCCCTCAGCTTCGGTGCGCTGGCCGCCGCCGGCCGGAGCGCCTCCCCGGCCGTCCTGGCCGCGCTGGCCGCCCTGGCCGGCGCGTCGAGCCCTCCGGTCGCCGCCTGCATGCGGGCGCTGTGGTCGAAGCTGCTCGGGCATGGCGGCCAGCTGCAGGCCGCGTTCGCGGTCGAGTCGACCGTGCAGGAGCTCATCTTCGTCGTCGGGCCGCCGCTGGTCGCCCTGCTGGCCGCGGTCTTCTCGCCCGCAGCGGCGGTGCTCGGCACCGGGGCGCTGCTGCTGGTCGGGGTCGGGGTGTTCGCGGCGACGCCGGCCTCGCGGGCCTGGCGCGGGCGGCGGCGGGCGGCCGACTGGGCCGGCCCGCTGCGCAGCCCCGGGATCCGCGCCGTCATGGCCAGCATCGTGCTGCTGGCCGGCGCCTTCGGCACTGTCGAGGTGACGGTGGTGGCGGACGCCGAGCAGCTCGGCTCGCGCACCCTCGCCGGACCGCTGCTGGCCCTGTGGGCGGCCGGCAGCATGGTCGGTGGCCTGTCCTTCGGCAGCCGTGCCTCCGACCGCGGGCCCGAGCAGCGCATGATCGGCCTGCTGCTCCTCGTGGTCGCCGGGATCGCACTGCTCGCCGTGGCCGGCGGGCTGGTCCAGCTCGGCGCTGGCATGGTCCTGGCCGGGCTCGGGATCGCCCCCGCCATCGCCTGCCTGTACCTGCTGGTCGACCGCCTCGCCCCCGCCGGCACCGTGACCGAGGCGTTCACCTGGGTGACCACCGCGTTCGCGACCGGGTTCGCCGGCGGCAACGCGCTCGGCGGCACCCTGGTACAGCGGGTCGGCATCGACGCGGCCTTCCTGATCGCCGCCGGCGGGGTCGCCGCCGCCGCCCTGCTGGCCCGACTGCGCCGCCACGCCCTCGCCGCGCCGCCGGCCGGAATGCCCGAGACCCGGGAAGGGTTGGGGCGAGCAGGATGATGTATCACTGGTATCCACGGACCCCCCTGGAACCCGGCACCAAGCTGTCGCGCGGGGTGGTGTGGCGCGTCTGGGGGTTCGCCCGCGCCTTCCGCTGGCAGATCGCCACCTACCTGTTCCTGCTGGCGCTGTCGGCCCTGGCCGCCGTGGTCCCGCCGCTGCTCGTCCGGGAGCTGCTCAATACCGCCATCCCGCGGAAGAGCTTCAGCCTGGTCAACCTGATCGGCCTCGTCGCCGTCGGGGTGGCGGTCGCCAACGCCGGGCTGGCCCTCGGCCAGCGGCTGCTGTCCTCCCGGATCGGCGAGGGCCTGATCTACCAGCTGCGCACCACCATGTTCGACCACGTGCAGCGCCAGCCCCTGGCCTTCTTCACCCACACCCAGACCGGCGCCCTCACCAGCCGGCTGAACAGCGACGTGGTCGGCGCCCAGCGGGCCCTCACCGGCACGCTCGGGTCGGTCTTCTCCAACCTGATCAGCCTGATCACGACCCTGGTCGCCATGGCCCTGCTCAACTGGCGCATCACCCTGATGGCGGTGGCCGTGCTGCCGCTGTTCCTGCTCCCGGCCAAGCGGGTCGGCCGCCGGCTGCAGGCCATCACCAGGGAGTCGATGCAGCTCAACGCGGCCATGACCACCACCATGAACGAGCGCTTCAACGTCGCCGGGGCGCTGCTGGTGATGCTGTTCGGCCGCCGGGACCGGGAGCTGGCCGGGTTCGCCGACAAGGCGGCCGGGGTGCGCGACATCGGCGTACGTTCCGCCCTGTACGGGCAGACCTTCTTCGTGGTCCTCGGCCTGGTCGGCGCCGTTGGCACGGCCGCCGTCTACTGGTTCGGCGGCCGGCTGGCCGTCGGCGGCAGCCTCCAGCCGGGCGACGTCGTCGCCCTCGCCGCCTACGTCACCCAGGTGTACGGGCCGCTGACCGCCCTGACCAACGCCCGCGTGGATGTGATGACCGCGTTCGTGTCCTTCGAGCGGGTGTTCGAGGTGCTCGACTTCGAGAGCCCGATCCGCGACCGGCCAGGAGCGCTTCCGCTGGACCAGCCCGCCGGCCGGGTCGAGTTCGACCACGTCGGCTTCCGCTATCCCAGCGTCGACGAGTCGACCATCGCCAGCCTCACCGGCGGTGCGGCCGCGGTCGGGGCCAGCGCCGGCGATCCGGTGCTGCACGACGTCAGCTTCACCGTCCGGCCAGGCGAGCTGGTCGCCCTGGTCGGCCCGTCGGGTGCGGGCAAGACCACCACCGCCATGCTGGTCGCGCGGGTATATGACGTCACCGACGGTGCCGTGCGGGTCGACGGCACCGACGTCCGTGACCTCCAGCTGGAGAGCCTGCGGGGCGCGATCGGGCTGGTCGCCCAGGACCCGCACCTGTTCCACGACACCATCCTGGCCAACCTTCGCTACGCCAGGCCGGACGCGACCCTCGAGCAGATCGAGGGTGCCTGCCGGGCCGCCCGCATCCTCGACCTGATCGAGAGCCTGCCCGAGCGCTGGGAGACGGTGGTCGGTGAACGTGGTTACCGGCTGTCGGGTGGGGAGAAGCAGCGGCTGGCCATCGCCCGCCTGCTGCTGGCCGACCCGGCGATCATGATCCTCGACGAGGCCACCGCCCACCTGGACTCGGAGGCCGAGGTCCACATCCAGGAGGCCCTGGCCGCCGCCCTGACCGGCCGGACCAGCCTGGTCATCGCCCACCGGCTGTCGACCATCGTCAACGCCGACCGGATCCTGGTCATCGACGATGGCCGCGTGGTCGAGCAGGGCACCCACGGCGAGCTCCTGGCCGCCGGGGGCCTGTACGCCGAGCTGTACCAGACCCAGTTCGGCCGGGCCCCGGTCTCGCCGCCCGCCCGTCTGGAGGCCCCCGCCTGAGCGGGCATCCCGACGCCCTCTACCAGGGCGACGTGTTCGACCTCGACGGGACCATCTTCCTGGGCGACCAGCTGCACGGCGTACACGCTGGCTGTGCCGCCAGAAGCCAGGCCGACCTGGGTCCTGGAACGGATCGACCGGCTGCTGCCCGAGCCGCTGTGGCGGGAGCTCGGCTGGACGCCCGAGGGCTGAGCATGGGTGGCAGACTCTCCACCTGATGGCGGGCCGACCGGCGGGAGACGGATGAGCGCGAGCGGGAAGCGGCTGCGGGACGAGTTCGAGGCGTGCTTCGGGGGACTGGCGGCGATCGGGCGAGACCCGGCCGGCGGGTGGACCCGACTGGCCTGGACCGACGAGGACCGGGCGGCCCGGGCCTGGTTCGAGTCCGAGGCCGCCGCCCGCGGCCTGACGGTCGAGCAGGACCCGGCCGGCAACCTCTGGGCCTGGTGGGGCGGGTCCGGCGGCTCGAAGGTCGCCGGGGAGGGTCTGTGGACGGCCGCCGGAACCTCGCCGGTCGGTCGGCTACGCTCCCCCACCGGGGGTCCAAGCGCGGCACCTGGGCAGACGGGGGACCTCGGCGGGGCGGTGGCGGTCGGGAGCCACCTGGACACCGTGCGGGGGGGTGGAGCCTACGACGGCGCGCTCGGGGTGGTCAGCGGGCTGGTCGCGGTGGGCGAGCTGGCCAGGCGGGGGGTTGAGCCCCGTCGGCCGGTGGCGGTGGTCGCGTTCGCCGACGAGGAGGGCGGGCGGTTCGGGGTGCCGACCTTTGGCAGCCGACTGCTCGCGGGCGGTCTCGACCCGGCGGCCGTGCTCGACCGGGTCGACCAGGACGGCGTCACCGTGGCCGAGGCGCTGGCCGCCGCCGGCCTGGGCCCCGAGGCCGTCCGGCCCGACCCGGAGCGGCTGGGCCGGCTGGCCGCGTTCGTCGAGCTCCATGTCGAGCAGGGCCGTGGCCTGGTCGACCTGGGCCAGCCGGTCGGGCTGGGCGCCGGCATCTGGCCCCACGGACGCTGGCGGCTCACCCTGACCGGCGAGCCCAACCACGCCGGCACCACCCGGTTGGAAGACCGGCGCGACCCGATGTTCGGCCTGGCCGCGGCCATCCTTGCCGCACGGGCGGCCGCCGCCGAGCTGCGCGCGGTCGCGACCGTCGGCAGGGTGGTGGTCGAGCCCAACTCCGGCAACTCGGTCGCTGGCCGGGTGCTGGCCTGGCTGGACGCGAGGGCCGAGCGCGACCAGGTCCTCGACTGGCTGCTGGCCGCCTTCCAGACCGCGGTCGAGGAGGCCGCCGGCCGCAACGGGCTGGCCGTCGAGCTGGACTGCGAGTCACGCAGCCCGGCGGTCGCCTTCGACCGGGACCTCACCGACCGGATCGACGCCTGCCTCCGCGGGCGCGGCCTCGAGCCGGTGGAGCTCCCCACCGCCGCCGGCCACGACGCCGGCGCGCTGGCCCCCACCGTCCCGACCGCCATGCTGTTCGTCCGCAACCCGACCGGCACCAGCCACAGCCCCACCGAGACCGCCGACCTCGACGACTGCCTTGCCGGGGTCGAGGCCCTCGCCGCCGTCATCGAGGAGCTGGCGTGCCGCTGACCGCGTGGCACGCAGAGCTGGCCTGGCTGGGCCCGGAGCGGGGCGTGGCCGAGCGGGTGCTGGTGGAGGTCGAGGGGGACCGGATCGCGTCCGTGAGCGAGGGGGCCGACCCGCCGCCGGGGGCGAGCCGGCTGGCCGGGATCACCGTCCCGGGGCTGGCCAACGGGCATTCCCATGCCTTCCACCGGGCCCTGCGCGGCCGCACCCACCAGGAGCGGGGGGACTTCTGGAGCTGGCGGGAGCTGATGTACCAGGTGGCGGGCACGCTCGACCCGGACAGCTACCTCGAGCTGGCCCGGGCGGCCTACGCCGAGATGGCGCTTGCCGGGATCACCGCCGTCGGGGAGTTCCACTACCTGCACCACGACCGGGTCGGCCGCCCCTATGCCGACCCCAACCAGATGGGGCAGGCCCTGGTCGAGGCGGCCGGCCAGGCCGGGGTCCGGCTGACCCTGATCGACACCTGCTACCTCCGGGCCGGCCTCGGCGGCGAGCCCCTGACCGGCCCCCAGGTCCGCTTCGGCGACGGCGACGCCGAGACCTGGGCCGAGCGGGCCGGCGGGCTGCGCGACGGGCCCGGGGTGCGGGTCGCCGCCGGCATCCACAGCGTCAGGGCGGTCGACCCGCAGGCCATGGCGACCGTGGCCGCCTGGGCGGCGGACCGCGACGCCCCCCTGCACCTCCACCTGTCCGAGCAACCGGCCGAGAACCAGGCCTGCCTGGCCGCCACCGGCCGCACCCCGGCGGCCCTGGCCGAGACGGCCGGGGTGCTCGGCCCGCGCACCACCGCGGTCCACGCCACCCATCTGACCGGCCAGGACATCGCCAGGCTGGGCGCCACCCGGACCACCGCCTGCTTCTGCCCGACCACCGAGCGCGACCTGGCCGACGGGATCGGGCCAGCCCGCGCCCTGACCCGCGCCGGCAGCCCGCTCTGCCTCGGCTCCGACAGCCACGCCGTCGTCGACCTGTTCGAGGAGGCCAGGGCGGTCGAGCTGGACCAGCGGCTGGCCACCGGGCGGCGCGGCCACCACCGCCCGGCCGACCTGCTGGCCGCGGCCACCGAGGCCGGCATGGACGCGCTCGGCTGGCACGCCGGGCGGCTGGCCCCCGGCCGGCTGGCCGACCTGGTCAGCGTGCGGCTCGACTCGGTGCGGCTGGCCGGCGTCCGCCCCACCGAGGCCGTGGACCACCTGGTGTTCGCGGCCACCGCCGCCGACGTCACCTCGGTGGTGGCCGGTGGGCGCCAGGTGGTCGAGGACCGCCGCCATCTCCTGGTCGGCGACGTCGGCGCCGCCCTCACCTCGGCCATCGGCGCGCTCGACGGGGCGTGAGGCCCGCTCAGACCCTCGGGCGATCCAGCACGACCTGCAGCAGCTCCTCGGCAGTCGTCTCGGCCTCGTCGACGACCCGGGGGGTCGACCCGCCGCCGGCCACGTCGACCTGGAGGGTGGCAAGGCCGGCCCGGCGCTGGAAGGGCGAGGAGCGGACGCTGCCGCTCTGGGCCTTGGCCACCGGGACCACCGTCGTCACCCGGACCGGGACCCCGATCCTGGCATAGAGGAACCCGTCCCGCCGAGCATGGCCGAGGCTCCGGTAGGCCGCCAGCCCGAAGGCCACGGCCAAGGGGACGGCCAGCGGCACGACCAGCACGCCCAACCGGGTCAGGCGCCACAGGGCGAGGGCGACCGCGGCCGCCAGCAGGGTGGTCAGGACCACGCTGCGGGTCACCGCCCGGCGGCGGGCCGCCGGCGGTGGCAGGCGCAGCCGCGGCACCGGCGCCGCCCCCGGCAGCAGCTCCCCGAGGACCCGGTTGACCTGGGCACGCTGCAGGATCGGGATGGCAAGGCGGCTGGCCGTCTGGTCGCCGCCACCGGACCGCCCGGCGCTCTGGATGCGGATCGAGGCCCGGCCGAGCGCCCGTCGCAGCAGCGACTCGTCCACCCGGACCACCTGCAGCCTGGCCAGCGGCAGGACCGCCTCGCGGCGCTCGAGCAGCCCCCGGCGCACGATCAGGTCGTCCCGGACACGGGCGAGGGTGAAGCCGTAGTCGGTGACGATGCTGGAGGCGGCGGCCAGCCCCAGCCAGACGGCCACGCCGAGCACGGCGGCGGCGAGGAACGCCAGCGGGGTGCTCGGCGCCACCGCCTCCGGGCTGAAGCGCCGGAACAGCCAGTCGGACAGGTCGGGGAACCAGTCGGCGGCCTGGCTGAGCGGGCCGAGCACCACCAGCGCGGCGGCCGCGCGGGTGCCGGTGACGCCGGCCAGCATCACCTCGCCGATGGACAGCCGCAGCAGCACCCGCTCGGCGGTTGCGGCCGCCGGCTCCGGGACGGCCTGGCCGCCGGCCGCGGGGCCGGTGCCGGTCTTGGCCCGCAGCAGGCTGGTCCGGAGCGCCTGGGCCTCGGCCAGGGTGACCACGTCCAGGTCGACCTCGGCGGCCGAGCCGCCGCCGGCCGTCTCGACCCGCAGGGTGGCGACCCCGAGCAGGCGGTGCAGAGGCTTGCGGACCAGGTCGACCTGCTGGATCCGGTCGAACGGGACGGCCCGGAGCTTGCGGGCCAGCACCCCCTCCTCCAGCCGCAGCGCTCCGCCCTCCAGCGAGTAGGTCCGGCGCAGCCACTCGACGGTGCTCCAGGCCAGCAGCACCAGCGCTCCAAGGGCCAGCAGCCAGAACTGGCGCCGTGCCGCCACCAGCAGCGCCAGCGGCCAGAGCCGCCGGGCGTGCCCGGCCGCGAAGAACACCGGGCTGAGCAGGTGCAGCCGCCGGCGCCCGGTGCCGTTCAGCGGGACCGGTCCCGTCTCCTGGGCGGTCGCGGGCTCGCCCGCACCTGCCGGCGGGCCCGGGCCCTCAGACGGCATCGCCGGAGCCGGCCCTGGCCAGGATGAGGCGCCGCAGGCCCTCGGCCTCGCCGGCGGCGATGCCGGGGATGGTGGCGTCGGTACCCGCCGAGGCGGTGTGCACGATCAGCCGGGCCAGGCCGACCGCGCGCTCGACCGGCCCCTGGGCCACGTCGATGTGCTGGACCCGGAAGTAGGGGATGGCCGAGTGGATCCGGCGGATCACGCCGTGGCGCAGCTCCAGGGCGTCGTCGGCCACCTGGTAGCGCCAGTGCCGGTAGGTGGCCCTCGGCAGCCGCCAGGCGATCAGCCCCCCGGCGGCCGCGACCAGCCCGGCGGCCAGCCCGGGCGGCCCGGGCACGTCGAGCTGGGCCAGCCTGGCGCCGACGTCGACGGCCAGCACCAGCAGGGCCAGGACCGCGTAGCCGAACGCCTCCTGGACGGTCCAGACCACCACGATGCGGCGGTCCAACGCCCTGGCCGCCGCCCAGCTCCCGGTTGCCTCGCTCATCTCCGGGCCAGCCTATCCGGAGCCGGCCGGTCGGGGCGCTCAACCAGAACGCCGGTCGAGCATCGACGTCGCGTTCACCTGCGCCGCGCCTCCGGCCATGCCCTCCGCATGCGCGTCGGGCATGCCTGACCGGTGTTCTGTGGCGGCCGGCCCGAAGGTGGCGACCTCGACCTGGTGGCCGTGGTCCAGCGCCTCAAGCTCCACGGTCCTCGCCTCCTGCGTCCGCGAAACGGCCACGGTACGCCCGCTCGGCGGGCGCGTCCGGCCGGCGCCGATAGAATGTGGAGATGAGCAGCGTCCCGACCCCAGTGTTCACGGCCCCGCGCCGGGTGCTGCTGGCCGCTCCCCGCGGCTACTGCGCCGGCGTCGAGCGGGCCATCGACATCGTCGAGGTCGCCCTGGCGACCTACGGGCCCCCGGTCTACGTGCGCAAGCAGATCGTCCACAACCTGCATGTGGTCAGGGACCTCCAGACCAGAGGCGCGGTGTTCGTCGAAGAGCTCGACGAGGTGCCCGAAGGGGCGACGGTGGTGTTCTCCGCCCACGGGGTCTCCCCCGCGGTCCACGCGGAGGCCAAGGTCCGCGGCCTGCGGGTGATCGACGCCACCTGCCCGCTGGTCACCAAGGTCCACCAGGAGGCGCGCAAGTTCGCCGCCGAGGGCTACGACATCGTGCTGGTCGGCCATGCGGGCCACGAGGAGGTCGCCGGCACCATGGGCCACGCGCCAACGGCCGTCCACCTGGTCGGCGACGAGGACGAGGCGGCCAGGGTCGAGGTCGCCGATCCCGAGCGGGTCGCCTACCTCACCCAGACCACCCTGTCGGTCGACGAGACGGCCGGGGTGATCGACACGCTGCGCGGGCGGTTCCCCGTGCTCGCCGGCCCCCGCTCCGACGACATCTGCTACGCCACCCAGAACCGGCAGGCCGCGGTCAAGACGCTGGCCCGCGACTGCCAGCTGGTGCTGGTGATCGGGGCCGAGAACTCCTCCAACTCGGTCCGCCTGGTCGAGGTCGCCCGCGCCGCCGGCGCCCAGAGCCACCTGGTCTCCGAGGCCTCGGCGATCGACCCGGCCTGGTTCGAGGGCGTCGACACCGTCGGGATCAGCTCGGGTGCCTCCGCCCCCGAGTGGCTGGTCGGCGAGCTGGTCGCCGTCCTGGTCGAGCGGGGCGCGACCGAGGTCCGCGAGGTCGAGGTGATCCCCGAGAACGTCCATTTCGCCCTGCCGGGGACGCTGCGCCGGGACGCCGAGGCCACCCGGGCCGGACGGCCCGGCGGCTAAGCCAGATGGCCGACCAGCCGCCCGGCGGCGTCTACGTCGTCGGTGCAGGGCTGGCCGGGCTCCGCTGCGCCCGCCGCCTGCACGAGAAGGGCGTTGCCGTAACCGTGCTGGAGGCGGGCGACGGAGTCGGCGGCCGGGTCCGCACCGACCGGGTCGACGGCTTCCTGCTCGACCGCGGCTTCCAGGTCCTGCTCACCGCCTACCCGGAGGCCAGGGAGGCGCTCGACTACCGGGAGCTGGAGCTGCATCCGTTCTACCCGGGGGCGATGGTGTGGACCGGCGGGAAGCTCGTGTCCGTCGCCGACCCGTTCCGCCGGCGCTGGGACGGGCTCCGCACCGCCCTGGCCCCGGTCGGCAGCCTCGGCGACAAGCTCAAGGTGGCCTCCCTGCGGCGACGGGTCACCGCCGGTTCGCTGGACGAGCTGTTCGCCCGCCCCGAGACCACCACCAGGGAGGCCCTGGCCTCGGACGGCTTCTCGGATACGATCGTCGACCGCTTCTTCCGGCCGCTGCTCGGCGGGGTGCTGCTCGACCGGGAGCTCGGCACCTCCAGTCGCATGTTCGAGTTCGTCTACCGGATGCTCGCGGTCGGCGACGTCGCCATCCCGACCCGCGGCATGGGCGCCATCCCCGAGCAGCTCGCCGGCGGCCTGCCTCCGGACTGCGTCAGGCTCGGTCAGCGGGTGACCGCGGTCGGCGACGGCGGCGTCACCCTGGCCGGCGGCGAGCAGCTGCGGGCGAGGGCGGTCGTGGTAGCCACAGACGGCCCGACCGCCGCCGGCCTGCTCGGCGGCGAGCCGCCGGCGCCCGGCTCGGTGGCCGCCGGCTGCCTGTACTTCGCCACCGACCGGGCCCCGGTCGACGAGCCGGTGATCGTGCTCGACGGCGACGGCGCGGGCCCGGTCAACAACCTCTGCATCCCCAGCGCGGTCGCCCCCACCTACGCCCCGCCCGGCGCCGCCCTGGTCTCGGCGGCCGTGCTCGACCGCCCCGGCCTCCCCAAGGGCGCCGACCTGGAGGCCGCCGTCCTCGGCCAGCTCGCCGACTGGTTCGGTTCCGCGGTCCTCGGCTGGCGTCATCTGGCCACCTACCACATCCCCCACGCCCAGCCAGCCCAGCCCCCCGGCACCCTCGACCCCCCGCAGCGACCGGTCCGCCTCCGCCGCGGCCTCTACGTCTGCGGCGACCACCGCGACAACGCCTCCATCGACGGCGCCCTCGCGTCCGGCCGCCGCACCGCCGACGCCGTCGTCGAGGACCTCCAGATGTCGTGAGCGCGAGGTAGGCTTGGCGGCATGAGCGAGCACATCGACGTCGAGTCCGGGGATCTGCTGCTGACCGTCGGCACGATGAAGGGGGCGTTCCTGTTCGCGGGCGACCCGCAGCGGCGGACGTGGCGGTCCAGCGGGCCGCACTTCCCGGGTGAGCAGGTGTACGCCATCCGGTTCGACGGGCGGGGCGGCCGGCGGCGGCTGCTCGCCGGCACCGAGCACGGGCACTGGGGGGCGGTGGTTCGTGGCTCGGACGACCTGGGGCGGACCTGGAGCGACCCGGCCGAGGGGAACCTGCGGTTCCCGGAGGGGACCGAGGCCGCCCTGAAGCGGGTGTGGCAGCTCCAGCCGGCCGGCGACGACCGGCCGGCCACCGTCTGGGCGGGGGTCGAGCCGGCCGCGCTGTTCCGCTCCGACGATGCCGGGGAGACGTTCGAGCTGGTCGAGGGCCTGTGGGAGCATCCCCACCGGCCCCGCTGGGAACCGGGGGGCGGTGGGCTGTGCCTGCATACGATCCTGCCCGACCCGGCCGACCCGGACCGCATGTGGATCGCCATCTCCACCGGCGGGGTGTACCGGACCGGCGACGGCGGCCGCAGCTGGCAGGCCCGCAACCACGGCGTGCGGGCCGTGTTCCTGCCCGACAAGTACCCCGAGTTCGGCCAGTGCGTCCACAAGATCGCCCCCGCCGGCGGGCGGCCCGACCGCCTCTACCTCCAGAACCACTGGGGCTTGTACCGCAGCGACGACGGCGGCGAGCAGTGGGTGGACATGGCCAACGGGGTGCCGAGCGACTTCGGCTTCCCCCTGGTCGCCCACCCCACCGACCCCGACACCGCCTGGATCATCCCGCTGGACTCCGACGAGTTCCGTTGCACCCCCGACGGCCAGGCCCGCGTGTACCGGACCCGGGACGCCGGCGACTCCTGGGAGCCGCTCACCGCCGGGCTGCCCCAGCGCGACGCCTGGCTGACCGTGCTCCGCGACGGCTTCGTCACCGACGGCCTCGACCCGGCCGGCCTCTACTTCGGTACCCGCACCGGCCAGCTGTTCGCCTCCTCCGACGAGGGGGAGCAGTGGCGGCCGCTGGCCGAGTGGCTGCCGCCGGTGGTCTGCGTCAAGGCCGCCGTCGTGCCCTGAGGGGGACCCGATGGCCACCGTCCACCTGCCGGCCGCCCTCTCCGGCCACGCGGCCGGGCAACGCCGGGTCGACGTCGCCGCAGCCACCGTCGGGGGCGTGCTGGCCGCCCTCGGCCAGGCCCATCCCGGGGTCGGCCAGCGGGTCCTCGACGACCGCGGGGTGCTGCGCCGGCACGTCAACGTGTTCGTCAACGGCGAGAGCATCCGCTACCTGGCCGGGCCGGCCACCGCGGTCGGCGACGGCGACGAGGTCTGGATCCTGCCCGCCGTCTCCGGCGGCGGCACCGGATGACAAGGCCACAGGCCCGGCCTGTGGTTGGCCAGAGGGCTGGTCGGGTATCGCGGGTGCTGCCCGCTCCGGCTACACGTTGAACCGGATGTGGAGGACGTCGCCCTCGCGGACGACGTATGACTTGGACTCGGTGCGGAGCAGGCCCTTGGAACGGGCGGCGTCCCAGCCGCCGGCTGCCACCAGGGCGTGGTAGCCGATCACCTCGGCCCGGATGAACCCGCGCTGCAGGTCGGAGTGGATCCGGCCGGCGGCCTCGGGGGCGGTCGCGCCCCGCCGGACCTCCCAGGCCCTGGTCTCGTCCTCGCCGGTGGTGAGGAACGTCAGCAGATGCAGCAGCCGCCAGGCGGCCCCGACCACCTGGTCGAGCCCGCCGCGCTCGACCCCGTAGCCGGCGAGCAGGTCGGCCGCGTCGTCGGGGGCCAGCTCGGCCGCCTCGGCCTCCAGGGCCGCGGCGACGGCCACAGTCGGCAGGCCCAGCTTGGCCTCGACCTCGGCGGCCCGCCCGGCCGCCGCGGCGGCGTCGGCTTCGGCCAGGTTGAGCACGGCCAGGGCCGGCTTCAGGGTGAGCGGGGCGAAGTTGCGCAGCACCCTGGCCTCCTCCGCCTCCCAGTCGGCCGCCCGCAGGGGCGTTCCCTGGTCGAGCAGGTCCCGGGCCCGGGCCAGGACGTCCGCCTCCAGCGCGGCGTCCTTCACGCCCGTCCTGGCCTTCTTGGCCGCCTTCTCGGCGCCGCCGGCGATCGACTCCAGGTCGGCCACGGTCAGCTCGAGGTTCAGCTCGGCCGCGGCCTCCGCCGGGTCGGGTCCTCCGGGACCGCCGGCCGCGCCGCCACCGCCCCACGCGGCCAGCACCATGGCCAGGGCGTCGGCCTCGCGCAAGGCCCCGAGGCCCTGGGCCGCCAGCCCGCCGCCGCGCCCGCCGACCGACAGCCCGGCGACGTCCACGAACCGGGCCTGCACGAACACCCGCTTGCGGGAGCGCTCCAGCTCGGCCAGGGCGTCCACCCGCGGGTCGGGCACCGGCACGGCGGCGACGCTGGCCTTGCCCGCCGCCCCCCCGGCGGGCACGCCGGCCCGGGTCAGCGCGTTGAAGAGGGTTGTCTTGCCGCTCCGGGGCAGCCCGACGATGCCGACGTCCTTCATATGGGAAAGCCTATCCCTTCCCTGTTCATCCGCGATCCCGCGCAGCCGATACAGAGAGCATGCAGACGGCGATCCCACGGACCAGCGGCCCCGGGAGGGTCCTGCTGGTCGATGACCATCCGGCGGTCCGGCGGGTGCTGCGCTCGCTGCTCGAGGAGGTCGGCGGCTGGCAGGTGGTCGGCGAGGCCGACTCCGGCGAGGCCGCGCTCCCGCTGGTCGAGCAGCTGGCGCCGGACGTTGTGCTGATGGACTGCCGCATGCCGGGGCAGGGCGGGGTGGCCGCCACCAGGGAGATCGTGCGCCGCTGGCCGGAGGTGGCGGTGGTCGCCCACACCGCCTACGCCGACGAGACCTATGTGCGCGAGATGGTGGCCGCCGGGGCCCGCGGGTACGTGCTCAAGGGAGACGTGCCGGCGGCGGTGCTGGAGGCGCTGTCGGCCGCCAGGCAGGGCCAGGCGCGGCTGTCGGCGGCGGTCACCGGGCCCGTCATGGAGGATCTGCGCGGGCTGTACGAGGCCGCCATTAGCCGCTCCCGCGAGCTGGAGGCGGAGAACGCCGACCTCAGCGCCTCGGTGGCCCGGCTGGAGGAGGTCGACCGCCTCAAGGACGAGTTCCTGGCCATGGTCAGCCACGAGCTGCGAACGCCGATCACGGTCGTCCTCGGCATGGCCCAGACGCTGGTCGGGCGGCCCAACATGGCCGCGACCGCCGACGGCCAGGAGATCCTCCAGCGGGTGGTCCGGCAGGGCAAGCGCCTGCGCGACATGGTGGAGCAGCTGCTCCAGGCCAGCGCGTTCGTGGCCAACCGCAGCCCGGTGCTGCGGGCCGAGGAGGTCCAGGCCACCGAGGTGGTCGCCGAGGTGGTCGACGACTGGCGCCTGGCCGAGCCAGACCGGCGGGCCGAGCTCACCCTGCCCAGCCAGCCGCGGCCACTGCGCGGCGACGCCGAGGCGCTGCGGATGGTGGTCGGCAACCTGGTCGACAACGCCGGCAAGCATGCCCCGCCGGGAACCCCGATCGAGGTGGTGGTCGAGCAGCCGCACGGCTTCACCCGGATCGAGGTGTCCGACCATGGCCGAGGGGTTGCGGCCATCGACCGGGAGCGCATCTTCGCCCCGTTCACCCAGCTCGACGCCTCCACCACCAGGAGGGTCGGCGGCGTCGGCCTCGGCCTGTTCCTGGTGGACCGGCTGGTCAGGGGGATGGGCGGCCGGGTCTGGGTGGACGACAACCAGGGCGGCGGCGCCCGGTTCATGGTCGAGCTGCCGGACCTGGCCCCGGCCTAGAAGTGCCGCCGGGAACCTCCCGGCCGGTGGTAGCGTCCCATCGGCATGAGGTACACGAACCACCGCCGCGTGCTCGCCGGCCTGCTGCTGGCGGGCGTGCTGCTGGCCGGCTGCGCCGACCCCGACTCGGGTGACAGCGGGGCCGCCGCCGGTGGCGCCACGAACGCGCCGGCGACCGTCCCGAGCAACCCGCCGCCGACCAGGCCCACGCCGCCCGCCGGCGGCCGGCTCACCGTCACCGGCACCCTCAGGGACGGGGTCGAGCCCGGCTGCATCCTGCTGGACGCCGACCCGGGCGGCCGCTACCTGCTGGTCGGCGGGGAACGGGGCGAGTTGCTGGCCGGGGCTCGGGTCAAGGTGACCGGCCGGGTGGACCGCAACCTGCTCAGCACCTGCCAGCAGGGCGAGCCGCTGGTGGTCGCCTCGATCGAGCCGGCCTCCTGAAGCAGCTCAGAAGTCCTGCACGTACCTCAAGGCGGCGACCGGGAAGGGCTCGCGGTGGTACCGGCAAGACCTCTGGTCACCTGCGTGGCATCGCCCGGCGGCGGTGGCCGCCCGCCGCCTGGTCCGAGCCGAGGATCTCGGGGGGCTTGTCGGGTTTGGGTTCGGTAGCGCTGCCTAGTCCCTGGTCCAGAGCCTGTCGGCAACACCATGGAACTCGCTCCGCGGCCATGGCAATGCCCGCGGCGGCGTGGCCTACTGCCCAATGGGGCGGTCTGGGCCTCTGCGACGATCGGGAGCGAGCGGGCATGCAGGGGTCGGCGAAGTCCAGCCAGCGCGGCGGGCACGAGCCGTCCGCCGCCGACCCGAGCAGCGCCAGCGCCATCCTCGGCGGTGCAGCGGTGCTGCGGGCGGCCGACCTCGACGTCGGCCGGGCCCGCGAGCGGCGTCGGCAGCGACGGCTGGCCCGGCTGGCGATCGTGCTCTGGGTGGCGACGCTGGCCGCCTGGTGGCGGGTGCTGTCGGGCGGTTCGCTCAACCCGCTGGACGGCCTCAGTCTCGGCCCTGACGCCATGCTGTGGCTCCCGGCGGTGCTGCTGATCCTGCTCATCGGGGTCGTCATGCTCCTGCCCATGGTCGGGCAGGGGCGCTCGCCGCACCTGCTGTACCGGCCCGAGCAGATCGACGTCGGGCTCGACGACGTGAAGGGCCTGGGCCCGCTGCGGGACGAGGTCGTCAAGACGCTCAACCTGTTCCTCGGCTACGCCACGTTCAAGGATCGGCTCGGGGGCAACCCGCGCCGGGGGATCCTGTTCGAGGGCAAGCCGGGCACCGGCAAGACCCACATGGCCAAGGCCATGGCCCGCCACGCCGGGGTGCCGTTCCTGTTCGTCTCGGCGACCAGCTTCCAGTCGATGTGGTATGGCATGACCGCCCGCAAGATCCGGGCCTATTTCAAGGCGCTGCGCAAGGTGGCCCGCCAGGAGGGCGGGGCGATCGGCTTCATCGAGGAGGTCGACGCCATCGGCGGGCGCCGGGGCGGACTGGAGGGCGGCGGCGACGGCCCGATCTCCGCCGGGACCGGCGGGACCGTCAACGAGCTGCTCGTCCAGCTCCAGAGCTTCGACACCCCGCCGTTCGGGGAGCGCACCGCCGGCCGGCTGATCGAATGGGTCAACGGCTGGCTGCCAGCGCACGCCCAGCTCTCCAGGCGGCTGCCCCGCTACAACAACATCCTGGTGATCGCGGCCACCAACCGGGCCGACGGGCTGGACCCGGCCCTGCTGCGGCCCGGCCGCTTCGATCGCCGGCTCTACTTCGACCTGCCCAACGCCGTTGGGCGGCGCGAGCTGATCGACTACTTCCTGGCCGGGAAGTCCCACGACCGGGAGCTGGACGACGACGCCATGCGGGCCGAGCTGGCCCAGCTCACCTTCGGCTACACCCCGGTGATGATCGAGCACCTGCTGGACGAGTCGCTGATCTGGGCGCTGCGGGCCGGCAGGGACGGGATGCGCTGGGTCGACATCAGCCAGGCGAAGCTCTCCGAGGAGATCGGGCTCAGGCAGCCGGTCGCCTACACCCCGCTCGAGAAGGAGATGGTGGCCACCCACGAGGCCGGCCACGCGGTCGCCGCCTACCTGTCCGGGGTCGGCCGCCGGCTGGAGGTGCTCTCGATCGTCAAGCGCAAGGACGCACTCGGGCTGCTGGCCCACAACGACACCGAGGAGCGCTGGACCCGCACCCGCACCGAGCTGCTGGCCTTCCTGCGGATCGCCTGCGCCGGCATGGCCGCCGAGGAGCTGTGGTTCGGCGAGTCGACCACCGGCCCGGGCGGCGACCTGGTGAGCGCCACCGGCATCGCAGCGCAGATGGTCGGGGCGCTCGGCATGGCCGACTCGCTGGTCTCGTTCGTGGCGATGGAGGAGGGCCTGAACGAGCGCAACGTGGTCGCCAAGGTGCTCTCCGACACCGACGGCCGGGCGCGCACCGACCACCTGCTCAAGGAGGCCAAGATGGCCGTCAAGGAGCAGCTCGACCTCCACCGGCCGCTGGTCGAGGCGCTCAGGGACGCCCTGCTGGACCGCGAGGAGCTGATCGGCGACGAGATCCTCGAGGTGCTGCGCCAGGCCGAGGCCGTCCTGGCCGGCCCCGTGCCGGTCCGCAACGCCCCCAGCCTGCTCGCCAACCGGCCGGCGCCGCCCCGCGAGCTGGCCGATCCGGGTCGAGCCGGATAGGTTCACGCCGGAGGTGACGTGAACGTGGCGACCCGATTCCCCGACGAGGACCTGCCCCGCGAGCCCGAACCGCCCGCGCGGGCGAGCGACGTCGACAAGCAGGACCCGGCAACTCCCGGCCACATCCCGGAGCCCGAGGCCACCGAGGTCGAGAGCGCCTGGCTGCTGGCCAACCAGGCCCGGCCCGAGCTCGGCGCCGAGGGATTCTCCGACCAGCGCGTGGACGAGCTGGCCTCGGAGTTCATCGCCAGCGACATCGGCGAGGGCCTCGAGGAGTTCCTGCGCTGGGCCCGTGCCGAAGGCCAGCTGCCCCAGGGCAGCGGCGAGCTCTTCTAGCCCGCCGCTCCCGCTGGCGATCTCGGCCAGGGGCTGTGGATGGCCGGTTGTCCGGCGTTGCCGGCGCGGCTACAACACACCAGGCCAGCCTGCTGCCGTCTGCGGAGGAGCCGCCGATGCGCCGCCGTTCGTCGCCCACGCCGCGTCGTCCCCGTCGTCCCCTGCGGCGGGGGTCGTCCGCGTGAGCCGGCCGGCGGGGGAGCCGGGGGTGCTGGCCGCCGGTGCTCGGAGCATCGGCGCCGCCGCGGCCGCCCTGCGGGACGTCCGCGGGCGGCTTGGTGGGGCGACGTCGTTCCTGGTCGTCGCCGGGGCCTGGCGTGGGCCGGCCAGCGAGGCGTTCCTGATCGACGGGGCCGGCCTCCAGACCGGCCTGGACCGTGCGGCCGACGCCCTCGGCCAGGTCGCCGGCGCCGTCGCCGAGCTGGCCGCGCGGCTGGAGCACGCCCAGGCGGCTTGGGACCGGGCCCAGCGGCTGGCCGCGTCGGCGGGGGTCGAGCTGGACCCGCGGGCGGGCGTGGTCCTGCCCGGCGGCACCATCGACCCCGCCGCCATGGCGGTCGCCGGTCAGGCCGTCCGCCAGGCCGCTGCCGCCGACCACGAGGCGGCCGCCGCCCGCCGGACGCTCGCCGCCCACCTCGACCAGCTCGCCGGCGGGCCTGGCGTCGGGGCGGCCCGTGGCGGGGACGGGCACGGAGGTCGGGCACGGCGGGTGGCTGCCTGGGCGTTGGAGGTGGGTGGCGAGGTGGTGACCGCGACCCACCACCTGGCCGCCGGGGCGGCGGCGCGGGCTCGGGCGGCGGCCCAGCTGGCCGCCGCCGCCGACGACCCGGCGGTGCGGTCGGCGGCCGCTCGGGTCGCCGACACGGCCGGGCGCTCGCTGCTCGACGGCAGGGTTCTCGGCGTCCTCCCGGTGGTCGCGCCGGTGCTCGACTTCGCCGCCGCGGTGCACCATGGCGAGTCGCTGCCCCGGGCCGCCACCGGGGCGATCGGCGGCGCGGTCGGCGCCGACCTCGGCGGCAGGGTCGGCCTGGCCGCCTGCGGCGGTGAGGCCGCCGCCACGCAGGGCGTCGGCTTGATCGTCTGCCCAGCCCTCACCGCCGCAGGCGGCGCCATCGGCGCCAGCGCCGGCGAGCAGGCCGCCCTCCACCTCTACGACACCATCGCCGGCCCCCCCGACCCGCCCCAAGCCCCCCGGGGGGATGCGCTGACCGGATAGCCGGATCAGGCCGGGGCTGGGGTGGGGAGGGGGACCCGGTGGGGGTGGGTGTAGATGTTCATGGTGTCGCCGCGAAGGAAGCCGACCAGGGTCATCCCGAGCTGGTCGGCCAGCTCGGCCGCCAGGCTGGAGGGGGCGCTGACGGCGGCCACCAGGGAGAGGCCGGCCACCGCCGCCTTCTGGACGATCTCGAACGAGCAGCGTCCGGAGACGAACAGCACCATGCCGGTCAGCGGCAGGCGGTGCTCGGTCGCCGCCCAGCCGATCACCTTGTCGACGGCGTTGTGCCGGCCGACGTCCTCGCGCACGCAGTGCACCTCACCGTCGGCGGTGCAGATGGCGGCGGCGTGCAGGCCGCCGGTCTGCTCGAACACGCGCTGGGCGTCGCGGACCCGAGCCGGGACCGTGGCAAGGACCTGAGCGGGCACGGTCAGGTCGTCGCCGGCCAGAGACGGGCAGGCGACCGTGACGGCCTCGATCGACGCCTTGCCGCAGACGCCGCACGACGAGGAGGTGACGGCCAGCCGGTCCAGCGACGGGTCGGGGACCGGCACCCCGGGGCGCAGGTCGACGGTGAGCACGTTGAACTCCTGGGCCTCGCCCTCGGGGGCGCAGAACCGGACCGCGGCGACGTGCTCGGGATGGGCCACCAGCCGCTCGCTGACGCAGTAGCCGATGGCCAGCTCGACGTCGTTGCCGGGGGTGCGCATGGTCACCCCGACCGGGCGGCCGGCCACCCGCAGCTCCAGCGGCTCCTCGACGGCCAGCCGGTCGCGGGCCCGCCGGGCCTGGCCGCCGCTGACCTTGACCACCCGACGCTCGGCAACGCCCCGACCCGTCATCGCCGCCTCCCCGGCTCGGCATCCTCCTCCGGGTCCAAGCCTACGTGCGTGCCCGAGCTCAGGCGAGGCGGCCGGTGGCCGGTGGCCGGTGGCCGGTGGCCCTCACGCCTCCTCTGGGCGGCGCTGCTCGGTCTCGTCGTCGGCGGCGATGGCCCGGGCGACCAGGGTGGGGGGCATGTGGCCAAAGGAGAGGACGCGGTCGTGGAAGCGGCGCAGGCGGAAGGCGTCGCCCAGGCGCGTCTGGGAGGCGGCGCGCAGGCGCTCCAGCTCCAGGCAGCCGACCAGGTAACTAGTTGGAAGGTTTATACTGTCTTTGGCTGTGGCGCTCCAAGCAAGGAGGGAGACATGCCACCGAAGAGGCAGCATCCGGCCAAGGGTTGGGCCGCTACGTTGGATCGGACCTCGTTGGTCCGAACCGACCTCCACCAGGACAGCTCCGAGAACCAGCAGCGGCTCAACCGTCAGACAGCCCAAGCCTTCGGGCTTAAGATCAAGCCCGGCTACGACTTCTCCGAACCCGGCACGAGCGCCAGCAAGCCGATCACGCGCCGCGAACTGGAGCGAGGCATCAACGCCGTCGTCAACGACAAGGCGGTCGAGGCGCTGCTCCTGTCCTCCGTTGACCGGCTGTCGAGGCTGGGCATGCGCCACGTCGGTGAGATGCTGGATGCCGTCGATGCTGTTGGGGGCCGGATCATCTTCAACAAGGGCAACCTGGACAGCTCTCAGCCGGCAAGCCGGGCCATCATCGCGTTCCTGGCCGAGCAGGCCCGCGACGAGTCGAACATGCTCTCGTGGCGGATCGAGACCTGGCGTGAGGGCTGCCGGCTCAAAGGCAAGTGGACCGGTAGGGTCCCCTACGGATTCTCGGTCATTGACGGCAAGCTGGTCCCACATCCTCAAGAGGCCCCGATCGTCCGGCGTATCGTGGCCGAGCTCCTTGGCGGATCGACGCTCGTGCGGATCGCCAAAGGCCTGAATAAAGACGGCATCCCGTCGCCCGCCGCAGCCAAGGCTGCCGAGATGCGCGCTGCAGGACGAGAGCCCAGGGCCCGGTTCGATTCGACGTGGCGCATCTCCACGCTGAGCAGAGTCCTGCGCAATCCTGCACTGGTGGGATGGCAAAAACATGATGGCCGGATCGTGCTTGGACCCGACGGTGATCCTGTCAGCTTCGGTGACGGCATCCTTGAACCGGGGGAACACGCGCGGGTGCTGGCCGAGCTGGAGCGCCGCACGGCGATCGTCCGCGAGAGCAGAACCAGGACGCGTGAGGCCGGCAGCAAGACTGGCGGTGGACGCCCTCCTCGTTCCCTCCTGGTCGGGATGGCTCGCTGCGACTCCTGTAGTTTCGCCATGACCGGTCAGCCAGTCAGCGGCCATCGACCCGCCTACTATCGATGCAGCAGCCCTAGCCTTGGCCACAACTGTCCAGCGGGCGCCTACATCAAGGTAAGCGACGCCGACGAGGAGGTCATGCGCCAGGTAAGAACCCGGCTTGGCGCGATGGAGCCGGATGATCCCATCCTCGGTGCTGTCGCCGAGCGCTGGCGAGAGTTCACCATGCCGGAAGGTGAAGGCGAGCGCGCCGTCCTCCAGTCCCGCCTGGATGCTGTTCGTGGTCGCATCGTTGATCTTGAGGAGGCAAGGTACGTCCGAGGCGAGTTCGTCACCGCTGATGACATTGCCCGGTGGGATGGGATGATGGACCGCCTGAAGGTCCAGCGTGACGCCGTCCTCCAAGACCTCGAGGAACTTGGACCGCCACCTGACTTCGACCTCAACACCCTGCGTGCGACTTTCAGCGTCGAAGTGTGGGATGTCACCCCGATGCCGCAGCGCCGAAAGCTGCTCCAGGTCGCGGTTGCCAAGGTCCTCATCACCAGCGCTCATAAGCGACCGGTGCCGGCGAAGGACCGTGTTCGCGTCGTTCTCGTCGGCGAGACAGTGTAAGAGCGCCGGATCGCGTGAGCAGCGCAACGCTCGTCGCCACCACTCATGGGTCACTTCGACGTATCTCCTGGGCCAGGCGGTCGAGCAGGGCATGGGCTTCGTCGCCGGAGACGGCGACCGAGCGGAGCCGGTCGAACTCCCGCAGGTACAGGGCCACACTGTCCGGCTCGCTGATGGCGACCTCGTCAGGGACCAGCTCGACGAGCACCAAGGTGTCGGTGCCGTCGGCTCGGTCGGCGTAGACCTGGAATCCCTCAGGGTAGAGGGCGTGCGCCTGGCCGCCTAGCGGCAGGATGCCGATGGCGACGTTGGGCAGGCGCATGACCGCGGCGATGCGCTGGAGCTGCTGGACTTGCAGGTCGACCAATCCTGGTCGCCAGCGGAGCGCGGCCTCGGTCATGAGGATCGAGAACTGCTTCGACTGGTCGAGGAGTATGCCCTGGCGGCGCATGCGGCCCTCCACCTTACCGGCGATGTCGCCGGTGCCGACGTCGCTCAGCTCGAACACGAGCCGTGCGTAGTCTCGGACCTGGAGCAGGCCGTGGACGACGGCGTGGTCGTAGCCGAGGATCGTGCCTGCGCTAGCCTCGAGCTCGGTGGTTTCCTGCTGCGCCTGGTCCACGCCGAGGTGGAGCCGAGATTGCCATGACCTGACCTGGGTCCTCGCGGCTTCGGCGAGGGAGGCCAGCTCGTCGCGGGTGGCCGCCGGTGCACCGGTCGCGCGGACCCAGATGGCGATCTCGGTCAGGTGATGACGCGGTCGCCGCTCTCCGTGCGAGAGATGGTCGCCGGGCTGAGGTTGGGTGCCTCGGCGAGGTCCTCGTTGCGCAGGCCGGCCAGTTCACGCAGAACTTTGAGTCTGGTTCCGAGGCGTTGACGCTGGGTGATGGCGGGTCTGCCAGGAGTTCGGCTGGCCATCACTCCATCGCCCGAGCGTCAACGGCCACTCATACCTCCAGTGCTGCGGTGTAGTCAGGGAGCGGCACCGACCGAGCGACGGCGTGGTCGCGCTCGCGCCGGCACTGCTCGATGACTGGTGGTTCGTCGGTGAGTTCAAAGTCGAGGAGCTGTCCGGTGGCGTTGTAGCGCATGAGCATAGCGAACGCCTCCGGGGTCTCGGCATCGAACAGCCAGAAGTCCTGCCGGAGACTGGCCAACTCCGGATGCGTGTCTCGGTCGGCGATACGAACGTCCTCGCCGGCCGCGACGTAGTCCTCGTAGCCGACCAGCTCGAAGCGCAGGTAGTCGGTGAGCGGATGGGTGACGACGTGAACGCGCTGCCAGCGCTTCCCGGCGGTGGTGGTGTCGGCGACCCGCTTCAGCCAGGGGTCTGTCCGTGTCGAGCGCTCGGGCAGCGGCTGCCCTGCGAGGAAGAGCGCGAGTTCAGTGTCCTCTACCTCGTCGGAGTACCGGGACAGCGTCTCCAGGCGAAAGGCGGTCGTACGGAACGCCTCAAAGACGGCGTCGAACTCCTCGGGGTTCATCCCCGTGCGCGGATCTTGCCGGCGTAGGCGAGGATCAGCGACTCCTGGACCGCCAGGACGTTCTCGCCGGGGTCGAACCTGATCTGGCACGGCTGGCCTTCCTCTGCGGACGAGCTGCCCGCGCTCAAGCTCCTGGATCGTCCGCGCTAGATTCGCTGCCGAGCTGGCGTTCTGACAGCTGTGACGCATCCCCGCTGGTGAGCAGAACAATGCAGCAAGGCCCCGGTAGACTTATCGGTCCTACCAGTCGAAGGAGCCCGGCTTGAGTGACGCCATTGACCGTCTCTGTCGCGAGTACCTCGATTTGACCTACCAGGCGTCCCCGATGACGGCGACGGCGTATGGAGAGCATGGCTTCGACGATCTCCTCGATGATCTCACCGAGGAGAATCTCGACCTGTACACCGCCGAACTGGGACGGCTCGCCGATCGGCTGCGCCGGGTCGAGGTTGCCGGGCCGGAGGACGAAGCCGATCGTGACGCCCTGCTCGCCGAGATCGCCGGCAGGGTGCTCGAGCATGACCTGGAGCGGCCGTGGCGGCGCAACCCGTTCATGGCGGCGGCGTTGATCCCCGCCAGCTTGCTCGACCTGATTGCGCGGGACTTCGCTCCGTTGGAGCGACGGATGCGCAGCGCTGCGTCTCGGCTAGAGGCAGCCCTGCGCTTTCTCGACCAGGCCAAGCGGCTGCTCGACGAGCCCTGCCCTCGGCTGTGGCGGCAGATGGCCGTCGCCACCGCCGTGAGCGCTGCGGGCTTTCTCCGAGAGCAGCTCCCGCAGGCAGCTGTCGGAACCGAGGTGGCCAGTCGGGTAGCTGAAGCCGCCAATACCGCCGCTACTGCCATGGGCGACTTCGCGCGCTGGCTGACCGACGAGCACGCGGTCCGCTTCCCCGACGACGCCTCCTTCGCCATCGGTGAGGCGGCGCTGGCCCGCAAACTGCGGGAGGTCCATTGCCTGGCTGCCACCCCGGCCGAGCTGCATGCTATGGGCGAGGCGCAGGTCAGCCAGACCACCGCCGCCCTTGCCGAGCAGGCCGGCCAACTTGGTGACGGTGTCTGGTCCACCCTGCTGGATCAGGTCAAAGCAGACCACCCACCGATGGAGGGACTGCTGCCCGCCTACGCCACTGAGCTGGATCGACTAGAGCAGTTCGTCTTCGAGCATGACCTGGCCAGCGACCCGCGGGCCAAGGCGGAGGTGGAGCCTACCCCTGAGTTCCTGCGTGGCTTTATGGGCTTCGCTGCCTACTACCCGGCCGGCCCCTTCGACGCCTACCAGCAGGGGTACTTCTGGGTGACGCCGCCGCCGGATGAGGCCGGGCTGCGCGACCACTCCCGGGCGATGATCCCGGTCGTCGCCGTCCACGAGGGTTACCCGGGCCATCACCTCCAGATGACCAGTGTCAACCGCCTGGGCTCGGTCACCAGGAGGACAGTGCGCTCCACCCTGATGATCGAAGGCTGGGGGCTGTACACCGAGCAGCTCATGCACGATGTCGGCTACTACGACAACCGGGCGCGGCTCGCCCAGCTGTCGATGCGCCTGCTGCGCGCCCTGCGCATCGTCGTCGATATGGAGCTTCAGTCCGGCGAGCTGAGCTACCAGGCTGCCGTGGACCGGGCGGTGTCGGTCGCCCGTCTGGAGGAGTCCACCGCCCGTTCTGAGGTCGCCCGCTACACGATGACCCCGACTCAGCCGTCCAGCTATCTGGTCGGCGCCTTGGAGCTCGAGCGTCTGCGTGCTACGACCCAGGCCCGCCTCGGCGAAGCCTTCAACCTCCGCCACTTCCACGACCGCATCCTGTCCTACGGCCACATGCCGCCGGCCCTGGTCCGTCACGCGATCGAGACTGCTGATACAACCGAGCTGGGCGGCCCCAACGAGTAACGTCGGGGATTCTTGGCGATTCTCGTAATGTCGGCCTGGCGGCTCTGTCTGGCGCTGACCGGTGGAAATCCGAGAAGATCGTGGAACAGCGGAGAGCCACCGATGAGCGAATGGTTGGTTGTGCGTGCGGAGCGGAGCGCGAGACAGATCCGGACCGGCTCGTGGTCAGGGAGACGCAAGTGGGCTTCCCGGGCCGTCAGGTCGACTAGCCCGTTAGTCCCCGTTCCCCCCAGGGGCTCGGGTGGTGGTCGAGGTCGACAAGGACCAGGTCGTGCTCCGGCCGACCGACGGCAGCTCTGGGGATGCCCGGCCATGACCAGCCTGGCGGCGGAGTCGCTGGTGGCCAGGCGGGGCGGCCGCAACGTGGTCGACGGCGTCTCGTTCGAGGTGCACGGCGGCCAGGTGCTCGGGCTGGTCGGGCCCTCCGGGTCGGGCAAGTCGACCACGCTGCTGTTGCTGGCCGGGCTGGAGCCGCCCGACACCGGGGTGGTCCGCCTGGACGGCGAGGATCTGGCCCGGCTCGGCACCGCCGGGCGGCAGGCGCTCCGCCGGGACCGGGTCGCGCTCGTGTTCCAGGGCTACGGTCTGCTGTCGCTGCTGACGGCCAGGGAGAACGTCGAGCTGCCGTTCCGGGTGGCCAGGCGCGACCCCGCCGCCGCCGCCGAGGCGGCCACCCGCTGGCTCGGCCTGCTCGGCCTGGCCGACCGGGCCGACCAGCGCACCGACGAGCTGTCCGGCGGCGAGCGCCAACGGGTCGCGCTCGCCCGCGCCTTCGCGGCCGAGCCGGCGGTG
>DASYSE010000002.1:0-4163 GCA_036003705.1 Actinomycetes bacterium | reverse complement strand
CGAGCGGCGGGTCGGGATGGTGGTGTTGCGCTCGATGAGCTTGGTCATCACGCCGCCCTTGGTCTCGATGCCGAGCGACAGCGGGGTGACGTCCAGCAGCAGGATGTCCTTGACCTCGCCCTTGAGCACGCCGGCCTGCAGGGTGGCGCCGACGGCCACGACCTCGTCGGGGTTGACGCCCTTGTGCGGCTCCTTGCCGCCGGTGAGCTGCTTGACGAACTCGACCACCATCGGCATCCGGGTCGAGCCGCCGACCAGCACCACGTGGTGGATGTCGGCCATGCTCTTGCCGGTCTTGGCCTTCCAGTCGGCGATCGCGCGGTCGAACGGGCCACGGCAGCGCTCGACCAGATCCTGGGTCATGCGCTCGAACTCGCCGCGGGTCAGCTGCTGCTCCATGTGCAGCGGGCCCTCCGGCGTGGCGGTGATGAACGGCAGGTTGATGGTGGTCTCAAGGGTCGAGGACAGCTCGATCTTGGCCTTCTCGGCCGACTCCTTGAGCCGCTGCATCGCCATCTTGTCGCCGGACAGGTCGATGCCGTGGTTGTTCTTGAAGGTCTTCAGCAGCCAGTCGACGATGCGCTGGTCCCAGTCGTCGCCGCCGAGGTGCATGTCGCCGGAGGTCGCCTGGACCTCGATGACGCCCTCGCCGATGTCGAGCAGGGAGACGTCGAAGGTGCCGCCGCCGAGGTCGAACACCAGGATGGTCTCGTCGTTCTCCTTGTCGAGCGAGTAGGCCAGCGACGCCGCCGTCGGCTCGTTGATGATGCGCAGGACCTCGAGCCCGGCGATCTCACCGGCCTCCTTGGTGGCCTGGCGCTGCGCGTCGTCGAAGTACGCGGGGACGGTGATGACCGCCTGGACGACCTGGTCGCCCAGGTAGGCCTCGGCGTCCCGCTTGAGCTTCTGGAGGATGAACGCGCTGATCTGCTGGGCGGAGAACTCCTTGCTGTCGGCGCGGAAACGCCAGGACGACTCGCCCATGTGGCGCTTGACCGAGCGCACGGTGCGGTCGGGGTTGGTGACCGCCTGCCGCTTGGCAACCTCGCCGACCAGGACCTCGCCGGTCTTGGAGAGGGCGACCACCGACGGGGTCGTCCGCGACCCCTCGGCGTTGGGGATCACCGTCGGCTCGCCACCCTCGAGGACGGCGACGACGGAGTTGGTGGTCCCCAGGTCGATCCCTACGGCCTTGGCCATCTCATCACCTCAAACTTGCCGGGACAGGTTCCGGCACCCAATGTATGGATTGAGTGAGGTGTTGTCAAGTTTACTGCCGGAGCCGCTTTATCTTATCGCTGACCTGCGGCGTTACGACGGCTCTGGGAGGCTGGACGGGTCCTCCGGCAGCACCCGGTCGCCGGCTGCGACCCCGGCGGCGGGGACCGCGCCGACGGCGAGCTCCACCGCGTAGCGGTAGGGCCCGGCCGGCTCGTAGGTGGGGCAGGGGTCGGCCCGGCAGGGGGCCATCTCGGCCACGCTGACCACCCGCCCGTCCGCGGCCACGAACGCGATCGACAGTGGCACCAGCGTGTCCTTCATCCAGAATGCCTCGCGGACGTCGCCGGGATACAGGAACACCATGCCGCTCCCGGGCGGCACCTGCTCGCGGCCCATCAGGCCCCTGGCCCGCGCGGCCGGGTCGGCGGCGACCGCCAGCCGCACGGTCAGCGGCCGGCCGCCGTCCGGCAGCAGCCGGTAGGTGGCGGTCCCGGCCGGACCGCCAGTGCCGGTGGTCGCGGGACCGCCGGCCGCCGGGGCCTGGGTGCGGTCACCCGGCGGGCCCAGCCCGGTCGCCGAGGCCAGCGCGACCGCCACCGCGCCCACCCCGACCGCCACCAGCAGCAGGCCGGCGGCGAGCGCCAGGCGCCTGGCCGGCGCGGCCCGCGGGGTCGGTGTCTGTTGCCTCACCCGCCAAGCGTATCCTCAGCGGCGGGTGCGGTCGGGTGCGACGCCGGTCTGGCCGGCCCACAGGCCCGGCCGGAAGTGCACCAGGTTGCCGACTTCCTCGACGTGGTGCCGCGCCCATGCCTGGGCCTTGGGCGCCGGCGAGGATCCGCAGGCGTGCGCCGGGGCCGACGGTGCCGTCCGGGGCGGTCCGGGGGGCGGCAGCACCACCCCATATTACTGAGCGGTAGACTCTCGGACGCCACGCCTTTCTGGGAGGGACGCAGCGTGAAGCTCGCGATCGGGGCCGTGCTCACGTTCTTCGCCGTGGCCCTGGCCGGCCGGCGGGCCGAGTGGATCGTCCGGCTGGTCGCCGCCGGCAGGCCGGCCCCCGACCGCCTCCAGGGCGCCTGGGGCCGGGTGTGGGCCGAGGTGGTGGAGGTGTTCGGCCAGCGCAAGCTGCTCAAGCGCCCGATCCCCGGCCTGGCGCACTTCTTCACCTTCTGGGGCTTCGTGATCCTGCTCACCACCATCGCCGAGGCCTACGGCGAGCTGTTCGACGACCGCTTCGCCCTCCCCCTGGTCGGGCACAGCTCGGTGCTGGGGTTCCTCCAGGACCTGATCGCGGTGGCGGTGCTGGTGAGCCTGGCGGTGTTCGCCGCCATCCGGCTGCGGGAGTCGCCCGCCCGGCGCGACCGCGCCTCCCGCTTCTACAAGTCCCACACCGGCCAGGCCTGGGTGATCCTGGCCATGATCGCCGCGGTGATCGTCACCCTGCTGGCCTACCGGGGCGCCAGGGCGGCCCGGGGCACCTTCCCCTACGACGGCTGGGCGTTCGCCTCCACCGCGGTCGGGCGGCTGCTCGACGGCCTGCCGCCGGCCACGCTGCGGGTGCTCGACGAGACCTTCCTGCTGGCCCACCTGGCGGTGGTGCTCGCCTTCCTGGTGCTGGTGGTCTACTCCAAGCACCTGCACATCTTCACCGCGCCCTTCAACGTGGCCTTCTCCCGCCGGCCCAAGGCGCTCGGCCCGCTGTCCACTCCCAGGATCGACCCGGAGGAGATGACCGAGGAGGACGTGTTCGGCGCCGGCAAGGTCGAGGACCTCCACTTCAAGCAGCTCCTGGACCTGAGCACCTGCACCGAGTGCGGCCGCTGCCAGGACCAGTGCCCGGCGTGGAACACCGGCAAGCCGCTCTCCCCCAAGCTGGTCATCACCGACCTGCGCGACCACCTGTTCGACAAGGCCCCGTTCCTGCTCGGCGAGGCCGACCCCGCCCAGCCGGACGGCCACGACCCCGCCGTGCTGGAGAAGGACCTGGTGCAGGACGTGGTCGGCTACGACGTGCTGTGGTCCTGCACCACCTGCGGCGCCTGCGTCGAGCAGTGCCCGGTCGACATCGAGCACGTCGACACCATCATGGAGCTGCGCCGCTACCAGGTGCTGATGGAGTCCCGCTTCCCGGTGGAGGCGGGCACCATGCTGCGCAACGTGGAGAACGCCGGCGACCCCTGGGGGCTCGGCGCCGGCCAGCGGCTCGCCTGGACCGAGGGGCTCGACTTCGAGGTCCCGGTGGTCGGCGACCGCATCCCCGACGACGTCGAGTACCTCTACTGGGTCGGCTGCGCCGCCGCGCTGGAGGACCGCGCCCGCCGGACGGCCAGGGCGGTGGCCGGCCTGCTGCACCGGGCCGGGGTGCGCTTCGCCGTGCTGGGCCCGCGGGAGTCGTGCACCGGCGACCCCGCCCGCCGGCTCGGCAACGAGTACCTCTACCAGCTCCAGGCGCAGCAGAACATCGAGACCCTCAACGGCGTCGGCGCCCGCAAGGTGGTCGCCTCCTGCCCCCACTGCTTCAACACCCTGGCCCGCGAGTACCCCGACCTGGGCGGCAGGTACGAGGTGATCCACCACGCCCAGCTGCTCGGCCGCCTGGTCGCCGAGGGCCGCCTGGCGCCGGAGGCGCCCGTCGAGGCGACCGTCACCTACCACGACCCCTGCTACCTCGGCCGGCACAACGACATCTACGACCCGCCGCGGGCGGTGCTGGACGCCGTGCCCGGGGTCCGCTCGGTGGAGATGCACCGCTGCCGCGAGCGCGGCTTCTGCTGCGGCGCCGGCGGCGCCCGCATGTGGATGGAGGAGCGGATCGGCAAGCGCGTCAACCTGGAGCGCACCGACGAGGCCCTGGCCACCGGGGCCGACGTGGTCGGCACCGCCTGCCCCTACTGCATGGTGATGCTCGACGACGCCATCAAGCAGCGGCAGGCCGAGGGCGC
>DASYSE010000001.1:0-33734 GCA_036003705.1 Actinomycetes bacterium | reverse complement strand
GGTGGCGCCGGCACGGGCCGCGGTGGTCGAGGACGCCCTGGCCGGGGTGGAGGCCGGCCGCCGCGGCGGGTTCGGGCTGGTGGTGGGAGTGGACCGGGGCGGCCAGGCCGCCGCCCTGGCCGAGCGGGGCGCCGACCTGGTGGTCACCGACCTGGGCGAGCTCGAGGTCGAGGGCGGGGCTGTCCGCCAGGGTGGCCGGTGAACCCCGCGGCTGCTGCAGCTCCGCGTCGCCGCCTCCGACCCCGCACCGGTCAGGGTCGGCGTCGAGGCGAGGTCGTCGAGATCCCGCCGGGCAGCATGCGCGAGTTCCCCCTGTAGCACCAGGGTGGCGGCGGCGGTCACCGCGTCGATGGAGGAAAGGAGCCCGTGATGGAGCCGGCCCACCTCGGCGACCTCGCCGACCCGGCCTGGACGGTGACGGTGGACGCCGACCCGCGCCTGGAGCGGGTGACCGAGACGCTGCTGAGCCTGGCCGACGGCCGCTTCGGCACCCGCGGGGCCGCCGAGGAGGACGGCGCCGGCTCGATGCCGCTCACCCTGGCCGCCGGCGTCTACCACGATGCCGGCGGCGGACCCACGCTACTGCCCGGCCCGGTCTGGACGGGGCTCGAGGCATGGGCGCCGGACGGACGCGACCGCCGCGAGCTGGACCTGCGCGCCGGGGTGCTACGGCGGGCATGGGAGACCCATGGGGGCGCCACCCTTCGCAGCCTCCGGTTCGCCTCCCTGGCCCGGCCGGGTGTGGTGGGGCTGCGGGCCGAGGGCCCGGCCGGTGCCCTGCGCGACGGGCCGGGGCTGCTGCCACCCGGCGACGGGGTCGCGTTCGACGAGGGCCGCCTCGGCGACGTCGCCTGGGTCCGCACCCGGGCCCCCGGCGGGGGCGGCATCACCGCGGCGGCCTGCCAGCGCACCTCCGACGGGGAGTCGCGGATGGTGGAACGCCTGGCCGTGTACCTGGCCGACCCCGACCACCCCCCGGCGCCCGAGGCGGCCGTCGAGCACCTGCACGCGGTCGAGGCGGTCGGCTTCGACCGGCTGTTGGCCGAGCATCGCGCCGCCTGGGCGGCCAGGTGGGCCGACGCCGAGGTGACCATCCAGGGCGACCCCGACGCCGAGCTGGCCGTCCGGTTCGCCCTGTTCCACCTGCTGGCCTCGGTAGCCGACCGAGGTGAGGCGGCCGTCGGCGCCCGGGGGCTGACCGGCCCCGTCTACGCCGGGCACGTGTTCTGGGACGCCGACGTGTTCGTGCTGCCGGTGCTGGCCGCGGTCCACCCGCCGGCGGCAAGGGCGATGCTGGAGTACCGCATCCGACGGCTGGCCCCGGCCCGGCGGCTGGCCGCCGACCACGGGCGGGCCGGGGCGCGCTTCCCGTGGGAGTCCGCCGCCGACGGCAGCGAGGTCACCCCGGCGTGGGCCACCGACCGGCTGGGGCAGTGGATGCAGATCCGCACCGGGGAGCTGGAGGAACACATCGTCGCCGACGTGGCCTGGGCCGCCTGCCGGTACGCCGACTGGACGGGCGACCTTGGCCTCCTGGACGGTCCCGGCCGCGACCTGCTGCTCGACACGGCCCGCTACTGGGTCTCCAGGGCCCGCTGGGACCAGGCCGGGCGGGCCCACATCGACGGCGTCATCGGTCCCGACGAGTACCACGTCGAGGTGGACGACAACGCCTTCACCAACGTGATGGCCCGCTGGAACCTGCGCCGGGCGGCCGACCTGGCCGAGCGGGCGGGCGGCGCGACCACAGCCGAGCTGCGCGCCTGGCGGGAGCTGGCCGAGGCGCTGGTGGACGGCTACGACCCCGCCACCGGACGCTACCGGCAGTTCGCCGGCTTCGACGCCCTCCAGCCCCTGCTGATCGGCGAGCTGGCCCGGCCGCCGATGGCCGCCGACCTGCTGCTCGGCCGGGAGCGGGTCCAGGCGGCCCAGGTGGTCAAGCAGGCCGACGTGCTCATGCTCCACCTGCTGGTGCCCGAGGAGACCGCTCCCGGGTCCCTGGAGCCCAACCTGGACTTCTATGGTCCCCGCACGGCCCACGGCAGCTCGCTGTCGCCTGCCGTGCATGCCGCCCTGCTGGCCCGGGCCGGCGACCCCGACCGTGCGCTGGAGCTGTTCCGGCTGGCCTGCCGGCTCGACCTGGACGACCTGACCGGCACCACCGCCGGCGGGCTCCACGTGGCCACCTTCGGTGGGGTCTGGCAGGCGCTGGCCTCCGGGTTCCTGGGACTGCGGCCCTCCGGCCAGGGCCTGGCCATGGACCCCCGCCTGCCCGCCGCCTGGGATGCGGTCGAGCTGCGCCTGCGCTACCACGGCCGCCGCCTGCAGGTCCGGGCCGGCCACGACCGCCTGGAGCTCACCATCGACGGCCCGCTGCAGTTGGAGCTGCCGGGGCTGCCGGCCCGAACCGTCGGCCCGCCTGGCGCAAGCTGGCGCCGGTCCGGGCCGGCGTGGAAGGAGGAAGGGCCGAGGTGACCGCGGCCGCGGCCAGCTGGTCCGAACCGCGGCCGCGGCCAGGCTGGTCCGGACCGCGGCCGCCGCAGGCTCAGGCGACGTCCGTCGGGGGCAGGTGCCGGGTGCGTGGTCAGCTCACCGTGAACGACAGCTTGAGGTCAGCGCCCAAGTGGAGGTCGACCTCCGAGGTCCCATGGCCCTCCTAGCCTCGCTCCGGGCGCGCTACCCGGGCGATGTGGTGGTCGGCTCCATGGCCGGGACCTTGGCGGCGGCGATGGTCGCTGCTGTCTTCGACCGCCTCCGCCGGGCCGGCGAGCCGCGGCCGGCGATCACCAGGAGGTGCTCGTCGACCCAGGACACCTCGGGGCCGGCCAGGCGGCCCAGGAAGGTGGCGATGGACTCGCGCAGCTCGTCGGGCGGATACAGGGAGAAGGTCGAGTAGTGGCGGCCCTCGGCCTGGGCCCTGAGCCGCTCAGGCGTGCTCGAGCGGGGATGACGGAGGGTCTCGGTGTCGATCAGCTCCAGTTCCGGGGTCCGGCGCACGGCCTCCCGAAGGGCCGCCTCGCTGTGCAGGCGCTGCTCGCGCTCGACGAAGCCGGGGAAGTAGCGGCCCCAGATGGTCCGCGCGTTCTGCTCCGGCGTCCGGGTGTAGATGAAGAGCCGCCCGTTCGGCGTCAGCACCCTGACTGCGCTGGCGAGGAACCGCTCGAGGTCGAAATGGTGCACGCTGTTGAACGCGGTGACCAGGTCGAGGCTGCCGGTCCGCACCGGCACCTCCTCGGCGGTCGACAGCAGCGACAGCACTGGCTCGTGGCCGTCGTCGGCCGCGTTGAGCTCGGCGAGCATGGCCGCCGAGACGTCGCTGGCCAGCAGCACCGAGCCGGGGTACAGCACTCCGCGGAGCAGCCGCGAGTACCGCCCGGTCCCGCAGCCGATGTCGAGGCCGACCACCGGACGGTCGGGCAGCAGCTGGCGAATCCTCCGCACCGGCGCCTCGTCGGTCGTGCGCAACGTGTCGTAGACGGAGGCCACCAGCCTGAAATGGTCTGAAACGGTCACGTTAGACACCTCCCGGCGCTGGTCTGTTGACGAATATCATGCGCTCGCCTTGTTGTGTTCACACAACGTCCTTTTTTGCGCACCGGAGGACGGGAACTGCGCGGGGCCGCCTACTGCATGCCCGGGAAGTGGCAGGCGGGCGGGTCAGAAGACCAGGCTCCGTCCTTCGGCTTCCGCTTGGGCTTTGGTGCAGGCGACGCCGTCGACCTTCAACCCGTCGGGGTCAAGCTCGGTCGATCGACCGAAGTAGGGGGTTGAGTATCTTGCCGGAAAGCAGTATTGTCAAGGTCGATCGATCGACCGACTAGCGTGGAAAGGACCATTCCGTGGTGGACGTCGCCGCCGCCGACACCCGCACGCTGATCCTGGAGGCGGCCCGCCGTCGGCTGCTGGCCGATGGCTACGCGGGTCTGTCGACCCGCAAGGTCGCCGAGGAGGCGCGGATCCCGCTCAGCCAGCTGCACTACCACTTCGGCTCCAAGCAGGGCCTGATCCTGGCGCTGTTCGAGCAGGAGGACCAGCGCCGCCTGGACCGCCAGCGCCGCCTGTACGCCGAGGAGGCGCCGCTGTGGCAGCGCTACGAGCGCGCCTGCGACTTCCTCGAAGACGACCTCGACTCTGGCTACGTGCGGGTGCTGCAGGAGATGGTCGCGGCGGGCTGGTCCAACCGCGAGGTCGGCGACGCGGTCCGGGAGCTGCTGGGCGGCTGGTGCAGGCTGCTGGCCGACGTGGCCCGCGAGGCCGAGCGCCGCCACGGCCCGCTGGGCCCGTTCACCGCCGAGGAGGTCGCCACCCTGGTCGTCTGCGCCTTCATCGGCTCGGAGGCGCTGCTGCTGCTCGGCTTCGACCGGCAGGTCGTGCCGATCCGCTCGGCGCTGCGGCGGATCGGCGTGGTCATCCGGCAACTCGAGGAAGGTCCAGCGCGGCCAGGAAGGACGGACGATGCGGGCATGCCAGCCGTCTCGTGACGGCTATGTGGAGCGCAACGGGGTCAAGGTTCACTACGAGGTGTTCGGCGCCGGCGAGCCGACGGTCCTGCTGCTGCCGACCTGGTCGATCATCCACTCGCGGCACTGGAAGATGCAGATCCCGTACCTTGCGCGGCATTGCCGCGTGCTCACCTTCGACGGGCGCGGTAACGGCCGCTCCGACCGGCCGACGGAGCCCGAGGCGTACGCCGAGCGCGAGTTCGCCGCCGACGCGATTGCGGTGATGGACGCGACGCAGACCCCTCGCGCGATCGTTGTCGGCTTCTCGATGGGCGGACAGCGAGGCCTGCTGCTCGCCGCAAACCATCCCGAGAGGGTGGAGGCGGCCGTTTTCGTCGGCCCGAGCTACCCGGGCGGCGGAGAGCCATTGCCCGAGCGAACGGTGTACTCCTGGGAGGACGAGCTCGACACCGACGAGGGCTGGGCGAAACACAACAGGCACTACTGGCTCCGCGACTACAGGGGCTTCCTCGACTTCTTCATGTCGAGGGTGTTCACCGAGCCGCACTCCACGAAGCCGACCGAGGACGCCGTCGGCTGGGGCCTCGACACGACGGGCGAAACGCTCGTTCTCACCAACGACGGCCTGGAACCTGACGAGGCACGCGAGCTCGCGCGACGCGTCCGCTGCCCGGTTCTGGTCATTCACGGTGAACACGACGCGATCGTCTCCGCGACCCGCGGGATCGCCCTGGCCGAGGACACCGGCGGTCGGCTGGTCCTGCTCGACGGCTCCGGCCACGCGCCGCATGTCCGCGATCCGGTCAAGGTCAACCTGCTCCTCCGCGACTTCGTCAAGCCGGCGCTGCCGCCGCGGCGCTGGGTGCGCGGGAAGTCCCGTCGGAAGCGCGCGCTCTACATCTCCTCGCCGATCGGGCTCGGGCACGCACAGCGGGACGTCGCAATCGCTGGCGAGCTGCGCAAGCTCCATCCCGACCTTGACATCGACTGGCTCGCCCAGCACCCGGTGACAACGGTGCTGGAGGCCCGCGGTGAGCGAATCCACCCGGCGAGCACGCTGCTGGCGAACGAATCGGGCCACATCGAGAGCGAGTCGGCAGAGCACGACCTGCACTGCTTCCAGGCGATCCGCCGCATGGACGAGATCCTGCTGGCCAACTTCATGGTGTTCCACGACCTGGTGCGCGAGGAGCAGTACGACGTCTGGATCGGCGACGAGGCCTGGGAGCTCGACTACTATCTGCACGAGAACCCCGAGCAGAAGCAGGCCGCCTACGTGTGGCTGACCGACTTCGTCGGATGGCTGCCGATGCCGGACGGAGGCGAGCGCGAAGCGTTCGTGACCGCCGACTACAACGCAGAGATGATCGAGCACATCGCGCGCTTCCCGCGCGTGCGCGACCACGCGATCTTCGTCGGCAACCCCGACGACATCGTTCCCGACACCTTCGGGCCGCACCTCCCGCTGATCGGTGACTGGACGCGCGAGCACTACTCCTTCGCAGGCTACGTGACCGGCTTCGATCCGTCCGACTTCGCCGACCACGCGACACTGCGGCATGAGTTCGGCTACCGAGACCACGAGCAGGTCTGCATCGTCACCGTTGGCGGCTCCGGCGTCGGCGGGCACCTGCTGCGGCGGGTGATCGAGGCGTTTCCGGAGGCGAAGCGCCGAATTCCGGCACTGCGGATGGTGGTCGTCACGGGCCCCAGGATCGATCCGGGCACCCTCCCCCAGCACGAGGGCCTCGAGCTGCGCGCCTACGTCCACAACCTCTACCGGCACCTCGCCGCCTGCGACCTCGCGGTCGTGCAGGGCGGACTGACGACGTGCATGGAGCTGACGGCGAACCAGAGGCCGTTCCTGTACTTTCCCCTCGCCCACCATTTCGAGCAGAACTTCCACGTCGCCCACCGCCTGGACCGCTATCGGGCGGGCCGGCGGATGGACTACGCCACCACCGACCCCGACGCGATCGCCGAGGCCATCGCCGCCGAGCTCGGCCGCACGGTCGACCACCGACCCGTGGAGACCGACGGCGCCGCCCGGGCCGCCAGCCTCATCGCCGAACTCGTGTAAGCGCCCGCCGCAGTTCACCGCCTGTGCGACCACCCTGCGGGGCGTGGTGACGGCGAGCAGTGGCCGAGGCGGCCACGCGTTCACACGGATCGTCCAACATCTCAACGGTCGCCACCGTGCTCCCGGCGCCCGGGGTGGCCATCGATAGGATCACTGCTTCGGACACCGGTGGAGCGTCGCCACCCACGTCGAGGACGTGCCGCCTGAAGAGATGGCGAAGCGTGCGGTCGAGGGGAGCATGTGACCGACGGCACCGGCGGGAGGTGCCGATGGTCACCGGTTTCCGAGCGGTGTTGGCTCATGGTTGCGTTGGAGATCCGCCACCAGGGCGGGTCCTTGACAGAGAGGGAGCCCTGTCATGGCTCGCCGTGTCGTCCTGCTGGTCGCCGTGCTCGCCGCGACCATGCTCTTCACCGCCGCGCCAGCCGGCGCCGTGACCCCGTTCGGCTCGATCGCCACGGTGGCGCCCGCGCCACCGGGCTGCACCATCGACACCGCCAACGGTGATGCCGCCATCTCGACCTCCGGCGGCGTGATCCGTGGCTTCTTCAACTTCGTCGGGCCCGGCTGCGACGCGGACGACATCTGGTTCGCCGGCGGGTTCGGGACCACCTGGACGGTCCAGTTGACCCCCTACAGCGGGCAGGTCCTGGCCAGCGACCAGGGCTTCGACGGCGCGCTCGTGCTGTACGCGAGCAGCTCAGGGATCTTCTTGGGCGAGCGGTTCATCGGCAACGGTTCGTATGCGCCGACCCGGCAGCTCTCCTCCACCGCGCCCGGCGCGGTCAGCCCGCAGGGTGATGTCCTGGCTGGGACAAACGACACCTACTGGGCGGTCTGGACCGAGCAGGTCGGCCCGGGCGGCGAGTTCGCCCAGACCGAGCTGTTCCAGGCCAAGACGTACGGCAACGACCTGAGCCGCACCCAGGTCACCAACAACCCCGACAACGACTCTCAGCCGGCGCTGGCGTTCAAGCCGGGCGGCGGTGGCGAGCTCGCCTTCATCCGCGACGACGGCTTCGGGAACGAGCCGACCCACAGCAACCTCCGTCTGGCGACCGCCTCGGGCACCACCGGCAGCTGGGTCGGGCGACAGTTCGCCGTCATCGGCGTCAACACCAACCCGAGCATCGACACCACCCCTGGCACGGGCGGCCACACCTACCTGGCCTGGCTCCGGGACGGGCAGGTCTTCGAGTCCGACGACCGGTCGGGCAGCTTCCTGTCCCGAGCGTTCGTCTCCGATGCCCTGTCCACCAGCATTGACGTCTCAGGCGGGGAGACCCATGTGGCCTGGGGGCAGGTGGACGACGGCACCGTGCTGGCGGAGCGGCTGGGCAGCGGCGGCTGGACCAAGGCGACCGTCTACCCGGCGGCAAGCCGGCTCGACCCGATCGTGCTCTCCGTCGGGGGCAAGGCAACCGTGCTGATGGCCAGCGCGACCCGTATCTACAAGCGGACCCAGATCTCCTAACGGCTGGAGTACCGTCGCCGGGCGCCCGCGGACAACGGGCGCCCGCCCTGGCCGCCCATCAAAGGATCACGCAGATGGACTGGAAGCTCGAGCTGGTGGCGATCCCCGTCTCGGACGTGGACCGCGCCAAGCGCTTCTACGCCGAGCAGGTCGGCTTCAACGCCGATCACGACCACAGGGTCAGCGACGAGCTCCGCTTCGTGCAGCTGACACCTCCCGGGTCGGCCTGCTCGATCGCCCTCGGGACCGGGATCGCTGACACGCCGCCTGGCTCGGTCCAGGGCATGCAGCTGGTGGTGCCGGACATCAACGCCGCGCGTGCCGAGCTGGTCGAGCGGGGGGTGGAGGTCAGCGAGGTCCAGGAGTTCCCCTGGGGCGCGTTCGTGTTCTTCAAGGACCCTGACGGCAACGGCTGGGCCGTGCAGCAGCTGCCGCCGCGCGACTAGCGCAGCCGCGGCCCGAAGGGCGCTGACCGCGGCGGGAGCGAGCTGGGCGAGGTCATGGGCGTACCGTGACCTCGACCCGTTGCACGGCGTTGTTGACGTAGCCGCCGGTGTTCCAGGGTGGGTGCAGCGGCTGGGTGTTCCCCGCCTCGTCGGTGGCCCTGGAGCACAGCTGGTGCGAGCCCGAGGTCGCCTCCCAGACGGACGACCACCCGACCCAGGACCACGGCGACTGGCGCGGGCCGAGCCGGGCCGGCTGCCAGCTCCCGCCCCCGTCGGTGCTCACCTCGACGGCGGCGATCGGGGCCCGGCCCGACCAGGCCCGGCCGCGGAGCCGGTGGCGGCCCGGGGCGAGGAAGCGCCCCCGGGACTCGAACTCGGGAATGCCGGGCGGCAGCAGCAGCGAGCGGGGCGCCATGCGGGTCACGGGGACGCCCGGGTCGTCCTGCGAGGCGTGGATCAGGTAACTGCCGATCTGCTGGTAGCCGGTGAACGGCTCGCCGAGCACGCTGATCCCGCGCAGCCACTTGACCGAGGTCATGCCGTACCAGCCGGGCACGACCAGCCGCAGCGGGTAGCCGTGCTGCGGGGGCAGGGGTCGGCCGTTGATCTCCCAGGCGAGCAGGACCTCGTCGCGCATCGCCTCCTCGAGGGGCAGGCTGCGCTCGTAGTCCTGCTCCAGGCCGCCTTGCACCCCCCGGTCGGCCCCGGCGAACAGGACCTCGACGGCGCCAGGGCCGATGCCCGCCTCCTCCAGCAGGGGTCGCAGCGGGGTCCCCGTCCACTCGGCCGTCCCCACCGCCTCCTCCAGCCAGGGCTGGCTGACCGGCCGCGGGTCCAGCCGGGCCCGGCCGTTGCCGGCACACTCCATGGTCACCGCCACGGTCACCGCCGGACGCCGACGGAGCTCCTCCATGGTCAGGGTGCGCGGTGCCTGGACCTGGCCGCCGACCTCCAACCGCCAGGTCCGCTCGTCGGCCTCGGGGATGTCGAAATGGATCAGCAGGTAGTGGAGGCCGAGCGGGGTGACGTCGTAGCGCAGCGCCTCCAGCGGCATCCCGTGGTTGCGGGCTGCCAGCTGCAGCTCATCCATGGTGATGCCGGTCGCGGCGTCCTCACCGTCAGGCTGGCCATGCACGCTGATCCGCTCCTCTCCTGGGTCCCGATGACGGTCACGCCCGTGTGGGCTGCAGGTCGGTGCTCCGCAGGAGCTGGGCGTTGAGGGCGACCACGATGGTGGACAGGCTCATCAGGACCGCGCCCACGGCTGGGGCGAGGGTAACGCCGGCCCAGGCCAGCGCGCCGGCGGCGACCGGCACGGCCAGCAGGTTGTAGCCGGTCGCCCAGCCGAGGTTCTGCAGCATCTTGCGGTAGCTGGCCCGCGACAGGCGGATGACCGCCAGCACCGCGCGGGGGTCGTTGGACGCCAGGACGATCCCGGCCGACTCGATGGCCACGTCGGTGCCGGCCCCGATCGCGATGCCGACGTCGGCCCTGGCCAGCGCCGGGGCGTCGTTGACGCCGTCGCCCACCACGGCCACCTTGAGACCGCGACCTTGCAGGTCGGCCACTCGCTGCGCCTTGTCCTCGGGCAGGACCTCGGCGAACACCTCGTCGACGCCGACCTCGGCGGCGACCGCCTCGGCGACCTGGCGGGCGTCGCCGGTGACCATGACCACCCGCTTGCCCAGCCGGTGCAGCTCCTGGACGGCCCGGCGGGACTCGGGCCGGACCGCATCCTCCAGCGCCAGCGCCCCGACCACCTTGCTGTCGCGGAGCACGTACAGGACGGCGGCGCCGCGCCGCTTCCAGCCGCCGAGCTGCTCGGACAACACCTCGGGCTCGGCGACGTCGAGCTCCCGCAGCAGCGCCGGCCCGCCGACCGCCACCGTGACCCCCTCGACCCGGGCCTGGACGCCTCGACCGGTCATGGACCGGAAGTCACCGGCCCCGGGCAGGTCGCCCTGCTGGCCATGGGCGGCGGCCACGATCGCCCGGGCGACCGGGTGCTCGCTGTCGGCCTCGACCGCACCGGCCAGCGCAAGCAGCTCGCCCTCGTCGCCTTCGAGCGCAACCACCCCGGTGACCCGCGGCTCCCCCATGGTGAGGGTGCCGGTCTTGTCGAACAGCACCGCGTCGACGGTGCGCATCCGTTCCAGCGCCAGCCGGTCGGTGACCAGGATGCCGTTGCGGGCGGCGAGGCCGGTCGAGATGGCGATGACCAGCGGGATGGCCAGCCCGAGGGCGTGCGGGCAGGCGATCACCAGCACCGTCACCGTTCGCTCCACCGCCTGGTCGGGCTCGCCCAGCGCCAGCCAGACGGCGACGGTGATCAGCCCGGCCCCGACGGCGAAGTAGAACAGGAGCCCGGCGGCCCGGTCGGCCAGCGCCTGCGCCCGCGACCCGGACGCCTGCGCCTGCTCGACCAGCCGACGGATCCCGGCCAGCGCGGTCTGCTCCCCGACCGCCTCGACCCGGACCCGGATCGCCGAGTCGGTGACCACCGTGCCCGCCACCACCTGGTCGCCGGACCGTTTCAGGACCGGGCGGGACTCGCCGGTGATCATCGACAGATCCAGCTCGGCCGACCCGTCGATCACGGCCCCGTCGGCGGGCACCCGGCCGCCGGGGCGGACCAGCACGACGTCGTCCACCGCAAGGTCGCCGACGGCCACCGTCTGGACCCCGTCGGCGGTGACCAGCTCGGCCTGGTCGGGCAGCAGCGCGGCCAGCGCGTCAAGGGCGCTGGAGGCCTGGCCCAGGGCGCGCATCTCCAGCCAGTGCCCGAGCAGCATGATCACGATGAGCAGCGCCAGCTCCCACCAGAACTCCAGGTCGAACAGGCCGAACGCGGAGGCGGCGCTGGCCCCGAACCCGACCAGGATGGCCAGCGTGATGAGCAGCATCATGCCTGGCTGCCGCGTCCGCGCCTCCTGCCATCCCCCTTGCAGGAACGGCCAGCCGCCGTAGAGGAACACGGTCGTGCCCAGCACCGCTGCGACCCACCCGGAGCCGGGGAACTGCGGCGGCGTGAAGCGCAGCCACTCCTGCACCATCTCGGAGTAGGCGACCACCGGGATGGCCATGACCAGGCTCAGCCAGAACCGGTCCCGGAACTGGGCGGCGTGGTCACCATGGCCGTGGTCACCATGGTCGTGGTCACCATGGCCGTGGTCACCATGGTCGTGGTCACCATGGCCGTGGTCGCCATGGCCGTGGCCGCTGTGCTGATCGGACGCGGCGTGGTCGCCATGGCCCTGGTCGCCATGGCCGTGACCGCCATGGCCGTGGCCGCTGTGCTGATCGGACGCGGCGTGGTCGCCATGGCCGTGGTCGCCATGGCCGTGGCCGCCATGGCCGTGGCCGCTGTGCTGGTCGGACTCGGCGTGCTGGTGGTGCTCGTGGGGTGACATGGCTACGACCATACCCCAGGAGGGTATTTCGGCGCAGGCTAGTCGTAGGGGATCGCTCCAGGTGCACCACCGCCTCGACCCCTGGCAGCACTTCGGCGCCGCTGAGCGCCTCGAGGGCCTGGCCGAAGTCGGTGAGGTCGGCGGGCAGGAACGGCGCCGGCGAGTCCGCGTCACGCGACTCGGCCGACGGCACCCGGTCGACGTTCAGCACCTGGTGGCCGTGCTCGAGCAGATCCCGGACGACCGCCCGTCCGGCCTTCCCGCTCCCGCCCGTGACGACGATCCTGGCCATTGGCCGCTCCTCTCTGGTCTGGGAGCGTCCAGGCTATGGGTTCGGCCGGCTCGCGGGGTGACGTCTGGGCCGGAATGTACGCCAACGCTCATCAGAACATATGATGCAGAACCGCGCGGAGGCTCCCATACTGGCCTGCAGCCTTGGTGCGGCTAGCGAGGAGGGGGCATCGTGCGGGTTCGTGCCGGTTTGATGGCGCTGGTCACCGTGTTGCTTGCGACCGCGGTCGCATGTACGTCGGGCGGTCAAGGGGGCGGCTCCCGGTCGTCCGGCGCGGCGGCGCCGACGACCGTCCACCACGTCGCCAGCAGCGGCGTGCTCGCCCCCAACGCCTCGCCCAAGCAGGTGCGGGCCCGGTTCGAGCAGCTGCTCGGCCAGCACGCGTTGCTGGCGGTGCGGCTGGCCCGCGGCGAGGTGGCCAAGGCCTCGGACTTCACGCAGGTCGCCGAGACATCGTTGGACGCCAACACCGACGCCCTGCGGCAGGTCGTGGGGGTGGCCTACGACGACAGCAGTGCCGACCGGTTCGACCAGCTCTGGCAGGGATACACCACCGAGCTCTCCGCCTACGCCAACGGGGTGGCCACCCAGAACGCGGCGGGCAGGGAGGAGGCGCGGGCCGCCCTGCTGGACTACTGCGCCGACTGGGGCTCCTGGCTGGCCGAGGCCAGCGACGGCCGGGTCGAGGCCGCTGACGCCGAGCGCACCGCCCAGGCGCGGGTCGAGCAGCTCACGCGGCAGGTCGACGCCTACGCGGCCCGGGACTACGGGCAGGCCTACAAGATCGAGCGCGAGGCCTACCAGGGCGCCTTCACCAGCGGGACCACGCTGGCCAAGGCGAGCGTGACCCGGAAGGAGGCGGCCGCCCTGGACGCGGCTCCTGAGCAGCTGCGGTCCGCCTTTGCCATGCTGCTGGGCGAGCACATGGAGCTGGTCGTTGACGCGCAGCGTGCCACCTTCGCCGGGTCGCCGGAGTTCCAGGCCGCCGCCGCCCAGGTCAACGCCAACACCACCACGCTGGCCAAGGCCATGGGGGGGATCGTCGGCCCCCAGAAGGCGGCCGAGTTCCAGGCGGCGTGGGCCAACCACGTCGAGGGGCTGATGGCCTACACCGCGGCGGTCGCCGGCGGGGACGAGGCCGGCAAGACGGTGGCCAAGCAGAACCTGGACGCCTTCGCCGAGCGGCTGGCGCTCTATTTCAGCGAGATCGTCCGCAACGTGCTGGCCACCGACCCGCTGACCGACGCCATCACCGCCCACGACACCCACCTGATCAACCAGGTCGACGCCTACGCCGCCAAGGACTACAGCAGGGCGCAGCAGGTGCAGGACGAGGGCTACCAGCAGATGGTGGGGGTCGCCAACGTCCTGGTCGACGCGATCCAGAAGACCATGCAGGCGCAGCAGCCCGCCGGTGGCTCCAAGACCGGCGGCGGCGGGGCGGCGCACGTACACCCGTCGCGATGACCAGGGGCAGGTCCTGGCCGGCGGTCGCCGTGGTCGCGCTGGCCCTGCTGGCCGGCTGCGCTGGCGCCGGCGCGGAGCCGACCATCACCACCAGCGGGAAGGACCCGACGGCCAAGGGACTGGACGCCGCCCGCGGCTTCCGCTCGTCCCGCGACTACCACCCGACCTCCGTCCCGGTGCGGCTGCGGATCCCGAGGATCGGTGTCTCCAGCCGGCTGCAACGGCTCGGCCAGGCACCGGACAAGACCGTGGAGGTGCCGAGCGACTGGGACGTCGCCGGCTGGTACGAGCCCGGCACGCGACCAGGCGACCCCGGATCGGCCGTGATGCTCGGCCATGTCGACTCCACGTCGGGGCCCGCGGTGTTCTACCGGCTGCGCGAGCTGCGCCGGGGCGACCAGATCGAGGTCATCCGCGCCGACCGCTCGCGGGCCCGGTTCGCCGTCCAGCGGATCGACCAGTACGACAAGCAGCGCTTCCCCACCGACGACGTCTACTACCCCACCCCGACCCCGACCCTGCGCCTGGTGACCTGCGGTGGCCCGTTCGACCGGGCCACCGGCCACTACCGCGCCAACGTCATCGTGTTCGCCAGGCTGCGCCGCTGACCAGGACCGGCGCCGTATCATCGGCCGATGAGAGCGGCGCAGGCGGACGGGGAGCAGCCCCCGGGGACGGCGGCCGGGGCATGGTACCGGCCGATGGTGGCGCGGTCCGCCGACGAGGAGCACCGCAGCGCCACGATGCTGGAGCTGTTCTTCGACCTGTGCTTCGTGGTGGCCGTCGCCCAGGCCGCGTCCGCGCTGCACCATGAGGTGGCCGCCGACCACGTCGGTGACAGCATCGTCGGCTACGCGATGGTGTTCTTCGCCATCTGGTGGGCGTGGATGAACTTCACCTGGTTCGCCTCCGCCTACGACACCGACGACATCCCCTACCGGCTCACCACCCTGGTGCAGATCACCGGCGCGCTGATCCTGGCCGCGGGCGTGCCCGACGCCATGGACGGCAGCGACTTCGCGGTGATCACCATCGGCTACGTGGTGATGCGCCTGGCCATGGTCAGCCAATGGCTGCGGGCCGCCAGCACCGACATCCCCCACCGGCGCAGCTCCCTGCGGTTTGCTGCCGGCATCGGCAGCGTGCAGGTCGGCTGGGTGCTGCGCCTGGCCATGCCCGAAGGCTGGGCGATGGCCAGCATCCTGGTCCTGGTGCTGGCCGAGCTGGCGGTGCCGATCTGGGCCGAACGCGCCGCCCCCACCAGCTGGCACCCCCGTCATATCGCCGAACGGTACGGCCTGTTCACCCTGATCGTCCTCGGCGAGTGCGTGCTCGCATCCACCCTGGCCATCCGGTCGGCGCTGGACGCCGACGCCGCCTTCGCCGATCTGGCAACCACCGCGGCGGGCGGGCTGGTGAGCGTCTTCGGCATGTGGTGGGTGTACTTCTCCAAGGAGGCCTACCGGCTGCTGACCTCCCTGCGGGCCGGGATCATCTGGGGGTACGGCCACTACCTGGTGTTCGCCTCGGCCGCCGCCGTCGGGGCCGGCCTGGCCGTCAACGTCGACCGGGTGACCGGCCACGCGGCCATCGGCGGCCACGGTGCGGCCGCCGCCTTCACCATCCCGGTGGCCCTGTTCCTGCTCAGCGTCTGGGCCCTCCAGGTACGCCCGCACCACCTCGGCCGCTGGCACGCCGCCCTGGTCCCCACCGCCGCCGTCCTGGTCCTGACCGCGACCTTGACCCCAGAGCCGGTGCTGGTCACCGGGCTGCTGGTGGCCGCCCTGGTGGCCGCCTCAGTCGCGGCCACCCCGCACGCCGTGTCCGCGTGACCGCCCGGCGCCGGCGGACGCGGCGCCGTCCGGGTCCGACCAGCCGTCGCCTGCGATCAGCTGGGCGGCTTCGGCAGGACCCCAGGTTCCCGGTTCGTACTCGTAGAGGGGCGTGGCGTCGTCGCCGATCACCGGGTCGACGACGCGCCACTCCGCCTCGACGGTGTCCTGGCGCGCGAACAGCTCGGTCTCGCCGTGCATGGCGTCGCCGAGCAGCCGCTCGTAGGGGGGCCGGCCCTCGGCCGGACGGTCGGCGGCCACCAGCTCGACGTCCTCGCCGATCAGCTGGTCGCCGGGGACCTTGACCCGCAGCCCGAGCTCGATGCGGACGTCCGGTCCCAGGTGCAGGCGCAGGTGGTTGGAGCGGCTGGGCACCAGCTCGCCGAACAGCTCCAGCGGCGGGCGGCGGAACTCGACCAGCACCTCGGTGTCGGTGACCGGCAGGCGCTTACCGGCGCGGATGTAGAAGGGCACGCCGGCCCAGCGCCAGGTGTCGACGGCCAGCCGCGCCGCCACGTAGGTCTCAACGGCCGAGTCGGGGGCGACCCCCGGCTCGTCGCGGTAGCCGCGGAACTGGCCGCGGACCACTCTCGACCGGTCCAGCGGCCGGATCGCCTGGATCAGCTGGGAGCGCTCCTGGCGGGTGGCGTCGGGCGCGTTGACCGCCGGCGGGTCCATCGCCAGCAGGGCGAGGACCTGGAGCAGGTGGTTCTGGAGGACGTCGCGGATCGCCCCCGCCTCCTCGTAGAAGGCGCCGCGACCCTGCACGCCGAAGTCCTCGGCCATGGTGATCTGCATCGAACGCACGTAGCGGGCGTTCCAGACCGGTTCCAGCAGCGCGTTGGCGAAGCGGAGGTAGAGGATGTTCTGGATCGGCTCCTTGCCCAGGAAATGGTCCATCCGGAAGATGTCGTCCTCGGTGAAATGGCGGTGGAGGACCCGGTTCAGCTCGCGGGCCGACGCCAGGTCGCGGCCGAACGGCTTCTCGACGACCACTCTCGCCCCGCTGGCGCAGCCGCCGGCGGCCAGTCCCTCGGTGACGGTGGCGAACATGCTTGGCGGGATGGCCAGGTAGTGCAGCGGCCGCTCGGCGTCGCCGAGCGCCTTGCGCAGCCGCTGGAACGTCCTGGGCTCGGCGTAGTCGCCGTCGATGTAGCGCAGCAGCGAGGCCAGCTTGGCGAACGCCTCCTCGTCGACCCCGCCGTGGCGCTCGAGGCTCTCGCGGGCCCGTGCCCGCAGCTGCTCCAGGTCCCAGCCCGACCTGGCCACCCCGATGATCGGGACGTCGAGCCGGTGATGCTGGATCAGTCCCTGGAGAGCCGGGAAGACCTCCTTGTAGGCCAGGTCGCCGGTGGCGCCGAAGAACACGATCGCGTCGGAGCGCTGGTGGCCGATCGAGATCCCTCCTTGCTGGGCCATGGCTGCGCGAGAATGATCGCATGACGATGGAGGGTGACGCCGGAGGCTCGACCAGGCGGGGCTGGGCCGTGCTGGCCCTGGCGGCGCTGCTGCTGCTGCTCGTCGGGCTGGTGCGGGTGGTGGTCGGCAGCGGGGAGACGCTCTTGCACCTGCTGGTCGGGACCGTCCTGAGCCTCGGCATCATGGCGGCGGCGGCATGGTGGGCGTTCACCACCCGCAGGGTGTGGAAGCGGTGGATGAACCTGGCCATCGCGGGCCTGGCGGTCGCCAACGTGGTCCTGGGGCTGGTGGAGTTGAGCGTCGGGCAGACCGTCGCCGCCCTGGCCATCGTCGCCGGGGTGCTCGGGTATGCGGCGGCGGCCAGGCGGGCGCTGCGGCCCGCCGGGCTGTGGCCAGCCGCAGGTCCGCCGCCCGCCGGGCTGTGGACAGCGGCAGGTCCGCCGCCCACCGGTCCGTTGGACTCCCCCTCCGGGGGTCCCAGCGGCCACGGGCAGGGCTCCCACGCGCCGTCCCCCTCCGGGGGTCCCAGCGGCCAGGGGCAGGGCTCCCACGCGCCGTCCAGGCCCTGGCTGCTGGTCAACCCCAGGTCGGGGGGCGGCAAGGCGGAACGGTTCGGTCTGGTTGGCGCGGCCGAGGCCCGCGGCGTGCGGGTGCACGTGCTGGCGGCCGGCGACGACCCGGCGGCCCTCGCTCGCCAGGCGGTCGCGACCGGGGCGGATGCGCTCGGAGTGGCCGGGGGCGACGGCTCGCTCGGCCTGGTGGCCGCGGTGGCGGTGGAGGCCGACGTGCCGTTCGTGTGCGTGCCCGCCGGCACCCGCAACCACTTCGCCGGCGACCTGGGACTGGACCGGGCCAACCCGCTGGCCGCACTCGACGCCTTCGCCGGCCCGGAGCGCCGCGTCGACGTCGGCGTGGTCGGGGACCGGGTGTTCGTCAACAACGTGTCGCTGGGGGCCTACGCCGACCTGGTCGCCGACCCCCGCTACCGAGCCGGCAAGCTCGCCACCGCGCACGCCGTCCTGCCGGCGTCGCTGCGCGGCGAGCGCGCCCTGCTCCAGCTCGACCTGCGCGACGCCGAGGGCGGGCTGCACTCGGACGTGCTGGTGCTGCTGGTCGCCAGCAACCGCTACGAGCTGAACGGCGTCCGTGAGCGACTGGACGGCGGGGAGCTGCAGGTGTCGGCCCTGCGGGCCAGGACGGGAGCGGCCCTTGCCGGCCTGGCGACCAGGATCGCCGCCAGGGGCGGCCGCGTTCCCCGCACCGCCGGCTGGGCGCAGTGGACGACCACCTCCCTACGGGTCGAGGCCACACTCACCCCTCTGCCGGCCGGGATCGACGGGGAGGCCGCCACCCTGGAGCCGCCGCTCGAGTTCCGGCTGCTCCCCAAGGCCCTGCGCGTGTTGCTGCCCCCGGCCCTCCGGCCGGCGGCCGGGCGGCTCCGCCTCCAGAGCTGGTCGACGATCCGGCGCCTGCTGGCCATTGCCGCCGGCCGCCGAACCGACCCGTGAGCCCCGACCCGTGAGCCCCGATGGGTCGGCCGCCGCCGGGGTCCGCGAAGCTCCTGCGTCGGGTCCTGCTCGAGCAGGACCGCCAGGCGGTCTGACCAGCTCCCGCCGGCAGCCGCGGGACGGCGGCGGCCGCGCAGAGCGGTTGGACGCCGGCCCGGGCCGGCCGGGGCCCTAGTCGCGCAGGCTGCGCAGGCGGGCCAGCTCGGCGTTGAGCTCGTTGCCGACCAGGATGGCCACGCTGGAGAAGTAGGTCCACAGGACGGTCGCGACCACGGCCCCGACGGCCCGGCCGACGATCACCACCCGCTCGTCGTTGACGACCACGCCGGTGGGAGCGCCGCTGCCGAGGGCGAGGTAGATCCGGAAGCCGACGGCGGCCATGATCCACAGCAGCACGCCGAGGACGGCGCCGGGGACCAGATGGCGCCAGGCGTGCCTGACGCTGGGGGCGAACCGGTACAGGCAGAGCAGGAACCCGACCAGGACCAGCAGAACCACCGGCCAGCGGCCGATGTACCAGGCGGTCGCCACGGCCCGGCTGACCCCGAACCGGAGGGCCAGGTCGTGCTGCTCGTCCAGGAACGGCGCGTCCACCATGATGCCGAGGGTCAGCACCACCACCACCACCGAGACGAACGCGAACCCGAGCGCGATCAGCCGCTGGTTGAGCGACAGGCGCTGGTGCCGGATGTGGTAGGCCGTGTCGAGGGCGCGGCTGGTGGCGGCGAACAGCCGGCCGGCCAGCCACCAGGTCAGCAGGAGCCCGCCGATGGCCGCGCCCCCCCGCTGCTGGCTCAGCTGCGCCCGCACGAACGGCTCGACCACCCCTTCGGTCAACCGGGGGCTGATGACAACCCGCACCACCGAGATGGCGGCGTCCTGACCTCTGGCGATCTTCTCCGGGCCGACGAACCGCTGGATCAGGCCGAGGGCCGCGCCGACGGCGACGGTCAGCGGCACCAGGGTCAGCATGGCGAAGAAGGACATCTCGGCGGCCGGTCCGGTGACACGGTGGCGTAGCGCGGTGCGCAGCAGGTGGACGCCGAGCTGCCAGGGGTTGAACCCGAAGACCCGCTCGCGACGCTGCGCGGCCCACGCCAGGATCCGTTCTGCCGGGGCCGCCAATGCAACACCCCCGAGGACGATCGATCGACCAGGCCGATTCCTCCCATTGTGCAGTGGTCAATAGGTCAGCGCGACCTTGACCGCGGCCTGGGGGTGCTCGTCGATCCAGCGGTAGGCGGCCGGCGCCTGGTCGAACGGGAACCGGCGGGCGAGCAGGCCGTCGACCGAGACCCGGTCGGTGTAGAGCAGCCGGGTTGCGGTGTCCATCACCCGGCGCCGGTTCCACAGGGGTGCGTGCCGGTGCGGGGCGCCCCAGGCGCCGATGGAGGCGATCAGCGACAGCCGGTTGTGGTGGAACTCCTCGCCCAGGCGGACGTTGGCAGCGCCGCCCTGGTAGAACCCGGCCGCCACCACCGTCGCCCCCAGCCCGGCCGCCTCAAGGGCGCCCTGCAGGCCCCGGTCCGACCCCGACACCTCGATGGCGACGTCGACCCCATGCCCCTGGTTCAGCTCGCGGATCTGCAGGCCGACCGGCATCTCCTCGGACGGGTCGAGCACGTGGCTGGCCCCCAGCCCGGCGGCCAGCTTCCGCCTTGCCGGGTCGGGGTCCAGCGCGAACACGTTCTGGATCCCCTCCAGCTGGCACATCTGCACGGTCAGCAGGCCGATGGCGCCGAGCCCGTGCACACTGACCGCGTCCCCGAGCTTCATCTCGGCGTCATGGACGGCCTGCAGGGCCACCGCGGCCAGGCTGATGAACAGGCCCCGCTCGGGGCGCTCGTCGGTCGGCAGCCGCACCAGCGGGTAGGTGGCCCGCAGCGAGGCGGCCAGGTCGAGCACGGTCTCCTCCTGATGGGGGGTGCCGGTGTGGACCAGGTCCCCGACCGCCACCTCGCTGACGTCGGGGGCCACCTCGACGACCTCGCCGACCATCTCGTAGCCCAGCGTCACCGGGTAGGCGGCGGCGCTGCCCGCCGGCGGCTCGACAAACGCCCGCAGGCCCCGGTCGAAGACCTTGTCGGTGAAGGCCGAGGTCCCGCGGTACAGGCTCAGCTCGGTACCGTGGCTGATCCCGCTCAGCCACGCCCGCAGCCGGATCTCCCCCGGACCCAGCCGGCGGGACGCCTGGTCGGAGAGGCGCAGCCGGCGTGGGCCATCCAGGACGAGGGTGCTGGGCATCGAGGTGGGTCTCCTTTCGAGGAACTATGCTTGCTCAGCCTACGTCTGAGGGGAGTCGGTGAGCATGAAGCTTTCGTGCCAGGAGCAGCTGCTGCCGGGCACGGGCCTGGAAGAGAAGTTCGACTTCGCCACCCGTGCCGGGTTCGCCGGGATCGAGCTGCGGGCCCGAGGCGACGGCCACTTCGCGTCGCGGCTGCCCGAGCTGCGGGCGGCGGCGCGCGCCGGGGTGGTCATGGCGACCGTCTGCCCGGAGACCGACCATTTCATCGGCGACTTCGACGCCGGCCGGCGGCGCGACGCCATCAAGCAGCTGCGCTCCCAGCTGAGCGTCATCGCCGAGCTGGGCGGGGCCGGGGTGCTCACCCCGGCCAGCTGGGGCATGTTCAGCCTGCGGCTGCCGCCGTTCACCCCGCCCCGCCAGCCGGCCGACGACCGCAAGGTGCTGCTGGAGGCGCTGCTGGAGCTGGCCGGGCACGCCGCTAGGGAAGGCGTGTGGCTGGCCGTCGAGCCGATCAACCGCTACGAGGACTACATGGTCAACCGGCTCGACCAGGCGGTCAGCCTGGCCGAGGAGGTCGAGCGGGAGCTTGGGCTGGACTCGGTGCGGATCTGCGCCGACCTGTTCCACATGAACATCGAGGAGGACGACCTGGCGGCGGCGATCCTGGCCGCCGGCCCGCGGATCGCCCACGTCCATGTCGACGACACCAACCGGCTGCAGCCCGGCACCGGCCACATCGACTTCGCGGCCGTGCTGGACGCCCTGCGGGCCGTCGGCTACGACGACTGGCTGACGTTCGAGTGCCAGCTGCGGGGCGTCCCGGAGCAGGCCCTGCCCGCCTCCACCCGGTTCCTGGCCGGGTACCTCTAGGATGTCCTATCCCCGGGATGTGGCGACACCGGGGCACATCCCCACTGACGCAGAACGGCGACGCATCCTTCGCCTTGACGGCCAAGTCGAGGAGAAAGGACGCGTCGCCGTGACGCAGGACGACCTGCTGTCCCGCTTCCGTCTGCCGACCCTCGCCATGGCCGCCGAGTTGGCAACGTCCGGGCGGCGTGTCGGGCCATGGGCATCCATCCCTCCACCTACTACCGCTCGAAGACGAGCCCAGACAGCAGCGTGTTCGCCTCCACGACCTTCTCGAGGGCCGGGCACCAGCCAGATCGGGTCCACACCCCTCCTGCAGGTGCAAGGATCCCAGGACATACTTGCACCACCTGGCTCGCCGGCACATGGGGGTTGTCCATGGGAGGGACCGGTCCGCGGACGGGGTACGTGCTCGTCCTGCGCCTGGAGCAGTCGGACGTCCAAGGGACCCTCGGGCGGGTCACCACCGCCATCGGCGATGACGTCGGCGACGTCGGCAACATCGACCTGGTCGGCCAGTTCGGCCGCAAGGTGGTGCGCGAGCTGGTGGTCACCTGCCGCAACCAGGCCCACGCCCAGCAGCTCACGGCCAAGGTCGAGGCGGTGGAGGGTAGCCTACCGGGACCGAGCGTCAGTCAGAAAGAGGAGGAACCTTGGCCGATTCCCTCGATATCATCCAGCTCGCCCGGAGCAACGACGCTTTCCGGCGCGAGATCGCCACCGGTGAGCACAGCCAGGTGGTGGTGATGACCATCCCACCTGGCGGGGAGATCGGCGAGGAGGTCCACGAGCAGAACGACCAGCTCCTGGTGTTCGTGGACGGCCAGGCCGACGCCGTCCTTGATGGCCGGACCACCAAGGTCGTGCCCAACCGGCTGGTCCTGGTCCAGGCCGGCACCCGCCACAACTTCATCAACACCGGCCAATCGCCGCTGCGCCTGGTCACCGTCTACGCCCCGCCCGAGCACGCCCCCGGCACCGTCCACCAGACCAAGGCGGAGGCCGATGTCGCCGAGCACCACTGACCGCCAGAGGAGCATCGCATGCGTGTGCTGCTGATCGGCCCGCCCGGAGCGGGCAAGGGAACCCAGGCAGAGCGGATCGCCTCCCATTTCGACCTGGGCAGGATCGCGACTGGGGACCTGCTGCGGGAGCAGGTGGCCAAGGGGACCGAGCTGGGTAAGGTGGCCAAGGAGTACATGGACCTGGGCGACCTGGTGCCTGACGAGCTGGTGATCGAGATGACCAGGGACCGGATGGTCCAGGCCAGCGAGGCGGGCGGTTACGTGCTCGACGGCTACCCGCGCACGCTGCCCCAGGCCGAGGCCGCCTACCGGTGGGCGGTGGCCCGCGGGATCCCGTTCGACCTGACCCTGTACTTCGAGATCGAGGAGGAGGAGCTGCTGGCCCGCCTGGCCGGCCGGGCCAGGGAGCAGCACCGCTCCGACGACACCGAGGCGACCGTCCGCCACCGCCTCGAGGTGTTCGCTCACCAGACCCGCCCACTGGTCGAGTACTACCAGCGCCGCGGGATCCTGGTCCGCATCAACGCGGTCGGCCCGATCGACGCCATCAGCGAACGGATCTTCGCCACCCTCCACTGGCACAAGGCCCAGGCCATGGCCGCCGGGGCCAACCGGCCGGAGTGGTCCCTGGACTCGTCGGGCAGGTAGGTCCCGCCTGGTGCGCTGGAGGGGCCGAGGGCCGCCGTGGCCCGGTGGCGGGCGATCAGGCCGTGGCGGGGGGCCACCACCAGGGAGATGGCGAACAGGGCGGCGGCGACCAGGACGATGGTGGCGCCGGCGGCGACCCGCCACTGGAGGGAGATGGCCAGTCCGACCAGCCCGCTGCCCGCGCCGAGCACGGCCGACAGGGTCATGGTGTCGCGCAGGCGCTCGGTCCACAGCCGGGCGGTCGCCGCCGGCGCGACGATCAGGGCGACGGCCAGGATCGTGCCGACGGCCGGGATCGAGGTGACCACGGTGGCCTCGACCAGTAGCAGCAGGGCGACGTCGAGGGCGAGCACCGGGTAGCCGAGGGCGGCCAGCCCGGCCCGGTCGAACGCGCCAAGCACCAGCTCCTTGTGCAGCGCGGCCAGCACGCCCAGCACGACCATGCCGACCACGGCGGTGGTGACCAGGTCGCTCGTCTGGACGGTGATGATGGAGCCGACCAGGTAGGCGCTCAGGTCCCTGGAGAAGCCGGCCTGGGCCGACAGCAGCAGCACCCCGAGCGCGAACGCCCCGGAGAGGGTCACCCCGACGGCGCTGGTGTCGTCGACCCGTTCGCGGGCCCCGAGCAGGGCGACCACCACGACGACGACGGCCCCGAACAGGGCCGCCCCCAGGAACAGGCTGACCCCGAGCAGCGCGGCCAGGACCACCCCGGGGAAGGTGGCGTGGCCCAGGGCCATGGTGAAGAAGGGCAGCCGGCGTAGCAGCACGTGCACGCCGACCGCGCCGCACAGGCCACCGACCATGACCGCCTCCAGCATGGCCCGCCGCGCGAACTCGTCCCCCAAGGCGTCCAGCAGGCTCAGCTGGCTCACCGGGACCCCGCGGGGAGGAGCCGCCGGCGCAGCGGGGCGGCGGCGGCGGCGAGCAGGAACAGGCCGACGAGGACGACCACGATGGTCGCCCCGGCGGCCAGCCGGATCCCGTGGTCGACCGAGACCCGGTAGCTGGTGGCCAGCCCGAGCCAGCCGCCGGCGGCGCCGAGCAGGCAGGCCAGCGTGGTCATGGTGGCCACCCGGTCGGCCAGCAGCCGGGCGGCGGCCGCCGGGACCACGATCAGGGCGATCACCAGGACGGTCCCGACGGCCTCGACGGCGGCCACCACGACCAGCGCGATGAGCAGATTCAGGGCCAGGTCGAGCGCGCCCGTGCGGTAGCCCATGGCCGCGGCCCCCTCCGGGTCGAAGGCGCGCAGGACCAGCTCCTTGCGGAGGGCGACCAGGGCGATGACGACCACCGCGGCCACGGCCAGGGTCTGCAGCAGGTCGGTCTGGTCGATCGCCAGCACCCGGCCGAACAGGAACACGGTCAGGTCGGCGGTGAAGCTGCGGGTCCGGGAGATCAGCACCACCCCGAGCGAGAAGAACGAGGTGAGCAGGATGGCCAGGGCGGCGTCGTCCCCGACGCGGCGGTGGGTGCCCAGCCCGGTCAGCAGCAGCGCCGTCAGGACGCCGAAGGCCAGGGCGCCGAGCAGCAGCGACTGGCCGAGCAGGTGGGCGATGACCACCCCGGGGAATACCGTGTGGGTGAGGGCATCGCCGACGAAGGCGAGCCGGCGCAGGACGACGAACACCCCGACGGCCCCGGCCAGAGCGCCGAGCAGCAGCACCTCCACCAGCGCGCGCTGCATGTAGGGGATGGTGAACGGCTGGACGAGCCAGTCATGCATCGGGGCACCCCCCTGGGAGCGCTCCCCGACCGAGCGGGAGACCCCCTCGGGGTCCCCCGGGCCCCCCCGGCCGGACCCCGCCGGTCACGGCCGGGCCACGATCACCCCGTCGCCCCGCAGTTGGAGCGCCTGGCCGCCGTAGGTGGCGCGCAGCAGCTCCGGGGTCAGGATGGTGCCGATCGGGCCGAAGCCGATCTGGTGCCGGTTGAGCAGGCAGACCTCGTCGCAGGCCAGGTGGGCGAGGCCGAGGTCGTGGGTGGCCATGACGACCGCGGCCCCATCGGCCCGCAGGCGGCCGAGGGCGGTCAGGAGCAGGTCCTGGGAGAGGGCGTCGACGCCGTTGAACGGCTCGTCGAGCAGCAGCAGCTTCGGCTCCTGGGCGATCGCCCGGGCCAGCAGGACCCGCTGGCGCTGCCCGCCCGAGAGGATGCCGAACCGAGCCGAGGCCCGCTCGGCCAGGCCGACCTGGGCCAGGGCCCTGCTGGCGGCCTGGTGGTCTGCCGCCGCTGGGCGCCGCACCCAGCCGACCCTCGGGTAGCGGCCCATCAGCACCACCTGCATGGCCGAGACCGGGAACTCGGCGTCGAGGGTGTCGGCCTGGGGCACGTAGGCGACCTGGCGGCGGGCCGCCTGGGGTGCGCGGCCGAGCACCTGGATGCTCCCGCCGGTCAGCGGGACCAGGCCGAGCACGGCCTTGATGAGAGTCGACTTGCCGGCACCGTTGGGGCCGATGAGGGCGACCGACTGCCCGGCCGCGACCTGGCCATCGACCCCCTCGACCACCGGGTCGCGCTCGTAGGCGACCGTCGCATGGCGCAGGACCAGGACCGGAGGAGGCTCCCCGGGCCCCTGGGGCGGGTCAGGTGCCACTGAGGTTGCTCACGATCGTGGCCGTGTTGTGGCGAACCATCTTCAGGTAGGTGTCGCCGTCGGACCCTGGCGGTCCGAGCGCGTCGCCGTACAGGGCATCCTCGCCGGTCACGACCTTGACGCCGCCCTCGGCCGCGATCGTCTGGGCCGCCTTCGGCGGCAGGGTCGTCTCCGAGAACACGGCCTTGACCTTGGTCGCCTTGATCCTGGCCACCAGGTCGCGGACGTCCTTGCCGGACAGCTCGGTCGAGGTGTCGAAGCTGGGGATGACCGAGCCGACGAACTCCAGTCCGTAGCGGTCGATGTAGTAGCCGAAGGCGTCGTGGTTGGTGACCAGCTTCTTGTTGGCCAGGCTGTCGATCTGCCGCTCGACCTCGACGTCGAGGGCCTGCAGCTGCTTGGTGTAGGTGTCCAGGTTGGCCTTGAAGGTGGCGGCGCCGGCCGGCTCGGCCTCAGACAGGGCCCGCTGGATGTTGGCCGCCATGATCTGGGCGTTGCGGGGATTCTGCCAGATGTGCGGGTCGTGCTCCTCCCCTCCACCGGCCTGCTCCTGGCCTTCTTCGGCGTGGCCGCCGTTGCGGAGCTTCACCCCTTGGCTGGTGTCCACCACCGGGCCGGTGAAGCCGGAGCTCTTGATGGTGTCGTCTAGCCACCCTTCCAGACCGACCCCGTTCTCCAGCACCAGGTCGGCCCTGGCGATGGTGTCCAGGTCGGTGGGAGAGGGCTCGAAGTCGTGGGCGTCCACGCCCGGCTTGAGCAGGCTGGTCACCTGCACCTGGTCGCCGCCGACGTTGCGGGCGAAGTCGGCGACTTGGGTGGTGGTGGCGACCACCCGCAACTCGTCACCCTCGGCCGCGCCCGTGGCACCGCCGGTCGCCGAGCAGCCTGCGGCCAGGGCGGCCGCCAGGCAGGCGCCGAGCAGGACCATCCGTGGCCTGGACATGGCGCCTCCTACCGGTAGGTTGCTGACACCGGCCATCATAACGGTATTGGCAATGATTCTCATAACCGAGAGCTAGCTGCACTGCTTGCAGAGGCCGCGCAGCTCCAGGCGATGGTCGGTGACCTTGAACCCGGTGCGGGCGGCGACCGCGCCCAGCAGCGACTGCAGGCCGGCGTCGACCTCCGGTGGGACTGGGTCGTCCTCGATCCGGCCGCAGCGGCTGCAGACCAGGTGATGATGGTGGCCGACCAGCTCCTCGGACAGCTCGTAGCGGGCGTGGCCGCCGCCGGTCCCCGGGTACCGGGTGACCGCGCCGGCCTGTTCGAGCACGACCAGGTTCCGGTAGATCGAGCTCACCGGCAGCCTGGCCGGGCCCTCGGCCAGCTCGAAGATCTCCAGTGGCCGCCCGGCGTCGTGCAGCAGCTCGACCAGGGTGCGCCGGCCGGACGTGTAGCGCTGCTGGGCGCGGCCGAGCCGCTGGGCTACCTCGGCGTGGGGTGCCTTGCTGCTCACCGTGCCGCCTCCCGGCTGATCTCAGACATGGGCATGCCACATCGTACGCAGGCTCTTGGGGAAGTGGTTCTTGAGGACCCCACCTGACACCCGGCCCCAGCCCAGCGGCCAGTCCCCCGTGGTGACCAGCGTCCAGCCCGGCGGGCCGTCGCCGGGCAGCGCCTCCCCCCTGAGCCAGGCTCGGACCTCGGCGTCGTCCAGCCGTCTGGTCCGGCGCACCATCGCCGGGCCGGCGGCCATGGCCAGCGCATGCGCCGGCTCGAACCGGCCGGGCCGGGCCCGGCCCAGCAGCAGGCCCGGCCGGACCAGGCGCAGGTCGCCGCCGGCCACCGCCTCGTCGGGGACGCTGTAGACCCGCTGGCCGGCCACCTTCAGCGACGGGGGCTCGACCAGCAGGGCGTCGGCGGCGAACACCCGCCAGGCGTCGAGGACGGCGCCGGTCGGGCTCCCGGCTCGGTCGGGGCCGCCGTGCCGGGATGGGCGGCCGGGCGGCCTCGTGGGGCGACCTGGACGGCCGAGCTTGGCCACGAAGTGGCCCTCGCCCCGCAGCCGGTGCGGCCACAGGCGCACCGTCCTGGCCAGCTCCGGCGGCCCGTCGGGACACCAGTCGGGCCGGCCGGCCGCGAACCCCTCGTGCCAGGGGATCTCCTGCACCTCCCAGCCCGGGTGGGCGAGCAGGAACCCGGCCACCTGCTGCTCGTTCTCCTGGGGAGCGAAGGTGCAGGTCGAGTAGACCAGCACCCCGCCGGGCCGGACCAGGCGGGCGGCGTCGGCCAGCAGGCGCCGCTGCCGCTCGGCGCTGCCGCGGACGTGGCCGGGGCGCCACTGGACCGCCGCCGCCGGGTTGCGCCGGAACAGGCCCTCGCCCGAGCAGGGCGCGTCCAGCAGCACCCGGTCGAACGCCTCGGGCAGCCGCCCGGCCAGCCGTTCGACGGTCTCGGCGGTGACCGCTGTGCGCCACGACCCCCAGCGGTCGAGGTTGTCGACCAGCGCCGGCATCCTGCTCCGCTGCAGCTCGTTGGCGACCACCAGACCGTGGCCGCCGAGCCGGCCGGCGACCAGGGTGGTCTTGCCGCCGGGGGCGGCCGCCAGGTCGAGCACCCGCTGCCCGGGTTGCACATCCAGCGCCTCCCCGACGGCCAGCGCCGACGGCTCCTGCACGTAGCCGAGCCCGGCGGCCTGGGCGACGGTGTCGCCGATGCGGACGTCGCCGGGCAGGAAGAACGCCTCCCGGCACCACGGCACCGGCTCGGGCGCGATGCCGAGCAGGGGCGGGAGGGCGGCCGGGTCGAGCTTGAGCGGGTTGGCCCGCACCGCCCGCTCGGCCGGCCGCCGGTAGCTGTCGAGGAACGCCCGCGCCTCGGGGCCGAGCAGTTGGCGCATGCGGCCAACGAAGCTGTCGGGCAGCTGGGGCTCCGCCACGTCTCAGCCGGTGTTCTGCAGGCCGGCGGCGACGCCGTTGACGGTGAGCAGGACCAGGCCGGCGGCCCTGGCCGCCTCCGCGCCCGACAGACCGTTGCGCAGCTCGGTCAGGAAGCGGACCTGCAGGAACGAGAGCGCGTCGACGTAGGGGTTGCGCAGGTCGACGGCCTGGCGCAGGACCGGGCGGTGGCCCAGCAGGCGCTCGGCCCCGGCGGTCTCCAGGACCAGTGCTCTGGTGCGCCGGAACTCCTCGCGGATGGCGGCGACCAGGTCGGGCCGCCCGCCCAGCTCCAGGTAGGACTCGGCGACCAGCGGGTCGGCCTTGGCCAGGCTCATCTCGGCGTTCTCGATCATCGACCGGAAGAACGCCCACCCGGTGTACATCTCGCGCAGCGTGGCCAGGCCGTCGGGCTGGCCGGCGACCACCTCGAGCCCGGTGCCCAGCCCGTACCAGCCGGGCAGGTTGCAGCGGTTCTGGCTCCAGGCGAACACCCACGGGATGGCCCGCAGGTCGGCCAGGTCGCCGCCGGCCGTCCCCGATCCGCCGCCGCCGCGCATGGCCGGACGCGACCCGATCCGCAGCAGCCCGAGCTCCTGGATCGGGGTCACCTGCGCGAAGAACTCGGCGAACCCGTCCTGCTCGACCAGGGCACGCCAGGCCATCTCGGCGGCGGTGGCCATGCGGGTGGCGGTTGGCAGGAAGCGCGCCTCGGCGGCCACCAGGGCGTCCTGCGCCGCCGGGGTCGAGGCGCCCAGCACGGCGTTGGTGACCTGCTCAAGGTGGCGGTGGCCGATGGCCAGGCTGCCGTAACGGGCGTAGATGACCTCGCCCTGCTCGGTGACCTTGAAGCGCCCGGCGACCGAGCCGGGGGCCTGCCCGCGCACGGCCCGCCCGGCCGGGCCGCCGCCGCGGCCGAGGGCACCGCCACGACCGTGGAACAGGACCAGCTCGACGCCACGTTCGGCCGCCCAGGCGGCGAGCCTGCCCTGGGCCCGGTACAGGGCCAGGTTGGCGGCCAGGAAGCCGGCGTCCTTGGCCGAGTCGGAGTAGCCGAGCATCACCTCCAGCCGCCGCCCCCGGCGGTCCAGCCAGGCCGCCGCGCCCGACAGGGCAAGGTACTCGTCGAGCACGTCGCACGCCCGCTCCAGGTCGGCCCGTGACTCGAACAGCGGGACCACGTCCAGGTCGAGCGAGCCGTCGGGGACGGCCAGCCGGGCCAGCGCGCCGACCGCGGCCAGGTCGGCGGCCGAGCGGGTGAAGCTGACCACGTAGCGCCGGCAGGCGTCGGGCCCGTAGCGGGCCTGCAGCTCGCTCATGACCCGCAGGGTCGCCAGCACCTCCTCGGTGGCCCCATCCACCGGGGACCTGGGCGCGCTGCCCCCCAAGCCCCGCGGCCAGCCTGCCACCGCCAGCCGGTCGAGGGCGGCCGCGTCCCCGACGGCGTCGGGGGCCAGCTCGGCCAGGGCCCGAGCGTGGACGGCGGCGTGCTGGCGAACCTCGAGGGAGGCCAGGTGGAAGCCGAACGTCTCGACCTGCCAGGCCAGGTGCTGCAGCTCCCCATAGGCCAGGCGGGTCGCCCCCGACCCGGCCAGCGACGCCTGGACCATGCGCACCTCGGCCAGGAACTCGCCGGCGTCCCGGTAGCCGTGGCCGGGCTCCACGCCGGTCCCGCCGAGCAGGCCGGCCCGCGTGGCGGCCAGCCGCTCGGCGGCAAGCAGCAGCTTCCGGAGATGGGGCTCGTCAGGCCAGCGTTTGCCGATGGCGGCGGCCGGCCCCGGGAAGGCGGCCGTGTCGCGGGCCAGGGAGGCCAGCAGCTCCGGCGACGGCGGCGTCGAGGCGGCCGAGACGGTCAGGGTGTGCCCGACCCGCCTGGTAACGGCCTCCAGGCCGCGCAGGACGTGGTCGGCCTGGATGGCCATGGCGGCCCTGGTCGTCTGGGCGGTGACGCTTGGGTTGCCGTCGCGGTCGCCGCCGACCCAGCTCCCCCAGCGTAGGTAGGGGCGGAACGGCGGCGGCCGGGTGCCGCTGGCCTCGCCGGCCAGGGCCTGCTCCAGTGCCCGGTAGGCGGCCGGCACCAGCCGGAACAAGGTGGTGTCGAACACCGCCATGACCGAACGGACCTCGTCGAGCGGGCTCGGCCGGTCGCGACGGAGCTGGGCCGTCCGCCACAGGATGGTGATCTCCTCCAGCAGCCGGCGGGAGGCTGCCGCCTCGTCGTCGAAGGGCAGCCGCGGGGCGTCCAGACGGCCCAGCTCGGTGGCGATGCGGCGAAGGGCGTCGACCACCGCCCGCCGCCTGGCCTCGGTGGGGTGGGCGGTGAGCACGGGCACGACCTCGAGCCGGTCGAGCAGGCCGGCCAGCCCCTCCTCGCCGGCGGCCTCCCTGATCTCCTGGACGGCGGCCGCGAACGACTCCCGCACCTGCCCGCCGTTCTGGCGACGCTCGCGCAGGGTCCTGACCCGGTGCTGCTCCTCGGCCAGGTTGACCAGCTGGAAGTAGACGGTGAAGGCACGGGCCAGCAGCTCGGCCCGGTCGAGGTCGAATCCAGAGACCAGCTCCACCACCCGGGCCCTGGCGTCCCGGCGGCCGCCGTCGGCGTTGCGCAGGGCGATGGTGGCCCTTCGCAGGCGCTCGACGTCCTCCAGCAGGCCGGGGCCGCCGGCCTCCTCGAGGACCCGGCCGAGCAGGTGGCCGAGCAGCCGGACGTCGCGACGCAGCGGCGCCGGCATCTCCTCCCCGGCCCGCCGGTCGACCCGCACCCCACCGGCCGCCGGGGAACCGCCGCCGCCCATCCCCGCCGAGCCGTCGTCAGGCATCGAGCAGGTCCTTGGCCTGTCCGGCCGCGACCAGGTGGCCCTTGCGCTCGGCCAGCCCCAGGGCCTGGCGCAGCAGCGGCACGGCTTCCTCGGCCCGGCCGGCCGATCGCAGCACCCGGGCCAGGTCGAGCAGGGCGCCGGCCTGCATGGCCAGCATGTCGCTGTCCAGGGCCAGCTCCACCGCCTCGGCGGCCAGCCGCTCGGCCTCGGCCGGCCGGCCCCGCCTGGCCAGCACCATGGCCAGCGCCCCGCGCCGCTCGACCTGGGCGTAGAGGTCGTCGCGCACGGCCAGCTCGCCGCTGAGGGTGGCGGCCTCGAGCGCCTCGTCGTCGCGCTCCTGGGCGGTGAGCGCCCTGGCCAGGTTGGCGGTGATCTCCGAGCGCAGTCCCCGCTCCCCCATCTTCTCCAGGATCCCAGATCCCCATCGAAGCCACCGCTCGGCCGCCGCCGGGTCGCCGGCCAGCAGCTCGACCTGACCGAGGAACTGGCTGCAGAGGGCGGCGAAGCGGCTCGGGCCGAGCCTGCCCGCGATCGCCACGGCGGCGTCGCCGAGCTCGTGGGCAAGGTCGAACTCGCCTTGCATGGCGTGCAGCCCGGCCAGGGTGTGCAGGGCCGACATCTCGACCCGGTAGCTGCCCTCGGCCCGTCCGCGGATCTCCTGGCAGCGGCGGATGCCCTCGGCGACCGGCGTCGGGCCCCAGAACGCCGACTGGGCGAGGACGTACAGGTTGCCGGCCTCGACCCGCTCGTCGTTGGCGGTGCGGGCGTGGTCGACGGCGCGCTGGAACTCGTCCTCGGCCCGGCCGATCAGGCAGCGCAGGTAGCTGTCGAGCCCGAGCAGCCGCCAGGCCCGCGCCTGCCCCTGCTGGTCGCCGAGCCCCTCCAGCAGCGACAGCGCCTGCTGGACGTCGGCCCGGTAGGTGTCGGGGCCGCGGTCGGGCGAGTCCAGCCGCAGCTCGAGCTTGCCGAGGGTTGCGTGGGCCCGCAGCCCCTGGTCGCCGGTGCGGTCGGCGGCGGCGAGGGCCTCGTCGAGGACACGCTCGGCCCGCTCGGTCTCGACGTTCAGGGTCAGCACCTCGCCCAGCTCGGTGAGCAGGTGCAGCCGGGCCCGGTCGGCGGGCGGGAGCAGGGCGATGGCCCGTTCCAGCAGCTTGGCGGCGGCGGGCAGGTCGCCGCGACCGGTGGCCGTGCGGCCCGCCGAGGCCAGCCGCTCGGCGGCGGCGGCGGCCAGCTCGCGGCCGCCCGGGTCCACCGGGCCGAGCTCGGTCAGCAAACGGTGGGCCCGCTCCAGGTGCCAGCCGAGCACCTCCTCGACCTCGCGGCCGCGTTCGCCCAGGGTCCGGGCCAGCCAGTCCGCGTAACGCTGGTGAAGCTCGGCCCGTGCCTGCTTGGGAAGCGAGTCGTAGGCGGCGTCACGGACCAGCTGGTGGCGGAACTGGAAGCCGTCGCGGCCGCCGAGGGGGGCGTGCGCCGGGCGCAGCAGCTCCTTGCGGACCAGCGCCAGCAGGTGGGCGTCGACCGCTTCCCTGGCCGGCGCCGGCGTGAGGGCCAGCACCGCCGAGCGGTCGAAGGCCTGGCCCATCACCGACGCCCGGTCGAGCAGGGCGCGCTCCTCGCCGGCCAGCCGGTCCAGCCTGGCCGCCAGCAGCGCCTGGATGGTCGGCGGGGTGCTGACGGCGGCCAGGTCGTCGGCCACCCAGCGGTCGCCGTCGCGCCGCAGCCGACCCTCCTCGATCAGCATCGCCAGCAGCTCCTCGAGGACCAGCGGGTTGCCTTCGGCGGTATGGGTGATGCGGGCGGTCGCCTCCGCCGGCAGGGACACCTCTCCGGCCAGGTGGTCGAGCAGGGTCGCCGACTCGTCGGCGGCCAGCGGCTCCAGCAGCAAGGTGCTGGCGTTCAGCCGCCCGCCCGACCAGGCCGGCCGCTGCTCCAGCAGCTCGGGCCGGGCCACGGCGACCAGCAGGATCGGGGCCTCCCGGGCCAGGGCGACGACCTGCTCCAGCAGGTCGAGCAGGCTCGGCTCGGCCCAGTGGAGGTCGTCGATGACCACCACCAGCGGCCGCCGGGCGGCCAGCACCTCCAGGAACCGCCGCACCGCCCAGACCGCGTCCTCGGGCGGCACGGGGGCCGGCTGCAGCCCGATCAGCCGGCCAAGGCGGTCGGCGGCCTCCGGTTCCCCGGACCCGCGCCGATCGACCGGGACATCCCCTTGGGGTTCCCCGGACCCGCGCCGATCGACCGGGACATCCCCTTGGGGTTCC